>NZ_JAUYNP010000279.1 GCF_030696055.1 Pseudomonas sp. | reverse complement strand
CTTCGCAGCGCTCCACCAGGTAGCGGCGGTTCGGCAGTTCGGTTAGCGGGTCGTGGAAGGCCGCATGCTGCAACTCGCGCTCGCGCTGGCGCAGGCGCTCATTGGTGGCGGCCAGCTCGGCGGTGCGTAGCTCTACCGAGTGCTGCAGCTCTGCGGCGTTGGCCTGGGCTTGCGCCAGGCGCGCGGTTTTTTCGCGGTCGGCCTGCTGCAGGGCGGCGGCCTTCTCCTGCTTGAGCATCTGGATGCGGTAGGCCAGGGCGAAGGAGAACAGGATGGTTTCGGTGGCCACCGACAGGGGGAACAGGTAAGCGGTGAAATTGCTCGGTTCGATCAGCCCGGCCGCGCGCATCACCAGCACTAGGGTGCTGCTCAGCACCGCGCCATAACCGAACAGATAAAACCGTGCGGGGATAAAGCCCTGGTAACAGCGCACACCGGCACTGAACAGCGCAGTGGGCACGGTGACGATCGGCGTCAGGGCAATCATCAGGGCCCCTTCGGCGCGCAAGCCAAAGGCATTGATCAGGATGGCGAGCATATAGAGCACGCAGCCGGTATTCAGCAGGCGGTGCGGCCAGATCAGGCCGTGTTTGGTGTAGAGCAGTTCCTGGGTGAAGCGCATGACGAAGATGCCCCATAGCGAGGGCAGGGTGATGCGGTCCAGCCAGAAGGGTACGGCGCTGCCGGGCCACAGATACTGGAAGCCGTGGCCGGTCATGCTGAGGATAAACACCAGGACGCAGGCGGTGGCCATCACGTACCAGAAGTAGGCCTTGTCGCGCAGGGCCAGCAGGATAAACAGGTTGTACAGCAGCAGGGCCAGGATCACCCCGTAGATCAGGCCGAAGCCGATATTTTCGTTGCTGGCCTGTTGCTCGAGGTCGGGAAGTTGCCAGACCTTGAGGGGGAACGAGTTGCCGGCGGGGTCCAGGCTGCGGAAATACAGGGTGATGGGTGCGCTGCCCAATTCCGGCAGTTTGAACAGCATGCGCCGATAGGCATGGTCGCGACCCTGGGCGTAGGGCACCGCATCGCCGGTTTCGCGTTTATGCCAGCCGCCCTGGCCGTCAGGCAGGTACAGCTGCAAATTGAAGATGGTGATCCCGGCGTTTTCCAGCCACCACTGGGCGGGTGCGTCCAGGCGGCGCTGCAGGCTGACCTTGACCCACCAGGGATGGCGGCTCTGGCCGACGGTGGCGCGGCCATTGGCCGGCTGGAAGCGGCTTCGCACGGCCGGGTCGGCCATGTCGGCGATAGTCAGCTGGCCGTCTACATCTTCCAGTAGTTCGATTTGCTCATTCAATGACGCGCCGCTGCTGGCGGGTGTCAGCAGTATCGGCGTGGCGCTGGCCAGGCTGTTGCAGCAGGCCAGGCTCAGCAGCAGGAGAATCGTGAAGGCTGGGCGCGACACCGCACACTCCCTGAGGTCGAGGGCATTCTGGGGTGAATATAAGCACAAGCGGGCTTGTGATCACAAACAACCCTGGCATATGGCTATCAGCCTAGGCTTAACCCTAGCAATGCAGTCGGATTTGGTTAAATTTTGTGCTATATTCCGCGGCCGCGATTTTCCATCCCTGTTCGCCAACGCCGGTCACTTTCCATGTCCATGCAAGCAGCCAAGCCGTTATTCGACTATCCAAAATACTGGGCCGAGTGCTTCGGGCCGGCGCCTTTCCTGCCGATGAGCCGGGAAGAGATGGATCAGCTGGGCTGGGATAGCTGCGACATCATCATCGTCACCGGCGACGCCTACGTCGATCATCCGTCCTTCGGCATGGCCATCATCGGCCGGCTGCTGGAGGCCCAGGGTTTCCGCGTGGGCATCATCGCCCAGCCGGACTGGCAGTCGAAAGACGACTTTATGCAGCTCGGCGAGCCGAACCTCTTTTTTGGGGTTGCGGCTGGAAATATGGATTCGATGATCAACCGCTACACCGCGGACAAGAAAATCCGTAGCGACGACGCCTACACCCCCGGCGGCCTGGCCGGCAAGCGTCCGGACCGCGCCAGTCTGGTGTACAGCCAGCGCTGCAAGGAAGCCTACAAGCATGTGCCGATCGTGCTCGGCGGCATCGAGGCCTCGCTGCGCCGCATCGCCCACTACGACTACTGGCAGGACCGCGTGCGCAACTCGATCCTGATCGACGCCTGCGCCGACATCCTGCTGTACGGCAACGCCGAGCGCGCCATAGTCGAAGTGGCCCAGCGTCTGTCCTACGGCCACAAGATCGAAGACATCACCGACGTGCGCGGCACCGCGTTTATCCGCCGCGATACGCCGCAG
This sequence comes from Pseudomonas sp., assembly GCF_030696055.1. Lineage (GTDB taxonomy): Bacteria > Pseudomonadota > Gammaproteobacteria > Pseudomonadales > Pseudomonadaceae > Aquipseudomonas. The sequence continues at coordinate 24,010 of NZ_JAUYNP010000279.1, read as the reverse complement.
GGCTGGTACGAGGTGGACTCCACCCGTATCGACCGTCCGGGCAAGGTCGACAAGATCATCAACCCCTACGTCAACACCCAGGACACCCAGGCCTGCGCCATCGAGCAGGAAAAGGGCCCGGTTGAGGATCCGCAGGAGGCCAAGGTGGTGCAGATCCTGGCCAGCCCGCGGATGACCCGGGACAAGACCGTGATCCGCCTGCCGTCCATGGAGAAGGTGCGTAACGACCCGGTGCTCTACGCCCACGCCAACCGCGTGCTGCACCTGGAAACCAACCCGGGCAACGCCCGTGCGCTGGTGCAGAAGCATGGCGAGGTGGACGTGTGGTTCAACCCGCCGCCCATCCCGATGACCACCGAAGAGATGGACTACGTGTTCGGCATGCCCTATGCGCGCATTCCGCACCCGGCCTATGGCAAGGAAAAGATCCCGGCCTACGAGATGATACGTTTCTCGGTGAACATCATGCGTGGCTGCTTTGGCGGCTGTACCTTCTGCTCGATCACCGAGCATGAGGGGCGGATTATCCAGAACCGTTCCGAAGAGTCGATTATTCGCGAGATCGAGGAGATCCGCGACAAGGTGCCAGGCTTTACCGGGGTGATTTCCGACCTGGGCGGGCCGACCGCGAACATGTACCGCATCGCCTGCAAGAGCCCTGAGATCGAGTCCGCGTGCCGCAAGCCGTCCTGCGTGTTCCCGGGCATCTGCCCGAACCTGAATACCGATCATTCCTCCTTGATCCAGCTGTATCGCAGCGCCCGTGCACTGCCGGGTGTGAAGAAAATCCTGATCGCCTCGGGTCTGCGCTATGACCTGGCCGTCGAGTCGCCGGAGTACGTCAAGGAGCTGGTCACCCACCACGTCGGTGGCTACCTGAAGATCGCCCCGGAGCATACCGAGGAAGGTCCGCTGAATCAGATGATGAAGCCGGGCATCGGCAGCTACGACAAGTTCAAGCGCATGTTCGAGAAGTACTCGAAAGAGGCGGGCAAAGAGCAGTACCTGATCCCGTACTTTATCGCGGCGCATCCGGGCACCACCGATGAGGACATGATGAACCTGGCCCTGTGGCTCAAGGGCAACGGCTTCCGCGCCGACCAGGTGCAGGCGTTCTACCCGTCACCGATGGCCACCGCTACCGCCATGTACCACTCGGGCAAGAACCCGCTACGCAAGGTCACCTACAAGAGCGACGGCGTGACCATCGTCAAGAGCGAGGAGCAGCGCCGGCTGCACAAGGCCTTCCTGCGCTACCACGATCCCAAGGGCTGGCCGCTGCTGCGTGAGGCGCTGCAGCGTATGGGCCGTGCCGACCTGATCGGGCCGGGCAAGAACCAGCTGATCCCGCTGCACCAGCCGGCTACCGACAGCTACCAGAGCGCGCGGCGCAAGAACTCGACGCCGGCGGACAGCAAGAAAGTCGCAGGTGCCAACAAGACTAAACCCATGCTGACCCAGCACACCGGCTTGCCTCCGCGTGACACCGGGGCCGCTGGTGGTAACCCATGGGACAAGCGTGAGCAGGCCAAGGCGGCCGCGCAGGTGCGCAACCAGCAGGCGGCCAAGGAGCGTTCCGACGCTGCCAAGGGCAAAGGCAAGAAGCCGCCGAAGAAGCCTGTCGCGCCGCGTTGATTCAGGCCTGATCGGTCGTAGGATGGGCCGCGCAGCGGCGTAACCCATTGATCGGTCTTCGGGTTTTGATGGGTATCGCTTCGCTCAACCTATCCTACGGCCTCAGCCGTAGCGCTTCTTCGCTTCGATGGCCAGGCCGCTGCCGATGCTGCCAAAGGTGTTGCCTTCCACCTGGCGGGCATTCGGCAGCATCGCCGCGACGCTCTGGCGTAACGCCGGGATGCCGCTGGAGCCGCCGGTAAAGAACAGCGTATCGACCTGCTCGACTCCTACTCCGGCATCGCCCAGTAGTTGCGTCACGCTGGCGCGCACCCGCTCCAGCAGCGGCTCGATGGCGCCTTCGAACAGCTCGCGGGTCAGCTCGGCAACCAGGCCGGGCTCGATACGCCCGAGGTCGATGGGCCGCGCGGCCTGTTCGGTCAGGGCGATCTTGCTGTCTTCCACCTGCATCGCCAGCCAGTGGCCGTCGCGCCGTTCGATCAGCTGGAACAGGCGGTCGATGCCGCAGGGGTCGACTATGTCGTAGCGCATGCTCTGCAGCTGGCGCTGCGACTGCGCCGAGTAGACCGCGTTGATCGTGTGCCAGGTGGCCAGGTTCAGGTGCATGCTGGTGGGCATCGGCGCGTCGCTCTTCATCCGGCTGCCATAGCCGAACAGCGGCATCACGCCCTGCAGGCTGAGCTGCTTGTCGAAGTCGGTGCCGCCGATATGCACGCCACCGGTGGCGAGGATATCGTCATGGCGGTCGGCCAGCGCTCGCCGCTCGGGGGCCAGGCGTACCAGGGAGAAGTCCGAGGTACCGCCGCCGATGTCGACGATCAGCACCAGCTCTTCGCGGCTGATGTCCGACTCGTAGTCGAAGGCCGCGGCGATCGGCTCGTACTGGAACGACACATCCTTGAAACCGAGCTTGTGCGCCACCGCCACCAGGGTGTTCTGCGCTTCCTGGTCGGCCAGCGGGTCGTCATCGACGAAGAACACCGGGCGGCCCAGCACCACTTCCTCGAATGGGCGATCGGCCACGGCTTCGGCGCGGCTTTTCAGTTCGCCGATAAAGAAGCCGAGCAGGTCCTTGAACGGCAGGGCGCTGCCCAGCACCGTGGTTTCGCTTTTCAGCAGCTTGGAACCCAGCAGGCTTTTCAGCGAGCGCATCAGCCGGCCTTCGTAGCCTTCCAGGTATTCCTGCAGGGCCAGGCGGCCATAGACCGGGCGACGCTCCTCGAGATTGAAGAACACCACCGAGGGCAGGGTGATCTTGCCGTCTTCCAGTGGAATCAGGGTCTCGGCGTCGGGGCGTAGCCAGCCGACGGTGGAGTTGGAGGTGCCGAAGTCGATGCCGCAGGCGCGGGCGGGAGTGGAAAAAGTCATGCGGCGCACTGTTCCTAGAAAAACGGCCGCGCATTCTATGCGAGCGGGGCGCAGAAAGCTGCTCCGGCGGTCAGGACTTCTCTGTGGTCTAGGCGCGATCGGCTATCGGCTTAGTCGCGGCGACTCTTCCACTGCGTCCATTCGAAGCCCAGCACCACGAACAGCGACAGGGCGAAGGGCAGCAGCAGGTAGAAACCGCGGAAGACGATCAGCGCGGCCAGCACGTCGGCGGCCGGCAGTTCGGGCATGGCGGCCAGAAAGGTCACCTCCAGCACGCCCAGGCCGCCGGGGGCGTGGGACAACAGGGCCAGGGAGAAGGAGGCGAGGAAGACCCCGAGCACGACCAGGAAGCCGGGGTTGTGTTCGGCGGGCAGGGCGAAATAGATGATCGCCGCGGCGCACATCAGCTCCAGGGGGCCGGCCAGCAGCTGGCGCACGACTATGCCCAGGCGCGGGTATTCGACGTGCAACTTGCCCAGGGTCCAGGGCTTGAAGTGGCGCCAGGATCCCAGCACATATAGGCCGACCAGCAGCAGCAAGAGCGCGCCTATCACCACGGAAAACAGCGGGGTGACCTTGGCCACCCGGTGGATCAGCTCCGGCTGCAGGACCAGCACGCAACCGCTGGCCAGGAGGGTGCCGAGCACGAAGGTGAAGGAGCAGAAGACGATCAGCACGCCGATTTCGTGGGGCGTCAGGCCCTTGCTGCGGTATGCGCGGTAGCGCACCAGGGCGCCGGAAAACATCGAGGCGCCGATATTGTGGGCCAGGGCGTAAGTGGTGAAGGAGCACAGGGCGATAAAGCGCCAGGGGATCTTCTTGCCCAGGTGCGCGATGGCTATCCGGTCGTACCAGGCCAGGGCGCTATAGGCCCCCAGTGTCGCGCCGGCAGCCAGCAGCCAGTTGTGCCGGGTGATGGCCTGCAGGCTGTCGGCAAGCTCCGCGAAGGAGATGTTGCGCACTTCGTGGTAGAGCAGGTAGCCAGACAGCAGAACGGCGCCAAGGCCTATCAGCGTCCAGATTAGATCAGCCCTTTTCATCGGTGATGGAGTTCCTTCGACTGACGGCTGCAATCCCAAGTATGGATGCCATATCTCGCGAGCAGAGTGGCTCGCTTCCCTGGACCCGAGAGAACAACCTCAGGTTGTCCTGCGCATCTGCTGCGGCCATTGCGAGCCTTTCGCTCGCGAACAGGCCGCGCAGTATCGCGGAGCCGGGCGTCTGGCTCAACCTCCAGGGCCGAATTACTCGCCGCGATGGCTGGGGCGGCGGCGCTGCGCACGCTGAGCTTAGCCGTTCCAGCCCAGGGTTAGCGCGGCCAGCACGGCGTAGCGGGCGGTCTTGGCCAGGCTGACCAGCAGCAGGAAAATCCACAGGCGTTCGCCCATGATGCCGGCCACCAGGGTCAGCGGATCACCGACAATCGGCAGCCAACTGAACAGCAACGAGCCGCGACCGTAGCGGACGTACCAGCCTTGCGCCTGTTGCAGCCGGGCATCGCTGACGGGAAACCAGCGTCTATGGCGAAAGTGTTCGAGGTAGCGGCCGAGCAGCCAGTTGAGCAGCGAGCCGAGGATATTGCCGCAACTGGCCAGCGCCAGCAGCGCCCACAGCGGATAGGCCTCGCTGAGCAGCAGGGCGACCAGCGCCGTTTCCGATTGCAGCGGCAACAGGGTCGCCGCGCCGAGGGCGGAGAGGAACAGGCCCAGGTAGGCGGAGAACGTCAGCATCGACTAGGCCCCGGCAGGCGCGTGCGTCGCCGCGCCTGCAACGGCTGTCAGGGCTGTTGTTCCGGCTCGGCGTGGGCCATCACTTCTTCCAGCTTCAAACCGGTCAGGCCGTGGATGGTGCGCCATAGATAGTAGAAGATCGCCATCAGCATGAGCATCGAAGGAATCGCGATCATCGGGTAGCTGAGCAGGTTCATCCGCCCCAGTTCGGCGTTGAAGGCTTCGCTGCCGGACGGGCTGATGACTATCCACTTGGCCAGGGCGTAGTTCATCGCCGAGGAAAAGAAGAAGGTGCCGCTCAGCCAGTAAGTGGCTTTCAGCAGGCGCGCCTCGAACTGCTCGGTATTGCCGCCTTGTTCCAGGCGCTGGTGGATCTTGTCGACGTTGAGCACCGTCTTGTTGAACAGCAGGGTGCGGATCAGCGGGTAGCGGGTGCGGGTCGAGACCAGCACGGCGATGCCGATCAGCCCCGGAATCGCCGCTTCCTTGATCGCCAGCCAGTGGTTATCCAGCTTGAGCAGGCCGATGCCGCCGGTCAGCAGCACGCTGAGCAGGCCGAGCAGGGCGATAAAGTTGAATTTGCGGTACTTGATCAGCTCGAAGCTGCCCCAGCTCAGGGGGAACGCCAGCGCCAGGATCAGCGCGCCATCGGCGCCGAGTCTGGCCTCGCCACTGAGCTTCATCAGAATCAGCGAAGGAAGCAGGATGCTGATCAGCAAATCGATCAACGGGCGTGGCTTATGGGTGGCGTGGGTGGTCTGTGTGGTGTCGGTCATATCATTCATAACGCTGGGAAGAGAGGCGATCATCGCTTGCCTGGGCCGCGGCGGCTAGTCCGGCTGTCGCCGCCGGCGGAAAAAAGTCAGGGCCCGAACCCTGGTGGCGGTTGCCGACGGCTCGGGAAGTCGATGGCCGCATAGCCGGCGGACAGTCTGCCGGCGCGTCTAGAGGGGTTGATGCTAGATTGATACTACTGGGTCAATTCAGGGACGAGGATCTTATTGGCGGTGCTGGTCGATCTCTGGTGCTGGGTCAAGAAACAGATTCTGGGAGTGCCCTGATGCGCGGTCGTGATCGGTTATGCCAAGCGCTGTTACTGCTCGCGCTGCTGGCCAGTCTGAGTTCGCCGGCCTGGGCCAGGGACTGCATCGGCGTGGTGCCGGCGGGAGGCGATGCGTTTTGGCAGCAGGTGGAGAGTGGTGCGCTGCAGGCGGGCGAGGAGTTAGGGGTCGATATCTATTACCGCGGGCCACAACGTGAGGGTGGGGTGGCGGTCCAGTTGCAAGTGCTGGAGCGGGCCGTCGCGCGCGGCTGCAAGGCGCTGGTGGTCGCGCCCACCGGTAAAGAGGTTGGGGAACGGGTCAGCCAGTTGCGGGCCAGTGGTATACCGACCATCTATATGGATCGCGATTTGGCCGGTGGCGCGGCGCTGGGCCTGGTGGCCACCGATAACTTCGCGGCCGGTCTGCGCGCCGGCCAGCATATGGTCGAACTGCTCAATGGCCAGGGCCTGGTGGCGCTGCTGCGTTTGCGTCGCGGCGTGAACTCTACCGATGAGCGCGAACGCGGTTTCCGTCAGGCGGCAGAGAGCGGCGGCCTGCAGCTGGTTATCGACACCTATGTGGGCGACGACAGCCAGCTGGCCATGCAGGCCCTGAAGCCGCAACTGGCGCAGCTCGATGGCCTGTTCACCCCCAACAGCAACAGCTCGCGGGCGGCCCTGGCGGCCATGCGCCGCCTGGGGAAAGCCGGACAGTTGGTGCATATAGGTTTCGATGGTGACGAGGTGCTGCTTGAGGCCTTGCGCCTGGGCGATCTCCAGGCCTTGCTGATCCAGCAGCCGCAGGTCATAGGTTACCAGGCGGTCAAGCTGGCCCATCAGGCCCTGCGCGCCGGCTTGAGCCCGGCGCCGGTACACATGGCCCTGGAGGCACGCCTGATCACCCGGGCCAATATGGCCGAGCTGCATGAGGGCCTGCTGGAGGCGCCGCGTAAGCCTTGAAGAGAGGCTCGCCCGCCAAGGCATAAGCCGCGAACAAGGCGAATGGCACTAGCGCCTGATAAGCAACACTACCTATATGGTGTTTTCCCGTAATACTGATGCCGAGCGGTGCGGCATCGGCAGCAGGCATTGAATGGGATGAGGCGCGCCGGCAGCTTGGAACCTATCCAGCGCCGCTGGTTCGCCCATGCGAGTGAGGCGCAGTTGGTGGAAATCATAGGTGAGCGGAAATCATAGGTGAACAATAACCCCCTCAAGCGGGCCCGTAGAGCCCGCTGCAGCTGCGGCGCGCTGCTGGTGAAACTCTGCGGCGGTCTGGGCGCCGTGCTGGCGTGCCTGCTGGGCGGCTCGGCCATGGCCGAGCTGCAACTGCTGACCGAGGAGGCCCCGCCCACCAGCTTTATGCAAGACGGCGAGCTGCGCGGCATGGCCGTGGAAATCGTCCAGGCGCTGATCGAGCGCACCGGCGATGCGGCGCAGATGCAGATACTGCCCTGGACGCGCGGCTACCAGCTGGCCCAGCACCAGGCCAACACCGCGATCTTCTCCACCGTGCGCACGCCGGAGCGTGAAGCCAAGTTTCAGTGGGTCGGCCCTATCCTGCAGGGCACCACCAGTTTCTATTCGCTGAAGTCGCGCAACCTGCATTTCGCCAGCCTGGAGGAGGCGGCCGCCAGCGGCCCCCTGGCCGTGCCGAAGCAGTGGTACACCTATGAGACCCTGAGCGCGCGGGGCTTCAAGAACCTCTACGGGGTGTCCAGCCCGAAACGCATGGTGACCATGCTCAAGCACGGCCGGGTGCAGCTGATCGCCACCGAGGACCTGACCCTCAAGGACGAACTGGCCAGTGGCGGCCTGAGCCCGGATCAGGTGCAGGCCCATCTGCCGTTTATGCGCTCGGCCTATTACATCGCCTTCTCCCTGAATACCGATGCCGCCGTGATCGCGCGCTGGCGGCAGGCCTTGGCGGAAATGCGCCAGGATGGCAGTTTTGCGGCGATATTCCGCCGCTGGCTGCCCGATGCCGAGCTACCGAGCGTCAATGAGTAGCGGCTGGCCGCTGTGCCTGGATAATCCACCAGTCATACCTTCTCTCCACTACCTGGTTTGCCGATGGCCCGTTCCATTTTTGTTCAGCTCGACCTCAATGCCAGCGCTCAGCTGTTCACCCACCTGGCCGCCATGGAACGGGCCGGGGTGCCGGTGCTGCAGGCCCTGGCCAGCCTCAGCCTGCCGACCCAGGCGGATGCGGCGCTGCAGCGTCTGCGCCAGTTGCTGGCGGGCGGCAGCGATATGGCCAGCGCCGGGCTGCGCAGCGGCTTGCTCAGTCCCCTGGACAGCAGCCTGGTGCACGCCGCCCAGGCCAGCGGGTGCCTGGCCATTACCTATGCGCGCCTGGCCGAGCGCTACAGGCACCAGGCGCAGCAGGCCGCGCTGCTCAAGTCGCGCCTGCTGATGCCCGCCGCCGTATTGATCCTCGCCCTGTTTATTCAACCGCTGCCGGCCCTGGTCGGCGGCCAGTTGAGCGTGGCGGGCTATCTGTGGGTCGGCCTGCGCCCCTTGCTGTTGCTGGCCGGGCTCTATGGGCTGGGGCGGCAACTCTACCTGCGCCATCGGCGCACCCCGCTCGGGGGTGCCAGTCTGTTGGACGGTCTGCTGCAGGGCTTGCCGCTGTTGGGCACGGCCTATCGGCGGCGCAACCTGCGGGATTTCTTCGAGAGCCTGGGATTGATGCTGGAAGCCGGGCTGCCGATGCTCGATGCCCTGCCCAAAGCCTGTGCGAGTATCAGCAATGCGCCGTTGCGGGCGCAGTTCGCCGGCCTGCAGCGGGCGATCCAGGGCGGCCAGTCCCTGGCCCAGGGCATAGCCACGCTGGATTTTCCCGGCCAGGGGCTGGCGCTCGGTTTGATTCGAACCGGCGAGGCCAGCGGCACCCTGCCGGCCAGCCTGCTCAATTACGCCAACGTGGAAAGCCAGAAGCTCGACAGCCTGCGCGAGCAGCTGGCGACCTGGCTGCCGCGCCTGCTCTACGCCGGGCTGATGCTGTGGATGGCCTATGGCTTGCTCACAGGCGGCGGCTTTAGCCCGCAGTTGCCGGAGGAATTGCGGTAGTTGGCGGGCAAATTGCATTTTCAGGACAATGCTCTTATTGGCCGCCCTGTCGCCTCCTTCCGGCAACGGCCCTAGACTTAGCCGATACCTGTTGTTCTGGAAAATCCCCATGCCGATTATGCAACGAGCTTCCCACCACGATCTGCGCAGCGCCTTTCGCGCGCTGCTCGCCTCCGATTCCTGCTACCACACCGCCTCGGTGTTCGACCCGATGTCGGCGCGGATCGCCGCCGACCTGGGTTTCGAGGTCGGCATCCTCGGCGGCTCGGTCGCCTCCCTGCAGGTGCTGGCGGCGCCGGATTTCGCCCTGATTACCCTCAGCGAATTCGTCGAGCAGGCCAGCCGCATCGGCCGCGTCAGCCGCCTGCCGGTGATCGCCGACGCCGACCATGGCTACGGCAATGCGCTCAACGTGATGCGCACCGTGGTCGAACTGGAGCGCGCCGGCATCGCCGCGCTGACCATCGAGGACACCCTGCTGCCGGCGCAGTTCGGGCGTAAATCCACCGACCTGATAACGGTGGAGGAGGGCGTCGGCAAGCTTCGCGCGGCGCTGGCGGCACGGGTCGACCCGGACCTGGCGATCATCGCCCGCACCCATGCCGGCGTGCTGGCGGTCGCCGAAGTGATACGCCGCACCCAGGCCTACCAGGCCGCCGGCGCCGATGGCATCTGCCTGGTCGGCGTCGAGGACTTCGCCCACCTGGAACAGATAGCCGCGCAGCTGAGCATCCCCTTGATGCTGGTCACCTACGGCAACCCCAAGCTGCGCGACAACGCGCGCCTGGCCAAGCTCGGCGTGCGCATCGTGGTCAACGGCCATGCCGCCTACTTCGCCGCGATCAAGGCCACCTACGACTGCCTGCGCGAACAACGCGGGGTCGATACCTGCGACCTCAGCGCCTCCGAGTTGGCGCACAAATACACCCTGCCCGAGGACTATCTGGTCTGGGCCGAGAAGTTTATGGACGTCAAGGAATAGCGCGCCTTTTCGGGCGAGCTCCGCCGACCGGCTGCGCTTGTAAAAGCGCCGGTCGAGGCTCATATCTAACGCAGCGCTGGATATACCGAGTGGGAGGCTGCGATGGCCGGTGGTTGGGCAAATGACGGGGCGGTACAGGAACAGATCGACAGCAGCATCGAGGACGCCATCGCTCGCGCCCGCAGCCAGCTGCCGAGCGGCGCAAGCCTGCAGCAGTGCGAAGAATGCGCCGCGGCCATCCCCGAAGCCCGCCGCCAGGCCATCCCCGGTGTGCGCCTGTGCGTGGCCTGCCAGACCCTGCATGACCAGGAACAGGCCAAGTTCAGCGGTTACAACCGCCGCGGTAGCAAGGATTGTCTGCTGCGGTTGGTTGGGCTTCCTGTTGGTGGGGCTGAGCTCAGCGAAGCCCAACACTCCTGTCTTGAGGCCGGCACCGCTGTTGGGCTTTGTCGCTGCGCTCCTCAGCCCAACCTACGATCTACGATCCTGTGCCTCGCCTGCCCAGTCTGCGGGTAGCACACCTTGCCTGATATAACGATGGATGGACGAATATGGCCAATCGATAGGGCGTTCCACGTGAGCATGCTTGACCGGGTTGAAATGGATGTAGTCGACATGCCGTTTTAAGTCATCGCTGTCGCGGATGCAGTGTTCCCAATAACGGCGCTGCCAGACGCCGCGCTCGCGCTTGAGATGGCGAGACAGGGAAATCGGCTCAGTTGGTATGAGGGCGCGGGAAAAGCTGGATTTGATCAGCATCCAGCGTGTCGAGTAGGCGCTGTCGCCTTGTGGTAATTGCCAGATGGCATGCAGGTGCTCGGGCATAACGACCATCGCCAGGATACTGAACGGATGCCGTAAGCGAACATCGCGCACGCTCTGGCGCAGGAGCTGAATGTGATCGGTCAGCAAGGTTTGCGAGCGGTCGGCTAGGGTGACCGTGAAGAAGTGGGTGCCGCCCGGTATCCAGGCTCGTCGATAATGCATGTTCACCGTCCTTGGTGAAGCCGTAGGTAGATGGAGTGTAGGTTGGGCTGAACAACGTGAAGCCCAACATGAGGTCAATTTATCGTTGGGCTTCGCGGAGCTCAGCCCAACCTACCAGCCTCGCCCGCAGGAATCAGAACAGAAAATAGCGCTGCGCCATCGGCAGCACCTCCGCCGGCTCGCACCACAGCAACTGGCCATCGGCCTTGACCTGGTAGTTCTGCGGGTCGACCTCGATGTTGGGCAGGTAGTCGTTGTGGATCAGGTCGGTCTTTTGCACCGAGCGGCAGCCCTTGACCACGGCGATCTGCTTCTTCAGCCCGAGTTGCTGTGGCACTCCGGCGTCCAGCGCCGCCTGGCTGATAAAGGTCAGGCTGGTGGCGTGCAGGCTGCCGCCGTAGCTGGCGAACATCGCCCGATAGTGCACCGGCTGCGGCGTCGGTATCGAGGCGTTGGCGTCGCCCATCAGGCTGGCGGCTATGGCCCCGCCCTTGAGGATCAGGCTTGGCTTGACGCCGAAGAAGGCCGGGCGCCAGAGCACCAGGTCGGCCCATTTACCCACTTCGATGGAGCCCACCTCATGGCTGATGCCGTGGGTGATGGCCGGGTTGATGCTGTATTTGGCGATATAGCGTTTGACCCGGAAGTTGTCGTTTCCGGCGCCGTCGCCCGGCAGTGGGCCGCGTTGCTGCTTCATCTTGTCGGCGGTCTGCCAGGTGCGCAGTATCACCTCGCCGACGCGGCCCATGGCCTGGCTGTCGGAGCTGATCATGGAAAAAGCCCCGAGGTCATGCAGGATATCCTCGGCGGCTATGGTCTCGCGGCGGATGCGGCTTTCGGCAAAGGCCACGTCCTCGGCGATGCTCGGGTCGAGGTGGTGGCAGACCATCAGCATGTCCAGATGCTCGTCGATGGTGTTGCGGGTAAAGGGACGGGTAGGGTTGGTCGAACTCGGCAGCACATTGGGGAAGCCGCAGGCCTTGATGATGTCCGGCGCGTGGCCGCCACCAGCGCCTTCGGTGTGATAGGTGTGGATGGTGCGGCCCTTGAAGGCCGCCAGGGTGGTCTCGACGAAGCCGGATTCGTTCAGCGTGTCGGTGTGGATCGCCACCTGCACGTCGTACTGGTCGGCGACGTTCAGGCAGTTATCGATCGCCGCCGGGGTGGTGCCCCAGTCCTCGTGCAGTTTGAGGCCAATGGCGCCGGCCTTGACCTGCTCGATCAAGGGCTCGGGTAGCGAGACGTTGCCCTTGCCGGTAAAGCCCAGGTTCATCGGGAAGGCGTCGGCGGCCTGCAGCATGCGCGCCATATGCCAGGGCCCTGGGGTGCAGGTGGTGGCATTGGTGCCGGTGGCAGGTCCGGTGCCGCCGCCGATCATGGTGGTCACCCCGCTCATCAGCGCCTCTTCGACCTGCTGCGGGCAGATAAAGTGGATATGGGTGTCGATGCCGCCTGCGGTGAGGATCATGCCCTCGCCGGCTATCACCTCGGTGCCGGCGCCTATGGCGATGCTCACGTCCGGCTGGATATCCGGGTTGCCGGCCTTGCCGATGGCTTTGATGCGGCCGTCCTTGAGGCCGACGTCGGCTTTGACTATGCCCCAGTGATCGATGATCAGCGCGTTGGTGATCAGCGTGTCGACTACATCGGCGGCGCAGAGTTGGCCCTGGCCCATGCCGTCGCGTATCACCTTGCCGCCGCCGAACTTCACCTCCTCGCCGTAGGTGGTGAAGTCTTTTTCCACTTCGACCCACAGGTCGGTGTCGGCCAGGCGCACCTTGTCGCCGACTGTGGGGCCGAACATATCGGCATAGGCTTGGCGGGAAATTTTCATACTCATCCTCGTTCCTCGGATTCAGGCTGCAAGCTACAAGCTTCAAGCCGCAAGTTAGAAGCGGAGCCGGGCTGCTCTAGCTTGCAGCTTATGGCTTGCCGGTTGTGGCTGCGCCCTAGAGCGCTCCCATCACCCGACCGGCAAAGCCGAATACCCGGCGCAGGCCGGCCAGCTCGACCAGCTCGACTTCGCGGCTCTGCCCCGGCTCGAAGCGCACTGCGGTGCCGGCCGGAATATTCAGGCGCATACCGCGCGCGGCGGCGCGGTCGAAGCTCAGCGCATCGTTGGTCTCGAAGAAGTGGTAGTGCGAGCCGACCTGAATCGGCCGATCGCCGCTATTGGCCACGGTCAGGCTCAGGGTGCGGCGGCCGGCGTTGAGTTCGATCTCGCCGTCCTGGATCTGGTATTCGCCGGGAATCATGGCTGGGGCCTCGACAGGGTTTTGTAGTAGATGGCGTTGGCCCGGTAGATGCCGTCCGGACCGCAGGCATAGTCGGGCAGGCCGCCGATGCGGGTGTAGCCCAGGGCCTGGTAGAAGGCTTCGGCGTCGCTGCCGGCCTCGGTGTCCAGGTACAACAAGCCGCGTTGCAGCTCGGCCGCTGCGCCTTCCAGGCGCTGCATCAGGCTGTTGGCGATGCCACGGCGACGGGCGTTGCTGCGTACCAGCAGCTTCTGCACTTCGGCGCGGTTGAGGCCGTTGCGTTTCTGGCACAGCACCAGTTGCACGCTGCCCAGTACTTGGCCCTGCTCACGGGCCAGCCAGAGCAGGTGAGTACCGTCGCGCAGCCCGGTCAGTACCTGGTCGAAATAGACGTTGGCTTCCGCCGCGTCTAGGTTGGCGAGAAAACCCACCGAGGCTCCATGGTCCACTGCATCCAGCAGCAGTGCCAAAAGACCCTGGCGATAAGGCTCAAAGTTTGCCGCGTCGAGGCGTTCGATGGTCAGCATCAGGGCGCGCTCCGCTCGGGGCTGAGAGTCAGCTGCATAAAAGTCAGGTCCAGCCAGCGGCCGAACTTGCAGCCCACCTGGGGCATCTGCCCGCTGATGCTGAAACCGAGACGCTGGTGCAGGCGAATCGAGGCGGCGTTTTCGCTTTCGATGGCGGCGACCATCACGTGCTTGTCACAGGCCCGGGCGCGTTCGATCAAGGCCTGCATCAGCAACGGGCCGAGGCCCTGGCCGCGTTGGTCGCTGCGCACATAGACCGAGTGTTCGACGCTATGGCGGTAGCCATCGAAGGGGCGCCAGTCGCCGAATGAGGCATAGCCCAGCACCGCGCCGTTTTCGTCCAGCGCCACCAGGATCGGGTAACCCTGCTCAGCGCGGGCGCCGAACCAGGCCTGGCGGTTGGCCAGGTCGACCTGGGTTTCGTTCCAGATCGCCGTGGTGTTGAGCACCGCGTCGTTATAGATGCTCAGAATGCCGGGCAGATCGGCTGGGGTCGCGTCTTGGATAGGCATGGCGGCTTACGCAATAGGTTGGTGGACGGTGACCAGCTTGGTGCCATCGGGGAAGGTGGCCTCGACCTGGATTTCCGGAATCATCTCCGGGATGCCTTGCATCACCTGGTCGCGGCTGAGCAATGTGGTGCCGTAGTGCATCAGCTCGGCCACGGTCTGACCGTCGCGGGCGCCTTCCAGCAGGGCGGCGGAGATATAGGCCATGGCTTCCGGGTAGTTGAGCTTGACGCCACGGGCCAGGCGCCGTTCGGCCACCAGGCCGGCGGTAAAAATCAGCAGTTTGTCTTTTTCGCGGGGGGTCAGGTCCATGGTTCAGGTGCTCCAGATTCTTGGGGGGACGGCCGTGCGGCCGAGCAGGGCAGGGCGCAGCAGGTGCCAGAGTTCGATCAGCCAGGCGCGGGCGTGCAGAGCCTCGCTCGCCAGGCAGCGGGCCACCAGCAGGCCGGGTAATTGGGTCAGGTCACCGCGCACAGGCGTGTTCAGGCTGCGGCAGTGTTCCAGCAGTTCGGAGTTGATTTCGCCGCTGATCAGCAGGGTGGCGAAGACCGGTTTGCCGTCCAGGCCGATGGGCGAGTCGAGCAGGCCATCGCCGCCGACCACGCGCTGGCGTTCGTGCCAGAGCAGTTGGCCATCGCGGCGGATATTCAGTTGTGCCTGGAAGTGCCCGGCGTCGAAGCGTTCGCCACTGGCCGGGCGGCCGAGGGCGACTATGTCCCAGTAGCACAGGCGGGCATCGCCGAGCAGTTCGATTTCGCTGTGCAGTTCGGCCTGGGCACCGGCGTAGAGGATGGTCTCCTGCGGCAGCCACTCCAGGGTGGCACCGGCTTCGATGCGCAGCTTGAGCTGCTGGTAGGCCGGCGCGGCGGCGCGGTACCACTTGGCCGCGCCGGGGCTGGTCAGTTGCGCCCAGGCGCCCGTGCCCACAGTGGCCGAGATAGCCAGGCGGTCGCCGCCGGCGATGCCGCCGGGCGGATGGACGATGATGTGCTGGCACACCTGCGGACCTTCGGCATACAGGTGCTTCTGCACCCGCAGCGGGCCTTTATGCCGGCGCAATGTCGGCCGCGTCGTCTCGCCGTCGCGGCCATAGCCCAGCTCCAGCTCGGCATGCCAGCTGGGGGTAAACAGGGCGGAGGGGGCGGCTGCGTTCATTAGGTTTTTTCGTGGTGTTTTTGTTGTTGGGTATCGCTGAGCTCAGCCCAAGCTACGGGATGCTTGATCAAATCGCCACCAGGCCGCGCACGCCATCGGCTTGCATGGTCTCGCCACGGCCCTGCTGGACTATCTCGCCACGGCTCATCACCAGATATTGGTCGGCCAGCTCGGCGGCGAAATCATAGAACTGCTCGACCAGCAGAATGGCCATATCGCCACGTTCCGCCAGTTTGCGGATCACCGCACCTATCTCCTTGATCACCGAGGGCTGGATGCCTTCGGTGGGCTCATCGAGGATCAGCAGGCGCGGCTGGCTGGCCAATGCGCGGCCGATGGCCAGCTGTTGCTGCTGGCCGCCGGACAAATCGCCGCCGCGCCGTTGCTGCATCTCGCGCAGTACCGGAAATAGCTCGTAGATAAATTCCGGCACCACCTTGGCCTGGCTGCCGGGAAAACGCGACAGGCCCATCAGCAAGTTTTCCTCCACCGTCAGGCGGCCGAAGATCTCCCGCCCCTGGGGCACATAGGCGATGCCGGCGTGCACGCGCTGGTGCGGCTTGAAGCTGGTGATGGCCTGGCCTTCCCAGTGCACCGCGCCTTGCTTGGCCGGGATCAGGCCCATCAGGCATTTCAGCAATGTGGTCTTGCCCACGCCGTTACGCCCGAGCAGGCAGGTGACTTCGCCGACCTTGGCCTCGAAGCTCAGGCCACGCAGGATATGGCTGCCGCCGTAGTATTGATGCAGTTGTTGGACTTGCAGCATCTGTTTGTCCTTGTGTGTTGCGTAGGTTGGTGCTGAACGAAGTGAAGCCCAACAACCGGTTCGCAGAACCAGCCTTTGGGGCAGCGGGAGCGCTGTGCGCTCCATGTTGGGCTTCGCAAGCTCAGCGCCAACCTACGTTCGTGTTCTGCCCCTCAACGACCGAGGTACACCTCGATTACCCGCTGATCGGCCTGCACCTGCGCCAGCGAGCCTTCGGCCAGCACGCTGCCCTGGTGCAGCACCGTGACCTGGTCGGCGATGCTGCCGACGAAGCCCATATCGTGCTCCACCACCAGCAGCGAGTGCTTGCGCGCCAGGGACTTGAACAGTTCGGCGGTGAACTCGGTCTCGGCGTCGGTCATGCCCGCCACCGGCTCATCCAGCAGCAACAGTTGCGGGTCCTGCACCAGCAGCATGCCGATCTCGAGGAACTGCTTCTGACCGTGGGAGAGCAGTCCCGCCGGGCGATGGCGTGCGCCGTCCAGCTTGATGGTGTGCAGCACTTCATCGATGCGGTCTTTCTGCTCGCCGGTCAATTTGGCGCGCAGGCTGGCCCATACCGACTTGTTGGTTTTCTGCGCCAGTTCGAGGTTTTCGAACACGCTGAGCGCCTCGAATACCGTGGGCTTCTGGAACTTGCGGCCGATGCCGGCCTGGGCGATCTCGACTTCGCTCATCTGGGTCAAGTCGAGGGTTTCACCGAAGTAGGCGACGCCATTATCCGGGCGGGTCTTGCCGGTGATCACATCCATCATGGTGGTCTTGCCGGCACCGTTGGGGCCGATAATGCAGCGCAGCTCGCCGACACCGATATACAGGCACAGGTTGCTTAGCGCCTTGAAGCCATCGAAGCTGACGTTGATATCTTCCAGGGTCAGGATGGTGCCGTGGCGGATATTCAGGCCCGGGCCTGCGACCGCGCTGGCGCCAATGGCGTCGCGACCACTGCCGACGGGATCGAAGGCGGGTTCCAGCATAAGCTCGGGGATGGGGACTGCTCTCATTGTTCACCCCTCTTGCGCAATAAGCCGATCACGCCCTTGGGCAAGAACAGGGTGACGACGATAAACAGCAAACCCAGGGCGAACAGCCAATATTCCGGGAAGGCCACGGTAAACCAGCTCTTTATGCCGTTGACCAGGCCGGCGCCGAGCAGCGGGCCGATCAGGCTGCCGCGTCCGCCCAGGGCCACCCATACGGCGGCCTCGATGGAGTTGGTCGGCGACATCTCGCTGGGGTTGATGATGCCCACCTGCGGCACATAGAGCGCGCCGGCCAACCCGCACAGCACGGCGCTGAGCACCCAGATAAACAGCTTGTAGCCGCGCGGGTCGTAGCCGCAGAACATCAGGCGGTTTTCCGCATCCCTGAGTGCGGTCAGCACCCGGCCGAACTTGCTGCGCGCAAGCCGCCAGCCCAGATACAGGCTGGCCACCAGCAAGGCGACTGTGGCGAGAAACAGCACCGCGCGGGTGTGCGCCGAGGTGATATCGAAGCCGAGAATGGTCTTGAAATTGGTAAAGCCGTTATTGCCGCCGAAGCCGGTCTCGTTGCGAAAGAACAGCAGCATGCCGGCGAAGGTCAGCGCCTGGGTCATGATCGAGAAGTACACGCCCTTGATCCGCGAGCGGAAGGCGAAGAAGCCAAACACCAGGGCCAGTAAACCTGGGGCCAGCACCACCAGGCATAGCGCCCAGAGGAAGTTGTGGGTGCCGTACCAGTACCAGGGCAGCTCGGTCCAGGCGAGAAAACCCATAAAGGCCGGCAGGCCAGCGCCTGCCGCTTCACGCATCAGGTACATGCCCATGGCGTAACCACCGAGGGCGAAGAACAGGCCGTGGCCCAGCGACAGCAGGCCGGCGTAACCCCAGACCAGATCGAGCGCCAGGGCGACCACGCAGTAGCAGAGGATCTTGCCGACCAGGGTCAGGCTATAGGCCGACACATGCAGCGCGTTGTCCGCCGGCAGCAGATGCAGCAGCGGCAGGGCCAGCAGCATGGCGAGGATCAGCCCGCCGAGCGCCAGCGAGGCCTTGGGCCCGAGGGCGTAGCAGGCGCGGGCCAACAGGGTTTGATTGAGCGGCGTGGGATTCAGGGGCATGGTCATTAGTCGATCACCCGTCCTTTCAAAGCAAACAGACCCTGCGGGCGTTTCTGGATAAACAGAATGATCAGCGCGAGGATGAGGATCTTGCCCAGCACGGCGCCGATCTGCGGTTCGAGAATCTTGTTGGCGATGCCGAGGCCGAAGGCGGCCAGCACACTGCCGGCCAGCTGGCCGACACCGCCGAGCACCACCACCAGAAAGGAGTCGATGATATAGCTCTGCCCCAGGTCCGGGCCGACGTTGCCGATCTGGCTGAGGGCCACGCCGCCCAGGCCGGCGATGCCCGAGCCGAGGCCGAAGGCGAGCATGTCCACCCGCCCGGTCGGCACGCCGCAACAGGCCGCCATGCTGCGGTTCTGCGTCACCGCGCGGACGTTCAGGCCGAGGCGGGTCTTGTTCAGCAGCAACCAGGTCAATACGACGACAAACAGGGCGAAGCCGATAATCACGATGCGGTTGTAGGGCAACACCAGGTTCGGCAGCACCTGGATGCCGCCGGACAGCCAGTAGGGGTTTGCCACTTCGACGTTCTGCGCGCCGAACAGCACCCGCACCAGCTGGATCAGGATCAGGCTGATGCCCCAGGTGGCCAGCAGGGTTTCCAGCGGCCGGCCGTAGAGGTGGCGGATTACCGTGCGCTCCAGGGCCATGCCGATCGCGGCGGTAACGAAGAAGGCCACCGGCAGCGCCAGTAGCGGATAGAGGGCGAGGTAGTCCGGGGCCAGCTTCTGCAAGGCGATTTGCACCATATAGGTGGAGTAGGCGCCGAGCATCAGCATCTCGCCGTGAGCCATATTGATCACCCCGAGCAGGCCGAAGGTGATGGCCAGGCCAAGGGCGGCCAGCAGCAGGATCGAGCCCAGGCTCATGCCGCTAAAGGCCTGGCCGAGCAGTTCGCCGATCAGCAGTTTGCGCTTGACCTGGGCCAGGCTGGTTTCCGCGGCGGTGCGCACGCTGGCGTCAGTTTCCACCGCGGGGTCGAGCAGGGTTTCCAGGCGGGTGCGGGCCAGCGGGTCGCCGGTTTCACCGAGCAGGCGCACGGCCTGCAGGCGTACCGCCGGGTCGGGGTCGACCAGTTGCAGATTGGCCAAGGCCAGGCTCAGGGCGCTGCGCACCCGTGCGTCTTCTTCGCTGGCGACGCGGGCGTTAAGCAGTTCCAGCTGCGCCGGTTTGGCGCTTTTCTGCAGTTGCTGGGCGGCGGCCAGGCGCAGCGCCGGCTCTGCGGCCAGCAACTGGTGGCTGGCCAGGGCGGTACCGAGCAGGCCGCGCAGGCGATTATTAAGGCGCAGTTTGCGCGGGGTTTCAGTGGACGCAGGCTCGCCTGCGGCCGGCTGATAAGCGCCACCCACTTCGATAAACGCGGATTTGTTGCTGTCGGCGGCCACGCGCCCTTGTTGCAGGGCTTCGAGCAGCGGCAGGCGCGCGGTAGCGGGGGCGGCGGCCCAGCTTTCCAACAGGCTGGCCTGTTTGGCCGGGCTGGCGGCGACAAAGTCGTGGGCATCACCGGCATTGGCCGCCAGGGGCAGCACCAGCAGCAGGCTCAACAGAATTTGGCTAAAGGCAGTGGGCATAGTGATGTCCTAGGTATCCCGATAAGGGTTCGGGACGCTGTAGGAGCGAGCTTGCTCGCGATCAGGGCTCGGCTGGTCGGCTGAGCGTTAGAGATCGCCAGCGAGCTGGCTCCTACAGGATTGCGTCGAGGCGAACCCCGTTAGCTCAGCCGTAGCCCGGATGCAATCCGGGGAATCGGGTCCCGAATTGCATCCGGGCTACGGGCTTTCAGCTTCCTGCGCTATCAGTTGCTCGTCACCGCGTAATCCGGCTTCTTGTCGTTGCCTTCGATATAGGGGCTCCACGGCTGGGCGCGGATCGGGCTGCTGGTTTCCCAGACCACCGAGAACTGCCCGTCTTCCTGGATTTCGCCGATCATCACCGGCTTGTGCAGGTGGTGGTTGGTCTTGTCCATGGTCAGGGTGTAACCGCTCGGCGCGGCGAAGGTCTGCCCGGCGAGGGCGTCGCGCACCTTGTCGACCTTGGTGGTGCCGGCTTTCTCCACCGCTTGCGCCCACATATTGATGCCGACGTAGGTGGCTTCCATCGGGTCGTTGGTCACGGCCTTGGCCGCGCCCGGCAGGCCCTTGGCCTTGGCGTAGGCCTTCCACTTGGCGACGAACTCGCTGTTGACCGGGTTTTCCACCGACTGGAAGTAGTTCCAGGCGGCGAGGTGACCGACCAGCGGCTTGGTGTCGATGCCGCGCAGTTCTTCTTCGCCCACGGAGAAGGCCACCACCGGCACGTCGGTGGCTTCCAGGCCCTGGTTGGCCAGTTCCTTGTAGAAGGGCACGTTGGAGTCGCCGTTGACCGTGGAGATCACCGCGGTCTTGCCGCCGGCGGAGAACTTCTTGATGCTGGCCACTATGGTTTGATAGTCGCTATGGCCGAAGGGGGTGTAGACCTCTTCGATATCTTTCTCGGCCACGCCTTTGGTCATCAGGAAGGCGCGCAGGATCTTGTTGGTGGTGCGCGGGTAGACGTAGTCGGTGCCGAGCAGGAAGTAGCGCTTGGCCGCGCCGCCGTCTTCGCTCATCAGGTATTCCACCGCCGGAATGGCCTGCTGGTTGGGCGCCGCGCCGGTGTAGAAGACGTTCGGCGAGAGTTCTTCGCCTTCGTACTGCACCGGGTAGAACAGCAGGCCGTTGAGTTCCTCATAGACCGGCAGCACGGACTTGCGCGACACCGAGGTCCAGCAGCCGAAGGTCACGGCGACCTTGTCCTGGGTCAGCAGCTGGCGGCCGCGCTCGGCGAACAGCGGCCAGTTGGAAGCCGGGTCGACTACCACGGGTTCCAGTTGTTTGCCCAGTACGCCGCCCTTGGCGTTGATCTCGTCGATGGCCATCAGCGCCATGTCTTTCAACGAGGTTTCGGAAATGGCCATGGTGCCGGACAGCGAGTGGAGGATGCCGACCTTGATGGTTTCGGCCGCCTGCACGGTGAACGGGAACAAGCCGCTGAGCATCAATGCGCTGGCGGCAATTGTGGATTTCAGAAAGGGACGACGCTTCATTGTTATGGCTCCGTGCGCAACGATTGGGAGGGACCAATAGGGTCGCCAGTCCAATGGCAGCATCCGTGCCAATATCACTAACTAATTGTTTTAAAAGGGTTTATTATGTTTTTGTGGGGGTGTGTAAAGTACTGGCTGCGCCGTATCGGTGCGTGGGGAAAGGGCACTTGGGGCCTGGCGCCTCTCCTGCACCGCTTTAGAGCGACAGGTGGTTTTTGGCTATGTACTAGTTATGTGTTGCACGTAGCTTTTGTAGGGTGGGTGGCGCCGAGCCGGGGTTGAGCGGCAACTACATGTATGGGTGCGCCACGTAACCCACCAAGCGGTAATCGTCTATCACCTTTTGGTGGGTTACGGCGCCAATGACTACGCCGTAACAGATAGCCCGTGGCCAGGCGCCTAACCCACCCTACGAATCTGCTGTTAACGCAGTATCGCCGACGCGCAGCAGGTCCGAGACAGGTTCTAGAGCGACAGGTAGTTCTTCACCCCGGTAAAGATGATCTGCGCGGCCAGGGCGCAGACGAACAGGCCCATCAGGCGGCTGACGATCTGCAGGCCCTGGTCGCCCAGCAGGTGCTCGACGCGGTCGGACAGATAGAGGATGACGCCCACGGTCAGGCTGGCCAGGGCGATGCCGAGCACCGCCAGCAGCTTGTCGCCCCATTCGGGCTGGCTGGCGCCCATCAGCAGCAGCGCGCCTATGGTGCCGGGGCCGACGGTGAGGGGAATGGTCAGCGGCACTATGGTCACGTCCTGCTGCACGTTGTCGCTCTGCACCGCCGGGTTGCCCTGGGCCATACCCAGGGCCGAGATAAACAGCACGGAGCCGGCGCCGATGCGGAAGGCGTCGATGGTGATGCCGAACAGGGTGAAGATGTGCTTGCCGAACAGGTACAGCAGCACGCTGGCGATCAGCACGCCGCAGGCCACCTTCCAGGCCAGACGCTTGCGCTCCTTGACCGTATAGCCGCGGCTCAGGCCGATAAAGCAGGACAGCACGAAGAACGGGCTATAGAGCACCAGCAGTTTCAAATACAGGCTGAACAGCGCGGACGCCATGGAAAGGACTCGTTTCGAAGAAGGATGGGCTTGAGTGTAGAAGCCGCTCAGGGCTGTGTGAGCGGCTAGGGTCTGGGACAGGAATCAGGACGCTAGGGCGTCGCGTTGGCGGCGGATTTCCCGTTCGGCGACCCAGTGCTCGATCAGCTCGCGCAGTTGCGACAGCTCCACCGGCTTGGCCATATGCCCGTCCATGCCGGCCTCGCGGGCGCGCTCCTTGTGCTCGGTGAGGATATGCGCGGTCAGCGCCACCACCGGGGTGCGTGGGCGCTGTTCGGCAGCCTCCCAGGCACGCAGCTGTTCGGTGGCGGAGAAGCCATCGAGCACCGGCATTTCGCAGTCCATCAGCACCAGGTCGTATTGCTGCGCCTTCATCGCACTGAGGGCTTCTTCGCCATTGCTGGCGGTATCCGGCTGCAGGTTGAGCTTGCCGAGCATGCCGCGGATCACCTTGGTCGAGATGGTGTTGTCTTCGGCCACCAGGATGCGGAAGTCGCTCGGCACATTCAGCGGGGCGCTGGTCTGGGCCGGGGTAAACAGCGGTGATTCGCCTTTGCCGCGCTGCGCCAGTTCGTCGGCCAATGTGGTGCGCAGGGTATAGCCGGCCACCGGCTTGGCCAGGATGCGTTTGATCCCGGCGTTGCGCGCGATGATCTTGCTCGGCGCGTTGCTGATGCCGGTGAGCATGATCACCAGGATGTCGTGGTTGAGGTTGGGGTCTTCCTTGATCCGCGCGGCCAGTTGCATGCCGCTCATGCCGGGCATGTCCTGATCCAGCAGTACGGCATCGAAGTACTCGTGCAGGTGCGCCTTGGTGCGCAGCAAGGCCATGGCTTCCTTGCCGGACGGCACGGCGCTGACGCTCAGGCCCCAGGCGCTGCACTGTTGCACCAGGACCTTGCGGCAGGTGTCGTTGTCGTCCACCACCAGCAGCCGCGCGCCTTGCAGCGAGGCGTCGAGATCGGCGCTCGGCTGTTCCTGGCGCAGGCTGTCCAGGGGCAGGCTGACCCACAGGGTCGAGCCCTGATTGCCGCCACTCTGGATGCCGAATTCGCCGCCCATCAAGCGCACCAGCTGGCGGGCGATGACCAGGCCGAGGCGGCCGCCCAGCTTGGTCGCGGCGAGGAAGTCCTTGCTGTGCAGTTCGGCATTCAGCAAGGCATCGCGTTCGCTGGCGTCCAGCGGCTTGCCGCTGTCCTGCACGGCGATGCGCAGGCGTGCCTTGGCGCCGCTGTTGTCGAGGGCCACCACCAGCAGGATTTCGCCTTCGTCGGTCTGCTTGAAGGCGTTGTCCAGCAGGCTCAGCAGGGTCTGGCGCAGGCGCGTGGGGTCGCCGCTGATGACGCGCGGCACTTGCGGCTGCATAAAGCTGATCAGCTCGACCTTCTGCTGTTCGGCCTTGGCGCGGAAGATGTCCAGGCAGTCTTCGATCAGTGCATTGAGGTCGAACTGCACGTCATCCAGCTCGATCTGCCCGGACTCCAGCTTGGAAATGTCGAGAATTTCGTTGATCAGGGTGAGCAGTTCGTTGCCCGAGCTGTGGATGGTCTGCACGTAATCGCGTTGCTTGGCCGACAGTGGCGTGCCGAGCAGCAGTTCGGTCATGCCCAGCACACCGTTCATGGGGGTGCGGATTTCATGGCTGATCTTGGCGAGGAATTCCGCCTTGGCCTTCAGCTCCGCGGAGCTGGCCGCCAGGGCGCGGCTGGAGCTGAACTGGTCGTGCATGATGCGCCGCTGTCGCTCGCT
>NZ_JAUYNP010000068.1 GCF_030696055.1 Pseudomonas sp. | reverse complement strand
AGCGGCACGTCCAGCAGGTAATCGAACAGCCCATACAGCAGCACGCCCATCAGCACGCCGCTGATGGCCGAGGGCAGGGGCTTGCCGGTGAATAGCAGGCCCAGGCAGAAGCCGGCCAGGGCGGTGCTGAGGATGAAACCCAGCGGCTCGAACAGCAGCGCATAGGCCAGCAATGCGGCAAAGCACAGGGCGGCCTTGCGTGCCAGCGCCCAGGAAATGGGCGTGTCGCGCTCCGCGCTGGGTTTGCACACCAGCCACAAGGAGGCCAGGCCCATCAGCACCAGCAGCAGTAGCGGGTAGGCGCGCGGGCCGACCGGGTCATAGCTGAAGGGGGCCTGGAAGCCCCAGGCCACCAGGGCGAGAAAAACGCAGACGAGCAGCCAGATCGCGGCAAAAAGGCGAACGTACATGGCGGATTACCTAGTCGGGGGTCAGGGAAAGACCGTGGAGCCGTAGGATGGGTTGAGCGCAGCGATACCCATGCTGGTGGCCCGTGGGCGAGCATGTGCCGTCCTTGGCCGTTACCGCATGGGTTACGCCGCGGCGCAGCCCATCCTACGAATCGCACTTGGGTGTTACTGGATCAGGCCGAACTCGCCGGCCAGCGCCTTGTATTCCTCAACCTGCTTGAAGACCAAGGCTTGCAGTGCATCGCCGGTGACCGCCAGCGGCAGCAGGTCGCGCTGCTCGCGCAGCTTGGCGAAGTCTTCGCTGGCCAGCAGGGTGTCGAACTGCTGTTTCCACCAGTTGAACTGCTCGTCGCTGACTTGCGGGCCCATATAGAAGCCGCGGATCACCGGCCAGACGATGTCGTAGCCCTGTTCGCGGGCGGTCGGCAGGTCGGCCAGTTTGCCCGGCAGGCGTTCTTCGGACAGCACCGCGAGGATGCGTACCTTGTTCGCCGCCAGCTGCGGGGTGACTTCACCCAGGCCGCTGCTGGTGACCTGCACGTGGCCGCCGAGCATGGCGGTGAGAGTTTCGCCGCCGCCTTCGAAGGCCACATAGCGCAGGTTTTTCGGGTCGATCCCGGCCAGGCGGGCGATCAGCGCGGTCTGCATCCAGTCCTGGCCGCCGATGGTCGCGCCGGCGCCGAAGACGATGCTGCTGGGGTCTTTCTTCAGTGCCTGCACCAGCTCGTCGAGGTTCTGGTAGGGCGAATCGGCGCGCACCGTGATAGCGCCGTAATCGGTGCCCACCGCCGCCAGCCAGCGCACGCCGGTTTCGTCGTAACGGCCGAACTTGCCCTGGGCCAGGTTGAGCAGCGAGCCGCTGGAGAAGGCGGTGATGGTGCCCGGGTCGTCGGCGCGCTGGGCGATCACCGCGTTATAGGCCACCGCGCCGACGCCGCCGGGCATATAGGTGACGCGCATCGGCGCTTTCAGCAGACCTTCATCTTTCAGGCCGCTCTGCGCCAGCTTGCAGGTCAGGTCGAAGCCGCCACCGGGCTTGGCCGGGGCGATGCACTCGGGGCGTTTCGGCTCGGCGGCCAGCAGTTGGCCGGCGAAGGCCAGGCAGGCGGTGGTCAGGGCGATGCGGGTAAAGGCAGTTTTCATGGGCGTATCCTCTCGGCGCTTAGAGGGTGGTTACAAATGTAGCGAGCGATGGTCAGGCAAGGCGAAATTAGCCGAAAAAGCGGAGTGTACGAGTAGTACATGAGCATTTTGAGGCTGATTTCAACGCGGCATGGCCGAGCGCAGTAGTTTGTAAACACCCGATTATTGTGGGTTACCAGATCGGCAGTGTGTAGCCGACGATGACGCGGTTTTCGTCCGCATCGCGGGCGAAGTCGGAGCGGAAGCTGGCGTTGCGCAGGCGCACGTAGACATCTTTCAGCGCACCGCTTGGCACCACGTACTTGAGTTCGATGTCGCGTTCCCACTCGCCACCGCGCTCGTCGCTGCCCGCCACCTGGGCGTCGCTACCTTTGACATAGCGGGTCATAAAGCTCAGGCCGGGCACGCCCAGCGTGCTGAAGTCGTAGTCGTAACGGGCTTGCCAGGAGCGCTCGTCGGCGTTGGCAAAGTCGTTGATCTGCACGAAGTTGACCAGGAAGGGGTCGCTGCCATCGATATAGGCATAACCCGTGTCGCCGCCCATGTCCTGATAGCCCAGGCCCAGCTTGTGGCCGTCGATGGCGTAGCCGAGCATGGCGTTGAAGGCACGGTTGTCGACCTGACCGGCATTCGCCGCGCCGCTGTCCTGGCTCAGCATCAGGCGCGCGTCGGCGGACAGGGTGCCGCTGCCCAGCGTCTGGCTGGCCAGCAGGCCGAAGAAGTGCTGACGGTAGATATCATCCAGTTCGGCCAGGTAGTAACGGCCGGTCAGGCCCTCGGCGAATTGGTAGTCGAGACCGAGCAGGTCCAGGTGGTCGGCGCTTACGCCAGCGGCGAAACGGCGGTTCTTGCTGTTGAGGATCAGCTCTTCGGAGTTGGTCGAGGCGCGGTCGATGACCTTGTCCAGACGCCCGCCGGTAAAGCTCAGGCCGTCCAGCTCGCTGGAGGTCAGCAGGCCGCCTTCGAACATCTGCGGTAGCAGGCGGCTGTCGCTGGCTTTGACCACCGGCAGTTCGGGGATATGCGAGCCGTAGCGCAGCTCGGTATTGGATACCTTGACCTTGGCGGTCAGGCCCAGGCGGCCGAATTGATCCGGGGTGCCGCCGTCATCCTGCACCGGCAGCAGATCGGTGCCGGTGCGGCCGCCGCCGGAATCCAGCTTGACGCCGAGCATGCCCAGGGCATCGAGGCCGAAGCCGACAGTGCCTTCGCTGTAGCCGGACTGAATGTCGAGGAGGAAACCCTGGCCCCATTCTTCACGCTTGTTCTGCCCAGCGTTTTCGCGGAAATCGCGATTTAGATAGATAGTGCTGGTGGTCAGGCTCGCCGAGCTGTCGTCGATAAAATCGGCGTGGGCGGCAGGCGCGAGCAGGGCCGTGCCGATGGCCAGGCTAAGCAGATGAACAGGCGACAGCGCCCGATACGATGCAGTCAGCATCCTGTGGTCTCCATTGTTGTTTTTGTCACGGCCGCGCACCACTGCGCAGGCCGCTCAGGTAGGTGGATCGAGCCACCTGAAACCGATGCTAGGGGGTCAAGCTTTCGCCAGGCTTTCAGCGTTGAAAAAAACGCTTGGAGCGTTTTTTGACGTCGCTTGCGACGGCCCGCAGGGTGGGCACCAGGGATGGCAGGCCACAAAGTTTCCCTGGGCGGCTCGTGCTCTGGCATTTGGGCAATTCACATTGGCCTTTGCGCCTGTAAACTCCAGCCTTCGAATGGCGCAGGAACACCGCTGCAAGCGGCGTGCGTCGGGGTTTTGCTGGAGGTGGCGGTGCGAATTCTGCTGGTCGAAGATCATCCGCAACTGGCGGCGAGCGTGGCCCAGGCGCTGAAAAGCGCCGGCTGGACGGTGGATGTGCTGCATGACGGGGTGGCCGCGGATTTGGCCCTGAGCAGCGAGGACTACGCCCTGGCCATTCTCGATATCGGCCTGCCGCGCCTGGACGGGTTCCAGGTGCTGGCGCGCCTGCGCGAACGCGGCAAGACCCTGCCGGTGCTGATGCTGACCGCCCGTGGCGAGGTCAAGGACCGCGTGCATGGTCTCAATCTGGGGGCCGACGATTACCTGGCCAAGCCCTTCGAACTGTCCGAGCTGGAGGCGCGGGTCAAGGCGCTGCTGCGCCGCACCGTGCTGGGCGGCGAGCGTCAGCAGCGCTGCGGCAAGCTGCTGTATGACCTGGAGACCCGGCGCTTTACCCTGGCGGACGTAGTGCTGACGCTGACCTCCCGCGAGCAGGCGGTGCTGGAGGCGTTGATCGCCAGGCCCGGACGGGTGATGAGCAAGGAGCAGCTGGCCGCCCAGGTGTTCGGCCTGGACGAGGAAGCCAGTAGCGACGCCATCGAGATCTACGTGCATCGTCTGCGCAAGAAGCTCGAAGGCGGCGGGGTGCGGATTGTCACCTTCCGCGGCCTGGGCTATTTGTTGGAGGCAGTCGGTGACTGAGCGCTGGAGTCGGCCGGTGAGTGACGCGGGCAGCTTGCGCGGCCGGCTATTACGCCGCCTGGCCGTGCTGCTGACCGCGATTCTGCTGCTGAGCAGCCTGAGCGCCTACTGGAGCGCCCGTCGCGCCGCCGATACCGCCTATGACCGCACCTTGCTGGCATCGGCGCGGGCCATCGCCAGCGGGCTCTACGCCGATGACGGCAAGCTGAAGGCCAATGTGCCCTATGTCGCCCTGGACACCTTCGCCTATGACAGCGCCGGGCGTATCTATTACCAGGTGCTGGATCTGCACGGCACCTTGGCGTCCGGCTACGGGGACCTGCCGGCTGCGCCGCCGGGCACCCGGCGCACCGAGGATTACCCGGCGCTGGCGCGTTTTTATGATGCGCGCTACCGCAACCAGGGCGTGCGCCTGGTCAGCCTGCTGCAGCCGGTGAGCGAGCCGGGGCTGACTGGCATGGCCGAGATTCGCGTGGCGGAGACCCAGGGCGCGCGCGAACGCATGGCTCGCGAGCTGCTGCTCGGCACCCTGTGGCGCATGGGCTTGCTGTCGCTGAGCGCCTTGCTGCTGGTGTGGCTGGCGGTGACCCTGGCCTTGCGTCCGTTGGACAGCCTGCGCCGCGCGGTGGCGAGCCGCGCCAGCGACGATCTGCGGCCCTTGCCGGACGCACAGATGCCGCGGGAGTTGCGCCCGTTGATTGCGGCGCTCAATCAGTTCAATGATCGCCTGCGCGGCCTGTTCGAGCGCCAGTCGCAATTTATCGCCGACGCCTCCCACGAGTTGCGCACACCGCTGGCGGCGCTCAAGGCCCGGGTCGAACTGGGCTTGCGCGCGCAGGACCCGGCAACCTGGCGCAGCACCCTGGAAGAGTCGGCGCAGAACACCGACAAGCTGACTCATCTGGCCAATCAGTTGCTCTCGTTGGCGCGGATCGAGAGTGGCGCGCGGGCGATTGCCGAAGGCGGAGCGCAGCGCCTCGACCTCAGCCAGTTGGCCCGCGAACTGGGCATGGCCCTGGCGCCGCTGGCCCACGCCCGGGGCATAGCCCTGGCCCTGGAGGCCAAACAGCCGGTGTGGATCGAGGGTGAGCCGACCTTGCTCAACGAACTGCTGTGCAACCTGCTGGACAACGCCCTGGCCCATACCCAGATCGGCGGCACGGTGATCTTGCGGGTATTACCGCCAGCCATACTTGAGGTGCAGGACGATGGGCCGGGTATTCCCCTGGAGGAGCGTGAGAAAGTCTTCGCGCGTTTCTACCGGCGCAGCAGCAAAGGCTCGGGGGCCGGTTTGGGTTTGGCCATAGTCGGCGAGATCTGCCGAGCCCATCAGGCCCGCATCAGTCTGCATCAGGCGCAGCCCCATGGCTTGCTGGCGCGGGTCGAGTTTACCGTCGCGGCGGTTTGAGTCAGGGCGTCAGACTCAAGGGTTGCTGCATCTCCAGCAGGTACTGGGTGATCTTGCCGCTGTCGCGCAGTTGCTTGAGACCGAGGTTGAATCGCTCGATCAGCGCGGCGTTTCTCGACACCAGCTTGGATAGCAGAAGATGCAGGCTGACGCAGCGCAAGGCCTTG
>NZ_JAUYNP010000067.1 GCF_030696055.1 Pseudomonas sp. | reverse complement strand
CTGACCCGCGTACCGGGCGGCTCCAGCGGTGGCTCGGCGGCGGCCGTGGCCGCACGCCTGTTGCCGGCCGCCACCGGCACCGACACCGGCGGCTCGATCCGCCAGCCGGCGGCGCTGACCAACCTCACCGGGATCAAGCCGACCTACGGCCGCGTGTCGCGTTGGGGCATGATCGCCTACGCCTCCAGCCTCGACCAGGGCGGCCCTCTGGCCCGCACCGCCGAGGACTGCGCGCTGATGCTGCAAGCCATGGCCGGTTTCGATGCGAAAGACTCCACCAGCGTCGATCAGCCGGTGGACGACTACCTGGCCGCCCTGAGCCAGCCACTGAACGGCCTGCGTATCGGCCTGCCGAAGGAATACTTCGGCGCAGGCCTCGACGCGCGCATCGCCGACAAGGTGATGGCCGTGGTGGAAGAGCTGAAGAAGCTCGGCGCCACCGTCAAGGAGATCAGCCTGCCGAATATGCAGCACGCGATCCCCGCCTACTACGTGATAGCCCCGGCGGAGGCCAGTTCCAACCTGTCGCGCTTCGACGGCGTGCGCTTCGGCTACCGCTGCGACAACCCGGTCGACCTGGAAGACCTGTACAAGCGCTCGCGCGCGGAAGGCTTCGGCGCGGAAGTGAAACGCCGCATCATGGTCGGCACCTACGCGCTGTCCGCAGGCTACTACGATGCCTACTACCTGAAGGCGCAGAAGATCCGCCGCCTGATCAAGAACGACTTCGTCTCCGCCTTCCACGAGGTGGACCTGATTCTCGGCCCCACCACGCCCAACCTGGCCTGGAAGCTGGGCGAAAAGAACAACGACCCGGTCGCCGCCTACCTGGAAGACATCTACACCATCACCGCCAACCTGGCCGGCATCCCCGGCCTGTCGATGCCCGCCGGCTTCGTCGACGGCTTGCCGGTCGGCGTGCAACTGCTCGCCCCTTACTTCCAGGAAGGCCGCCTGCTCAACGTCGCCCATCAGTACCAGCAGGTGACTGACTGGCATCAACAAGCCCCGAGCGGATTCTGAGGAGCACTGACATGCAATGGGAAACCGTGAACCATGATCTGCCTGGAAATCCACACCCAGCTCAGCACCAGCAGGTCACTGCCTGGCACACCCAAGCCCCGAGCGGATTCTGAGGACGACAACTATGCAATGGGAAACCGTAATAGGGCTGGAAATTCACGCCCAGCTCAGCACCCAGTCGAAGATCTTCTCCGCCAGCGCCGTCGCCTTCGGCGCCGAGCCCAACACCCAGGCCAGCCTGGTTGACCTGGGCATGCCCGGCACCTTGCCGGTGCTCAACGAGGAAGCGGTGCGCATGGCCTGCAAGTTCGGCCTGGCGATCGACGCACACATCGCGGCGAAGAACGTGTTCGCGCGCAAGAACTACTTCTACCCGGACCTGCCCAAGGGCTACCAGACCAGCCAGATGGATGACCCGATAGTCGGCAAGGGCTTTCTGGACATCACCCTGGAAGACGGCACCAGCAAGCGCATCGGCATCACTCGCGCGCACCTGGAAGAGGACGCCGGCAAGAGCCTGCACGAAGACTTCCACGGTATGAGCGGCATCGACCTTAACCGCGCCGGCACGCCGTTGCTGGAAATCGTCTCCGAGCCGGATATCCGCAGCGCCAAGGAAGCGGTGGCCTATGTCAAAGCCATCCACGCCCTGGTGCGCTACCTGGGCATCTGCGACGGCAATATGGCCGAAGGCTCGCTGCGCTGCGACTGCAACGTCTCGGTACGGCCCAAGGGCCAGGCCGAGTTCGGTACCCGCGCCGAGATCAAGAACGTCAACTCCTTCCGTTTTATCGAGAAGGCGATCAACCACGAAGTGCAGCGGCAGATCGAGCTGATCGAGGACGGCGGCAAGGTGGTGCAGGAAACTCGCCTGTACGACCCGAGCAAGGACGAAACCCGCTCCATGCGCAGCAAGGAAGAAGCCAACGACTACCGTTACTTCCCCTGCCCGGACCTGCTGCCGGTGGTGATAGAGCAGAGCTTCCTCGATGCCATCCGCGCCACGCTGCCGGAGTTGCCGGTGCAGAAGCGCGAGCGCTTCGAGGCGCAGTTCGGCCTGTCCGCCTACGACGCCGACGTGCTGGCCGCCAGCCGCGAACTGGCCGACTACTTCGAGGCCGTGCAAGCGGTGTGCGGCGATGCCAAGCTGGCGGCCAACTGGGTGATGGGCGAGCTGTCCAGCCTGCTCAACAAGGACAACCTGGACATCGAGCAGTCGCCGGTGTCCGCCGCGCAACTGGGCGGCATGATCCTGCGCATCAAGGACAACACCATCAGCGGCAAGATCGCCAAGATGGTGTTCGAGGCCCTGGCCGCCGGCGTTGGCGCGACGGCCGACGAAGTGATCGAGCAGAAAGGCCTGAAGCAGGTCACCGACTCCGGCGCCATCGAGTCGATTCTGGACGAAGTGCTGGCGGCCAACGCCGAGCAGGTCGAACAGTACCGCGCCAGCGATGAAGCCAAGCGCGGCAAGATGTTCGGCTTCTTCGTCGGCCAGGCCATGAAGGCCTCGAAAGGCAAGGCCAACCCCGGCCAGGTGAACGAACTGCTCAAGAAAAAGCTCGAAGGGTGAGCCGGATTCTCATTTCTGAATAGCCTGCCAACGCCTGCGTTGGCCCGGCGAACGACCGGCCATGGATGGCCGAGCCGGCCTCCCCTGCAAGACAAGGATGTCTAGCTATACCCACGCCGGGCTTGCCCGGCGTTGCTCTATCTGGAGAACTGGATCTATGCCAACTCGTAAGGCGCACAAGCCAATCCGCAACGGCCTGCTGCTCGCCCTGTTTGCCCTGCTGGCCGGCTGCGCCAGCCAGCGGGTCGACAGCCCGCAAGTTGCCAGCGGCGGCTACCGGGCCGAGGGCAAGGCGTCCTATTACGGCGCCCGGCACCATGGCCACAAGACCGCCAGCGGTGAGCGCTTCGACCAGAACGCCCTGACCGCCGCCCACCGCAGCCTGCCCTTCGGCAGCCGGGTGCGGGTGACCAATCTGCGCAACGACAAGAGCGTGGTGGTGCGCATCAACGACCGCGGCCCCTATGCCAGAGGGCGACTTATCGACCTGTCGCACAAGGCCGCCGAGCAAATCGATATGCTGCGCGCCGGCGTGGTGCCGGTGCGCGTAGAAGCCCTCGAATAACCCAGGGAGAGCCACCATGAGCGAAGAGCAACCCAGCGGTCTGCAGGTGCGCCGCGAAGTGATGGGCGACGCCTTCGTCGACCGCGCCCTGGGTAATGCCACCGCGTTCAGCCAGCCGCTACAGGACTTCGTCAACCAGCACGCCTGGGGCGGCGTGTGGAACCGCGAGGGCCTGGACCGCAAGACCCGCAGCCTGACCACCCTGATCACCCTGGCCGCGCTGACTGCGCTGAAATGCCTGCAGGAGCTGAAAGGCCACGTGCGCGGGGCGCTGAACAACGGCTGCACGGTCGAGGAAGTCCGCGAAACCCTGCTGCACTGTGCGGTCTACGCCGGCGTGCCGGCGGCCATCGACGCCTTCCGCGCCGCCCAGGAAGTGATAGATAGCTGGCAGGCGCCAACAGCCTGAACGCAAGCGCTCGCTCAGCAAGAACGCAGCAGAACCTGTTTAGGATCTCGCGAGCTAGAGCCAGACAAGGCGAGCATGGCCGAGGGCGCGGAGTTTACGAGTTGTAAATGAGCAGCCCGAGGCCATGTTCAACGCCGTATGGCCGACGCGCAGCAGATCGTAAACAGGTTCTCACGGATAGCTGAACTGCTTGACCAGGGTCAGTTCGCCCGGCGCACGCATCGGCACCAGGAAGGACTGCTGCTTCTCGTTCGGCGTACCCTCCTGGCTGATCAGGGTGATCTGCGCGGTGGTCAGATTCGCCGCCGCATTGCCCTCGCCGTCGTAGCCGCCACCGTAATAGTTGACGTAGACCAGGTACTGGCCCTTGAGCGGGGTCGGCGAGGCGATCATTTCCGGGCCGAAGCCACTGGTCACGTCGACGTCCAGCGCCGCGCCGTTGGCCAGCGAGCGCTCGCCGTACCAGACATGGCCGCCGTCCGGCGTCACCAGGTGCAGGTCGAGGTCGGTGTTGCCGCTGTCCCAGGACAGCACCACCCGTAGCTTGGCCGGCGTCTCGCCGCTGCCCTGGTTGTAGAACTGCACGCGGCGCACCTGCTGGCCATCCGGGCTGCGCACCTCGACGTTGTTGCTGCCGGCTGGGAACACGAACGGCCGGTCGAAGCGCCCGTCTTCCTGCACCTTGAGCGGCATGCTGATGCCGTTGACTATCAGCCGCGCCGGCGCGCCCTCGACCTTGGCCGCGCCCTCGATCTGACCGCGGATGCGCGCGGTGTCGGCCTGATCCGGCGCACTGTTGACCGAGGACGCCGGGTAGTTGACCTCCTGGATAAAGTGCGCGCCATCCGCCGAACCCTGGCGCCAGCCCGCGCGCGGAGTGTCCAGGTGCACTTCAGCAACAGCAACGGCACTGGCGGTCAGCGGCAGCAGGCCGATCAGAAACAGGCCGGCCAGGTTCTGGACGATGGGATGCAGGCGATATGTCATGGGGGCTATTCCAGAAGCAGGTGACGGGCGAGGCTTTCGATATAGTCCTCGTCCTGGCCATTGGGGTGGGCCTCGAAGGCCAAGTGCAGGTATTCGTGGGTCAGGTCGAGGCGATCCTGCAGCGACAGCAGGCCGCGCACGTAGATGCGCCGGCGCTCGCGGTCGATATAGGGGTTGCCGGACAGCAGGCGGCACACGGCGAACTGCGCGGTTTCGCTGTAGCCGGGCTCACCGTCCAGGCTCGTGCGCCATTGCCGGCGCTGCGCCTGCAGCCAGTCCTCGGCGGCGTCCAGCGGCTGGCAGGCGGCCACCGGCTTGTCCCAGCGGCTCAGGCTGGCGCGCGGGAAGGCGCGGGCGAGGATGGCGTCGTAGCGCAATCCGGATTCGGCCTGCTCGACCGCCTGGCGCCAGACCAGTCGCTCGGGGCCGGGCAGATCGGCGTGATAGGTGACGGCGCTGCCGGCCAGCACCAGGTCGGCGCTCCAGGCGGCGATGGCACGCGCCGCGGCGCTGGCCGGGCGTGGCGCGACGCGCTGGCTGGCGCTGCTGTCGCGGATCGCCAGGCATTCGCCCCGGCGTTCGGCGTTCTGCAGCAGATAGCTGCGGATGGTCACCGCCAGGGCCTTGGCCGCCTCGGCCGGCTGGGCGGCCGCCTCGCGATCCAGCACCCGCGCCACATACTCCTCGCGGCTCAGGCGCGCGGTCAGGTGCAGCGCGTCGCCCTGGCGCAGGAGGAACAGTTCGCCGGCGCTCTCGATGGCTAGCCGGTTGCCATTGGCGAACTCCACCTCATGGTGTCCATGCAACGCTCCCGTAACCGCGACACGCTCTTGCTGGCGCACCTGGCGCAGCGGGTAACGGTCGAACAGCGCGACTTCCACGCAAGCACCCGGTTCCTGCGGCCAAGGGGTCGGCAGCGTGCGCCCGAGCACCTCGGCATAGCCGCGCAGGATGCTCTGGCTGGTACCGGAGCCGCCGGCCCACAGCGGCGTACCATCCACCAGCCAGCCGGCGAAGCCGCCCTGGCGCGCCTGGACATCGCCATCGGCCAGCCAGCTCCAGGTCTTCACCCGCAGGCGCCCGCCGAGCGCGCCGAGCGCCGCGGCGTCCGGCGCATTCAACGGCACGTCGAGCAACACCCGCCGCGCCTCGGCCTGGGCCGGCAGGTTGGCCAGTACGTCGAGCAGTTCGGCCACCGCCACCCGCCGTTGCGGCTGCAACTGGTCGAGGTCGCGTAGCCAGGTCGGCGCCCGTTGCGCCTGCCAGTAGCGATCCCATTCGCCAGCCTGCAAGCCCAGGCGCGCCGGGGCGAAATACAGGCCGCAGGACTTGGCCAGGGCCTGATCGCGGTCGATCCGCTCGCCGGCCTGGCAGCAGTAGACTTCCTCGCGATCCTGGCCGCCGCAGACGTAGCCCTCATCGGGGCGCTGAGTGTCGGTCAGGTAGGCGTAGACGAACAGCTTCCACAGGCTGCCCAGCGGCGCGTCCAGTTGTGCCGGCAGGTCGCCGCGCGTCAGCACCTGCTGGCGATCCAGCTGCAACAACTGATCGCCCTGGCTGGTGCGCCAGGCCAGCTGCAGGGGCGCCTGCCCCGCCTCTGTGAGCAGGGGCAACAGCAGCGCCAGCCAGCAGAGCGCACGCACGGCTTATTCGACCTGCAGCTCGGCCAGCGCCGGGTCCTGCTCGACGGCCTGCTGCAACGGGTCGTACATGCGCACGTAGCGCGCCGGCGGCAGGTGGAACTGGCCTTTCTGTGAGAAACGCACCAGGTGGCGCAGCTGGATGCTGCCCTGCAGGCTGTCGACCGGCACCGCGTAGAGCATCTGCCCCGGTTCGTGGCGGGCCTTCTCCAGCGGCGCCGCCTCCTCCGAGCCTAAACCGCTGATCTGGACCCCCCAGGTGGTGCGCTCGACATCGGCACCCGGCGGCAGCGGCACTTCCAGCAGGCCGTAGCGATAGGCATGCTCGGCGTCGCCTTCCAGAGTCACCTCGTCGAGATACAGCTCGTCACTGGACAGCGGACCGTCGCCCACTTCCTCGACACTGAAACTGAAGGCTTTCTCGCCCGGCACCAGGCGCAGCAGGCGCCGGCTGACCTGCACCGGTAGCTCACCGCTCGGTGCCTGGGCGCTGTCGAAGCTCAGCGCGGCATGCACGGCGCCGCTCTGTTCGGCCGGCAAGGCCAGCTCCTTGGGCGGCTCCTGGCCTTGCCATTGCCACCAGTTCTCGCCGGTCGCGCCCTGCTGAGCCAACCAGCCAGCACCCGGCGCCGGCATGGCGAGCGGCGGCGCCTGCTCGATGCGATCCTGCAACCAGGTCAGCGCCAGCGCCCGTTCCAGGGTCGCCTGCTGCGGTGTCAGACGCTGCAGCAGGGCATTGACCTGCTGCGGATCGAGCTGGCCACGGGACAGGCGCAGCGCAGCGGCGAAGGTATGGGTACTGCTGACCACGCGCTGGCGGGCCGCATCTAAGCCGGCGTTGAAGGTCGCCGGCAGGTTGACCTTGGTGGCCTCCGCCAGATCGGCGGCGAACACCCGTGCCAGCGCCAGGCCGAGCTGCGAGTTCGGCGCGGCCATTACCGGGCTGGTCAGACCGGCATCGTCCAGGGTGACGTCGTCACCTTCGCCGGCCTGACCCAGATCGGCCAGCAGGCCTTCCAGCAGGGTGTTCACCGGCAGCTGCATCTCGCGGGCGAACTCGAGGATCAGCGCACGCTGCAGCAGCGGCGTGTTCGCCGCCTGCTTGGCGTAGACCTCCAGCACGCGCTGCCAGTGCTCTGGCGGCAGGTCGATGTGCAGCGCGCGACTGGCATGCCAGTCGGCGTAGTAGGCATAGGTGGTGAGGAAGGCATCCGCCTCGCCGTCCTGGCCCCACCAGGTGAAGCCGGCTTCCGGGCCGGCCATTTGCACCAGGCGCAGGCGGCTGTTCTGCATGATCAGGCGCAGGCGCTCGCCGATACGTGCCTCGCCTTTCGCAAGAGCAGGGTAGGCCAGGCTTAGCGGCAGCAGGCGGCTGGCGGTCTGCTCGACGCAGCCGTAGGGATAGTCGAGCAGGTCGTCGAGGGCCGAACGGAACAGCGCTTGCGAGCTACCGTCTAGACGCAGGCGGATATTGCCGGCATCGGCCGGCAGGCTTAGCGGATTGCTGCCGGCACTCAGGCTCAGGTTCTGCGTGTGCAGGCGCTGCCAGCCTGCGCCGGCCACGCGCAGGCGCACGCCGAGGGCATCCACCGGCTTGCCGTCCTGCACCAGCTCGGCGCTCCACTCCCCGGCCACCAGGCTGGTCGGCGGCAGCGCCAGGTAGTTCACGCCCTTTTCCAGTTCGACCGACTGGCGGTGTTCCTGGCCAGCATAGTGGGTGACCAATTCGGCCTTGGTCGCTTCCTCGCCCTGGTTGAAGGCGAACAGACCCAGCTGCGGCTTGTCATCGGCGCGGAACAGGGTCGGCCCGCTCCATTTCAGGTACAGCGGTTTCTCCGAACGGATGAACTGCTTCTTCTGCCCCACTTCGCCGGCCTCATTGACCGCGCGCACGGTGATGCGCCAGCGGGTCAGCGAGTCGGGCATGCGGAAGCTGAAGCGCACCTTGCCGTCGGCATCGGTGACCAGGTCGGGCTGCCAGGCGGCGGTATCGACTTCCTCGCGGCGCGGCCGCTCCAGCACCTTGACCCCACGCTCGCTGCGGTTGGCCCGGCCCGGCGCGGTCGGATTGCCCGGCAGGGCCACGTCGTAGCTGATAAAGGACAGGCTGGCACTGGTGCGCACGTTGTTGCGCCGCGGGTGGTAGAAGAACTGGTCGATGCCAGGGGCGATTTCCGGCTGCAGGGCGTAGATCATCTCGTCCACCACGCTGACGGTCAGGCGCGTGGCCGCCGGCTTGCCGGCGAACTGGGTGGCCAGCTCGACCGTCACCGTGTCGCCCGGCTGGTAGCGCTCCTTGTCGGTGGCGATAGCGATCTCCACCTGCGGCTTGGCCACCTTGATCCCGGCGTTCTGGAAGCTGTAGTCGCCGCCCTTGGTGTAGAGCACGGAGAAGGTCAGGTTGGGCGCGAAGTGGTCGCCCACCGGAATCCGCGCGCGGTACTGGGTGTCGTTGAGCTTCTCCAGCTTGAGCCAATCGCCGCCCTTGGACAGCAGCGCGGTGGCTTCCACCTGGTCACGCTCCAGGGTCAGCAGCGCATCACCGACCGGCTCGGGGAAGGTGATCAGCGCCTGGGCCTCGGCGCCGGACTGGTACTCGTCCTGGTCGAAGATCACTTCCACGGTGCCGGCCACCGCCTTGACCCCGTCGCCGCTGACCGAGTGACCGGTGGCGCCTAGGATCAGGCCGTGCTTGTCCTTGAGGGTGATGCTGTAGGTACCGGGACGCTCGAAGCTGAGGCTGAAGCCCGTCGCGTCGTCACCCAGGCTGCCGCTGTGCTGGCTCTGGTCTTCCAGGCGCACCCATTCATAGCGGGCCGGCTTGAGTTCGCTGGCTTGCTCGCTGCGGTAGCTGAACGGCACGGCCTCGCCCACCGCGCTGAAACGCTGCGGCGCCTCCAGGCGATAGCGCGCGGCGCCGCGCTCGATAAGGATTTCCTTGCTGACCTTGACCCGGTAGGCGGCGCCGTCGCTGGCGAACACGGTGAGCAGGTAGCGGCTCGGCTTGTCCGCGGCTGGCAGTTCGAGGGCCGCGCGGCCCTGATCGTCGGTGCTCAGCTCGCTGCTGCTGAGTTCCACCGGGAACTGGCCGAGGTACTGCAGCTCGTTGTCGATCATCGACAGCTGCTGGGCGCGCAGGCTCAGTTGCAGGCGGGCGTTCTTCACCGGCTTGCCGTCCGGGTAGAGCAGCACCAGGTTGCCGCTGACCTTCTCGCCGGTGCGGAAGTCCGGCTTGCTCAGGTCGAGGGCGATCTCGAAGTGCGGCTTGATATAGTCGGCTACACGGAAGGCGCTGCTGTACAGCTGGTCGCGGTAGCTGAAGCGCAGCTCGTAGCCGCCGGCCACGGCGTTGTCCGGCAGCTGGAAGCGACCCTGGGTGCCGGCCTTGGCGTCGAGGGCCAGGTCGAGGCTCTGCAGCACGGTGCCGGTGGCATCCAGCACGCTGAGCTTGAGCGGCGCGGCTTGCGCCGCCACCGAGTCGCGGGCGTTCTTGAACTCGCGGCCGACTATCTTCACTTCCACCCAGTCGCCCGGGCGGTACAGCGGGCGGTCGGTAAAGGCGTACAGCTTGGTGTCGTAGATTTCGCTGTCGTAATAGAAGTTCTCGGAGACGAACACCCCGCCTTCGCTGTCCTCGCCGAGCACGTAGGAACGCTCCGGGCTGACGTGCTGCAGGCGCAGCAGGCCCTGGGCATCGGTGCTGCCGCTGCTCATCACGCCCAGGCCATCGCTCCACAGCACCTTGGCTCCGGCCACCGCAGCGCCTTCACGCTTGTGCGCGGTCCACACCAGCAGTTCGTTGCCGGCGATCTTGCTCACCGCGACTGTGTTGGAGACGAACACCACGGTGGTCGCACGGAACTTACCGACCAGCGCCTCGACCAGGTACAGCCCCGGCTTGAGCTTGCCCAGCGGGATATAGACGTTGCCCGGATTGACGCTGACGAACGAGCTGGACGAGCCGGCCAGCTCGACGCCGCTAGGCGGCTGAATCGGTTTGGCATCCCACAGCGGGTAGCGGAACTGCGCGATAAGCGGCAGGCCCTTCATCGGCGCGTACTGCGGCTGCGCCTCGAACTGGGTCGGCGCCCTGATCGCGTCGCCCATCTTCAGCTCCGGCGCTTCCTCGGTGACCTGCTTGCGCGACTCGTAGGAGAAGGCGCGCTGCATCACCCGCCGCGACTTGCGGTACCAGCTGTCCCACAGGTAGCTCAGGGTGTTGGACAGGCCCTCGCCCTTGAACTCGCCCTCGGCCACCACCCGGTGCAGGTTCTTCTGGCGCTTGAGGAAGTCCAGCGGCCGGTCGATGCGGTACACGCGCATGTCCACCCCGCCGTAGGGTTCCATCATATAGCGCCGGTAGTCGCGCCCCGGCGCCTCCAGGCGCACCTGGGCCACTTCGTCGGTGGCGAAGCTGGAGTCGGCGAGCAGGAAGAACGACTGCCCGGCCACCGGCGAGTAGCCACTCGGCTCCACGCTGTCGTCGGCCTGAGCGAGGCCCAGCGGCAGCACGCCGAGCAGCAGGGCTGCTAGGGTCAGGCGCGGCAGACGGGCGATGCTTATCGCGCGAGCCGTTATCGACTGAGAAAGTGCAGCCGATAGACGCCGATAAAGTTGGGATTGGATTCGTCGGGTATCCATCGGGTGTCCTTCCATGTCATGAGTTGTTGCAGGCTCACCGAGCGCATGCCGTTGTCTGTTTGGGTGGTGGTGCCAGTGTGATAGGCGATGTTGCGGCCCATCCAGATCATCAGGTGCTGGTCGTCACCCTGGTCGAAGAACATCAGGTCGCCGGGGCGCGCCTGGTTGAGGTCGCGTCCGAGGAACTGGCTGTTGTACTGGATCAGCTTGATCGCGTTGACGTAGGGGCCGACCTGCCCGCCGCCCTGTTGCCAGTGCTGGGCGAACTGGCGCTGGGCCGCGCTCAGCTCCAGCTCCGGCGGCAGGTAGCGGTTGGACAGGCCGTTGGCGCGCAGCCACTTGGCGTCGTGCAGCTTGAGCGCCTCGTTGGCGGCGAAGCGCACCAGGCCGGCACAGTCCTGCTGCTGCCAGCGCGGACTGGGGCCCTGGCGCAGCTGTTCCTGGGCGATACGCACGAACCAGGCGCGAAACACCTGGGACTGCTGCGCGTCCAGCGCCGGCGCCGCTTCTGCTGCCTGCAGCGCCTGGCTGCACAACAGCAACCAGGCGACGGCGGCGTAGCGCAGTGCTCTCACAGAGCGCGCCATTGCAACGGCAGCCACTGCCAGGCGCTGCTGGCTTCGCTGTCGGCCGGCAGGGTCAGGGCGTACTTGCCGTGCTCGGACAGGGCGCGCAGCTTGGGCAGCAGGTTGCTCTGGGCGGCGTTGCGGAACACCGGCTCCATATCTTCCGGCAGGCTCTCCAGGGTCTCCCGCTCGAACAGCGTGGCCAGGCTCTGCGGCGCCAGGTAGGCCGGCACCAGGGCATCCTTGGGCAGCACGTCGGCCAGCGGCGGGAAGCGTTTGTCCAGGGTATCCAGGGCCTTGTCCACCAGGCGGTCGTCCAGGGAGAACAGCAGGGTCGATCCGTGCCGCGCCAGGCTGACGCGGAAGTAGCCGCTGGCGGCCAGCGCGTCGGGCTGCGCGGCCTGGCTGGCCGGGTACTGGCCGAAGTTGGAGCCGACCTCGCGCTGCCACTTGTGCGCCGCACCCTGCTCGCTGCTTTCGAGCGGGAACAGCCCGCCTTCGACATTGGCTTCCCAGGCGCCGATCAGGCTGCCGAACAGCTTGCCCAGCTCGGCATCGGTCTGCGGGCTGGCCGCGGCCTTGAGCGTGCCGACCAGCAGCGGCGAGTGCAGGCGCGACTCGGCGTACCAGCACAGCCCGGCGGTGCCGCTGAGTTGGCCGCTCAGCTCGGCGGCCACCTTGGCCTCGGCGCCGACCTTGGCCAGCAGGCGCTCGGACATGCCCGCCGCCACCGGCAGGGCGACGCAGGCGCTGGCGCCCATAGGCATGGCACGCCACACCGGGGTGAAGTCGAACTTGGCCTGATCCTCTACCTCATCCAGGGCCAGGAAGCTGTGCCAGCCCTGTGCGTCCATCTCGAAGCGCAGGCCGGCAAAGGCCGGGATAAAGCGCTGGTAGCCCAGGGCGAGGAAATCCGAGCTGAGGCTGATGCGCTGGCTCAGCTGGTCGCGCGGCTCCAGGCCGAAACTGTCCGGAAACGGATGCGCACCGCCGAGCAGGGCCTCGACCGCATCGGTCGACACCTTGGCCAGCAGCGGGCCGCTAGGGGCTTCGGCTTCGGCTGCAACCGCAGCTTCAGCGGCCTCGGCAGCCTCCGCTGGCGCCGCTGCGGCAGCCTCGCCATCCGCACTCGGCACCGCGGGCTTGCTGGAAACCGGCTCGGGCTCAGGTTCGGGGGCGAACAGCATATCGGCGCTGGACAGCAGCAACAGCTGGTCGCCATGGGAGGCGAACAGCACGGAGCGGTCGCCGTTGTAGCGCAGGCGGTAGAAGGGCACCGCTACGCCATCGACGCTGAACTCGCCGGCCTGGCTCAGCTGGGTGTCGTTCAGCGCCACCTTGGCCAGGGGCTCCAGGGCCTTGGCCAAACCGCCGCGCTCGATCACCACCAGGAAGTGCTTGAGCCGGCCGCCGGCATCGCGCCACAAAGCGACCTCGGCCGGCTGGTCGAGCAACTCGTCCAGCAGGTTGTCGCGCAGCTGCAGGTCGTGTTCGTAGATGATCCGCCGCAGGCTACCGGTCAGGCCGAGGCGGTCGGCGTTGGCCTCGTAGTAGAACACCAGGTCCTCGGTCAGGGTGTCGCGTAGCAGCGGCACGGCCAGCAGGTCCTTGGGCAGACGGCTGAGCGAGGCGCTCTCGATCAGCACGTCGGGGCGCGCCAGGTCCAGGCCGAGCAGGTTCT
This sequence comes from Pseudomonas sp., assembly GCF_030696055.1. Taxonomy (GTDB): domain Bacteria; phylum Pseudomonadota; class Gammaproteobacteria; order Pseudomonadales; family Pseudomonadaceae; genus Aquipseudomonas. The sequence goes on along the minus strand of NZ_JAUYNP010000067.1, from coordinate 4,628 downwards.
GCTCGCCCAGCTGACGACCACCGTGCTGGTCCTGCCACAGCCAGCCGAAGATCCCGGCCGCAGCCACCGGCAGCGCCACGGCCAGAGCGAGCAGCAGCGGGCGCATACGCCGGCCGGCTGGTGCGCCTTCGCTGGCGACGGGTGTGGTGTTTTCGCTCATGTCTGCAAACCCCGGTTCATCCCTGCGCAGGGAACATTCAATAGTTGAAGGACTTGATCGGCAGCAGGTCGCCGATGGTGCGCAGCGGCACCACGAACGTCTCGCGCTTCTCGTTGACGGTGTTCTCGTTGAACACCAGGCTGATCTGCGAGGTGATCACCTCGTTCTGGTTGCTGCCGGCCTTGAAGTTGTAACCCTGACTGTTCAGGTTGCCCCAGTAGTTCACGTAGATCAGGTAGGTGCCGTGCAGCGGCGCAGTCATGGTGAACATTTCCGGGCCGGGGCCATCGACGCTGTCGACATCCAGGCCGCCGCCATTGCTCATCACCGGGTCGGCCCAGAAGGCGTGCTGGCCGTCGGGGGTGACCACGTGCAGGTCCAGCTCGGCCTTGGGATCGTCCCAACCGAGGACGATGCGCACCCGCGCCGGGGTCTTCTGGTTATTGGCCTCAAAGAACTGCACGCGGCGCAGCGGCTGGCCATCGGCCCGCAGCTCGACGCTGTTGGAGCCGGCGCCGAAGCTGTAGGGCCGGGCAAAACGCCCTTCGGCGTCGGTATAAAGAGGTAGTGGATTGCCGTTGACCGCCAGCACATGGGGCTGGCGCAGGCCCTGGGTGCCGGCGAGCTTGCCTTCGATCATGCTGCGGTTGCGCTGCGCGCCGCGATCGATGGGCGGAGTAGGATAGGCGACGCGGGCGTTCTCGGTGCGGTCGAGCAGGCCGGAATAGCGCCAGCCGGCTGCCGGCCCATCGAGGCTGGCGGAAGGCTCTGCCAAGGCAGCCGACGCGGGCAGCGCCAGGCATAGCAGCAACAGCGGGGGGCGCATGATTTAGTCCTTTAAATAGGCGCGAAGGCGCGCAGGGTAGCGACTTGTATAGCAGCTGACAATCGCAACAGCTGACGGCCGGCTGAAGCTTGCGAGTGGGGTCACAACTCAATCAGACGAGTCTTAATAGCGCGGCGTCTTAGAACCTGTTCACGATCTCGCGAGCTAGAGCAATACAAGGCAAAAACAGGCGAGGAAGCGGAGTTTACGAGCTGTAAATGAGCAGTACTCGTTTCACTCGCCCTTCGGGCCGCGCTAAAGCGCGTTAGCCGCAAGCGGCTTGCCGAGCCTGTTTTTAACGCAGTAGGGCCGACGCGCAGCAGATCGTGAACAGGTTCTTAGCTTAGATCCAGCCCGCCCACTGCAGCAGCAACAATCCGATATTGGTGCTGAGCACCGACGCCAGGGTGGTGATCACTATGATCGCCGCCGCCAGCTGGTGGTTGCCGCCCACGGCCTTGGCCATGACGAAGCTGGCGGCCGCCGTGGGGCTGGCGAAATACAGGAAGAGGATCGCCAGGTCGGCCTCGCGAAAGCCCCACAGCCAGGCGCCCAATGTAGCCAGCAGAGGCAGCCAGAACACCTTCAGCAGGCTCGAGCTGATGGCCACGCCGCTGCTCTCGCGCAAGGATTCCAGGGTCAGGGTGGCGCCGATGCAGATCAACGCCAGCGGCAGGCTCATCTGCGCGAAATAGCCACCCGAGGTCAGCAGCCAGGCGGGCAAGGGAATCTGCCAGGCGGCGAAGGGAATGGCCGCCAGCACGCCGATGATCAGGGGGTTGCTGAGGATGCTCTTGCTCAGGCTCCACAGATCGGTCTTGGCCTGCGGGCTGTAGATCGCCAGCACTATGGCCGACAACGTGTTGTAGCTGAGGATCACCACCCCGCCGAGCACCGCCCCCAGCGACAGGCCGTAGTCGCCATAGATGCTGGTGGCCAGGGCCAGGCCGACTATGCCGTTATTGCCGCGAAACGCGCCCTGGGTATAGATGCCGCGATCGGCCTGCGGACATCGCAGAATCGCCCAGCCCCAGGCCAGCAGGAAACAGCCCAGGGTCGCCAGCAGGAAGTACAGCAACAGCGCCGGCTGCAGCGCGGTGCTCAGGTCCGCCTTGACTATGCCGAGGAACAACAGGGTCGGCAGGGTGCCGCGAAACACCAGGGTCGAGGCCGTATGGACAAAGGCCGCATCGATCAGTCCCCAGCGCTTGAGCGCCACACCGAGAAACAGCATGGCGAACACCGGCGCGGTGACCGCAAGGGTTTGCTGGACGACGGCGAGCATAACGGCCCCTGGCTAGGCAATTGATAGGGGGCGAAGGATAACAAGCCAGTGGTCGACAAAGCTTTCGGCCGTTAAAGAATCAGGCCAAACGTGGCAGAGGTCAGAGGTGGACAAGGCTTCGCCATCTCCACCCTACGACCCGATATGAAGCTTGTGTAGGGTGGACATGCCATAGGCTTGGCCACCTGGTAAGCCGGGTTTAGCGGCGGACCGGGCGCTTCTGCAATTTGCGCTGCAGGGTACGGCGGTGCATGCCCAGGGCGCGGGCGGTGGCGGAGATATTGCCTTCGTGCTCGGTGAGTACGCGCTGGATATGTTCCCACTGCAGGCGGTCCACCGACATCGGGTTTTCCGGCACCAGGCTGTCCAGGTCGGCGTGCTGGGTGAGCAGCGCGGCCAGCACGTCGTCGGCATCCGCCGGCTTGCACAGGTAGTTGCAGGCGCCACGCTTGATCGCCTCCACCGCGGTGGCGATGCTGGAATAGCCGGTGAGAATCACCACGCGCATCTCGGCATCCAGCTCCAGCAGCTTGGGCAGCAGCACCAGGCCGGAGTCGCCTTCCATCTTCAGGTCCAGCACGGCGTAGTCCGGCACATCCTGCTCGGCCAGGGCCAGGCCTTCTTCGGCGGAACCGGCGGTGGACACGCGCAAGCCGCGCCGGCTCATGGCCCGCGCCATGACGCGGGTGAAGGTGGGGTCATCATCCACCAGCAGCAGGTGGGGTTGTTCTTCGCCTTCGAACAGGGCTTCGTCACTCATACTCAATGCCTCCTCAGGCCCGGCCATAGGCACGCGGCAGCTTCAGTTCGGTGAGGGTGCCGCCCTCTTCATGGTTATACAGCTTAACCGTGCCACCGGCACGGGTGACGCTGGCCTGACTGAGAAACAGGCCCAGGCCGAAACCCTTGCCCTTGGTGGTGAAAAACGGCCGACCGATCTGCTCGGCGATCGCCAGGGGCACACCGGCGCCGAAGTCGCGAATGCTCAGGCGCAGCCACTGGTGATCCCAGTCCAGGCTGATATCCAGGTTGTCCGGGCAGGCATCGGCGGCGTTGTTCAGCAGGTTGAGCAAGGCCTGGGTCAGATCAGCCGGCGGCATCATCCGCGGCGGCGTGCCACGGCCCAGGCACTGATAGCGGTAGCTGGCCTCCGGACGCATCAGATGCCAGCGATTGAGAGCCCCCTCCAGCCATTCCCCCGCGGACAGTTCGATCACCGCCTGGCGCCGGTCCGCCTCGGCGGCGCGCACCAGGTGCTGCAAGGTTTCCTTGCACAGCTTGACCTGCTCCTGCAGCACCGCCAGGTCTTCCTGCAGGGTCGGGTCCTGATACTCGCGGCGCAGCTCCTTGATCAGCACGCTCATGGTCGCCAAGGGCGTGCCCAGCTCGTGGGCGGCGCCGGCAGCCTGGGTCGCCACGGCGAGCAGCTGCTGGTCGCGCAGGCCTTCCTCGCGGCGCTCGGCGCGCAGCTCTTCCTGATGGCGCAGCTCCTCGGCCATCTTGGCGACGAAGAAGGTGATCAGCCCGGCCGCCAGGGCGAAGCTCAGCCACATGCCATAGATCAGCAGGCTTTCCCGCGGCGCGGCCGGCAAATCCAGCGGATGCGACCACACCAACAGGAAGGTGTAACCGCCCAGCGCCAGACCGGACAGGGTGATGGTGTAGAGCCAGGGCAGGGTCGCCGCGGCGATGGTCAGCGGCACCAGGTAATAGGAGACGAAGGGGTTGGTCGAGCCACCCGAGTAATACAGCAACAGGCTGTGGATGATCAGGTCGCAGCCCAGCTGCACCGCATATTCCTGCTCGGTCACCGGCCAGGGCCCGCGCAGGCGCGCGGCGGTGACCAGGCACAGCACCAGCGACACGCCCAGGGTCAGGCTCAACTCCTGCCAGGGCAGCGGCAGCGCCCCCGACTTGTAGGCCAGCCCCACCGAACCGGCCTGGGCGGCCAGCACCAGAATGCGGATCAGGGTCAGGCGCCAGAGGTTCTGCCGGCTGGCCGATAGCAACTGCACGGGTGCGAGCATGGCTTCTCCAAAATGCTCCAAGGTGCTCATTTAGCGAGCCGCAGGAGTATAACCAAGCACCTGCCCGACCAACTGCGGCAACGCGCCGCAGCTGGCAACGGGCCGGGCAAAAAATTGCCTGGAGCAATTTTTAACGTCGCGCAGCGACGGCCCGAAGGGTGGCCGCCATGGATGGCAGGCCATAAAAAGTTGAACCGGGTTTACAGACCGCTGAAAAATGTAGGCGAGGCAGCCGAGACAAGGCAAAAACAGGCGAGGAAGCGGAGTTTACGAGCTGTAAATGAGCATTCCGAGCCTGTTTTTAACGCCGTATCGGCAACGCAGGTAGTT
>NZ_JAUYNP010000254.1 GCF_030696055.1 Pseudomonas sp. | reverse complement strand
TGGTCGATTACCTGGCCGTCGATCTGGCCGATCTGCTGCGTCAGCTGGATGGCAAGACCTTCAAGGCGGCCAATATGGACGTCCGCCTGCAGACAGTTGGCGCGCCCGTGATCATCCTCGAGGCGGACTGGCGCACCCGCCTGCTGGCGGTGATCACCAACCCCAGCGTGGCGCTGATCCTGATGATGATCGGGGTCTATGGGCTGATCTTCGAATTCTCCAATCCGGGCTCGACGATCGGTGGGGTGCTCGGTGGCATCTGCTTGATCCTCGCCCTCTATGCCCTGCAGCTGCTGCCGGTGAACTATGCCGGGGTGGCGCTGTTGCTGCTCGGTATCGCCTTTATGGCGGCCGAGGCCTTCCTGGGCAGCTTCGGCGTGCTGGGCATAGGCGGGGTGGTGGCCTTCGTGTTCGGCGCGCTGATCCTGATCGACACCGATGTGCCGGGCTTCGGCATTCCCCTGGCGCTGATCATCAGCCTGGCGTTGAGCAGCGCCCTGCTGATGCTGCTGATAGTGAGCATGGCCCTGCGCGCCCGCGGGCGGGCCCAGGTCAGTGGCGACCAGCCCCTGCTCGGCCGCCGGGTGTCGATCCAGGCGGTGCAGGCGGACAACCCCTGTGGCGGCTGGGTGACGTTGCAGGGCGAACGCTGGCAGGTGCGCAGCAGCGAGCCCCTGTACCCCGGCCAGCAGGTGCGGGTGCAGGCGCGCCAGGGCGTTTGCCTGGAGGTTATCGCGGCTGATCAACAGCCGGGGCAAGGAGATTAGGCATGGCTTTCGAATTCGGTTTTCTACCGCTGGTGATCATTCTGCTGGCCCTGCTGGTCTCGGCCTTCCGCATCCTGCGCGAATACGAGCGCGGCGTGGTGTTCCAGCTGGGGCGCTTCTGGAAGGTCAAGGGACCGGGGCTGGTGCTGGTGATTCCCGGCATCCAGCAGATGGTCCGGGTCGATCTGCGCACCATAGTGCTGGACGTGCCGACCCAGGACGTGATCACCCGCGACAACGTCTCGGTCAAGGTCAACGCGGTGATCTACTTCCGCGTGCTCGACTCGCAGAAGGCCATCATCCAGGTCGAGGACTACCATAACGCCACCAGCCAGTTGGCCCAGACCACATTGCGCGCGGTGCTCGGCAAGCACGAACTGGACGAGCTGCTGGCCGAGCGCGAACGCCTGAACGTCGATATCCAGCAGGTGCTGGACGCGCAGACCGACGCCTGGGGCATCAAGGTGTCGAATGTCGAGATCAAGCACGTCGACCTCAACGAATCGATGATCCGCGCCATCGCCAAGCAGGCCGAGGCCGAGCGCGAACGGCGGGCCAAGGTGATCCATGCCGAGGGCGAGTTGCAGGCCTCGGAGAAGCTGATGCAGGCCGCCGAGATGCTCGGTCGCCAGTCCGGGGCCATGCAGCTGCGCTATATGCAGACCCTGAGCAATATCGCCGGGGACAAGAGCTCGACCATAGTCTTTCCGCTGCCGATCGAGCTGTTGCAGGGCATTGCCGAGGCGAAGAAATAACCGTTTGCGGATACGTCCCGGCAATCGCCCCTATTTCAGGTAAATAGCCTGAAAGCCCCAGGCAATTCAGGCCGGCTCGCGGCTGAGGTTTTCTAGACTTTCTAAGAGGACTTTATTTGTCGGGAGGCGATTATGCGCATCGGTGTACCCAAGGAAATCAAGAATCACGAGTACCGTGTCGGCCTGACCCCGCAGTCGGTGGCCGAACTGAGCGCCCTCGGCCATCAACTGTGGGTCGAGACCCAGGCCGGCGCGGCCATCGGCTTTAGCGACCAGGACTACCTGAACGCCGGGGCGCAGATCGCCAAGGATGCGGCCCAGGTGTTCAGCCAGGCCGAGCTGATCGTCAAGGTCAAGGAACCCCTGGCCGCCGAGCGTGCCAAGCTGCGTCCCCAGCATTGCCTGTTCACCTATCTGCACCTGGCCCCGGACCGGGCGCAGACCGAGGAGCTGATGGCCAGCGGCGCCACCTGCATCGCCTACGAAACCGTCAGCGATGCCCAGGGTCGCCTGCCGCTGCTGGCGCCCATGTCCGAGGTGGCCGGGCGCATGTCGATCCAGGCCGGCGCCAGCTGCCTGGAAAAAGCCCGCGGTGGCCGTGGCGTGCTGCTCGGCGGGGTGCCCGGGGTGGCGCCGGGCAAGGTGGTGATACTCGGCGGCGGCGTGGTCGGCAGTCATGCCCTGGCCATGGCGGTGGGCCTGGGCGCCAATGTCACTGTGCTGGACAAGAGCGTGGATGCCCTGCGTCGCCTGGATGGCCAGTACGGCAACCGCATCACCACCCTCTACTCGACCCGCGCGGCGCTGCGCGAGCAGGTGCTGGGCGCCGATCTGGTGATAGGCGGGGTGTTGATTCCCGGCGCCGCGGCGCCCAAGTTGATCAGCGCCGAGATGGTCCGGCTGATGCAGCCCGGCGCGGTGTTGGTGGATGTGGCCATCGACCAGGGCGGCTGCGCCGAGACCTCGAGAGCCACCACCCACGACGATCCCACCTATGTGGTGGATGAGGTGGTGCATTACTGCGTGGCCAATATGCCCGGCGCGGTGGCGCGCACCTCGACCCTGGCGCTGAACAACGCGACCTTGCCCTTTGTCATCGCCCTGGCCGAGAAAGGCCCACGGCGCGCCCTGCAGGAAGACCCGCACCTGCTGGCCGGGCTGAACGTGGCCAAAGGCGTGATCACCTGCGCCAGCGTGGCCGAAGCCCATGGCCTGGCCTATCAGCGGGCGGGGCTGGTCGTGGAGCAGCTTTAAGCGCAGTGAGCGGCGCCTCTTGTAGCCCGGATGCAATCCGGGGGATATCTACCCCGGCCAATCCGCTCCCGGATTGCATCCGGGCTACGTACTGTCGGCGCCATGGTGCTGACCCCCTGGGCCTACTACGCTGAATACACCACTCCTGCGCCGCGAGGCCTATGCCGTGATTGCTGTCAGGTTGCGCGGCTGTTTCGGTGTGCTGCTGGCCTGCTGCCTGGGCCTGGCCGCCCAGACCCAGGCCCAGCCCTTGCGCCTGTATACCGAGGAATATCCGCCGATCAACTTCAGCCAGAATGGCCAGCCCACCGGCTTGGCCACCGAGGTGGTGCGCGAGATCATGCGCCGCACCGGGCAGAACGTGCCGATCAGCCTGGTGCCCTGGGCGCGTGGTTACCAACAGACGCTGGTGCGGCCCAATACCGGGTTGTTCGTGGCCATGCGCACCACGGAGCGCGAGACCCTGTTCAAGTGGGTCGGGCCGCTGACCCGTAATGTCACCAGCTTCTACGCCCTGACCAGTTCCCACTTGCGCCTGAGCGACCTGGAGCAAGCGCGGAAGTTCGCCGAGATCGCCGTGCCGCGCGACTGGTACAGCCACCAACGCCTGCTGGCCGAGGGCTTTACCAACCTGAACCCGGTCAACGGGCCGGCCCAGGTGATCGGCATGCTCAAGCGCGGGCGGGTCAAGCTGATGGTGCTGGACAACCTCAGCCTCAGCGCCTTGTTGATCCAGGGCGATATCCAGGCCGATGAGGTGCAGCGGTTGTTCACCCTGATGTACAGCGACAGCTATATCGCCTTCTCCACAGGCACCGACGACGCCCTGATCCAGCGCTGGCAGCACGAGCTGGATGGGATGAAGGCCGATGGCAGCTTTGCCGCCATCTACCACAAATGGTTGCCCGGCGAGCCACTGCCTAGCCTGGAGCCACTGCCGGCACAGCCCTAGCAGGTGGCGCTATCTTGGCCCGCAGGGCCACTCGCCGCCCAGGGGCCGCGCGGCTAAGCTCGACGCTCCCAGCCAGGAGCCTGCGCCATGCCCGCCAAGACAGTTCTGCTCGCCTTGCCCAATCGCGACTTCGACCCCAGCGAGGTCGCCATCAGCTGGCAGCTGTTGCGTGCGGCCGGGCTACGGGTGCGTTTCGCCACCGCCGATGGGCAAGCGGCCGTGGGCGATCCGCTGATGCTTAGCGGTGCGGGCCTGGACCCCTGGGGCTGGCTGCCCGGCCTGCGCCGGCTGAAGTTGCTCGGCCTGCTGTTGCGCGCCCGTCGCGCTGCCCGCGAGGCCTATGCCCGCATGCTGATGGATGCGGAGTTCCGCCAGCCGCTGCGTTACGAGCAGCTAACCGTGGCGGACTTCGACGGCCTGCTGCTGCCCGGCGGGCACTGGGCGCGGGGCATGCGCGCCTATCTGGAGAGCCAGGCGTTGCAGGCCTTTGTCGGGGCCTTCTTCGCCACTAATAAGCCGGTCGCGGCCATCTGCCATGGCGTGCTGCTGGCCGCCCGCAGCCCAGGGGCGGATGGCCGCTCCGCGCTCTATGGGCGCAAGACCACGGCGCTGACCTGGGCCATGGAAAAGAGCGCCTGGGACCTGACCCGCTTCTATGGGCGTTTCTGGGACCCGGACTATTACCGCACCTATAGGGAGGCACCGGGGCAGCCGAGCGGATATATGAGCGTGCAGGCCGAGGTCAGCCGCGCCCTGGCCAGCCCGGCGGACTTTCTCGAGGTGCCGAGGGACGCGCCAGACCGCCTGCGCAAGATCAGTGGCCTGCACCGCGACAGCCTAAGCGACAGCCGCCCGGCCTGGGTGGTGTGCGACGGCAACTATGTGTCCGCGCGCTGGCCGGGGGATGTGCATACATTTGCCCGGCGCTTTGCCGAGCTGCTGGACTAAAAACCTGTCTCGGATCTGCTGCGCGTCGGCGATACTGCGTTAAAAACAGCCTCAGAATGCTCATTTACAACCCGTAAACTCCGCTTCCTCGGCTGTTTTTGCCTTGTCTCGCTCTAGCTCGCGAGATCAGAAACAGGTTCTAAGGG
>NZ_JAUYNP010000251.1 GCF_030696055.1 Pseudomonas sp. | reverse complement strand
AGAGCCAGACAAGGCAAAAACAGCCGAGGAAGCGCAGTTTACGAGCTGTAAATGAGCATTCCGAGGCTGTTTTTAACGCCGGATGGCCGACGCGCAGCAGATCGTAAACAGGTTCTTAGCGGCGGGCCATTAACCGCCGGTACTGCCGGGTGCGCCGTGCGCTGTTAAAGCGTTCCAGCAGCAAGGCGCGCAGTGGCGACACCTGCGGCCGGGGTGCGCGTCCGCGGCTGAGTTGGCGCAGCTGGAACTTCACCACCGCCATATACGCCAGGGAGGCCAGCACCTTGTTCCTCCAGGCGATGGGCGCCAGTTGCGGCTGGCTGTCCTGGCCGGCGCGCCACTCGCGCGGCAAATCTGGGTTGACCGCCAGGGCGGTGGCGATGCCGGCCATGGCGACACCGCTGGCCAATACCTGCTCCACCACGGCGCGGCGGCGAATGCCGCCGGTGACCATTATCGGCATCTTCGCCACGCCAGCGATCTCGGCGGCGAACTCCAGAAAGTAGGCTTCCCGCGCCAGGGTCCGCCCATCGCGGGCATCGCCCTGCATGGCCGGGGCTTCGTAGCTGCCGCCGGACAGCTCGACCAGATCGACGGCCAGCTCGTTGAGCATCTCCACCACGCGGCGGGCGTCCACCGCCTCGAAACCGCCGCGCTGGAAATCCGCCGAGTTGAGTTTCACCGCCACGCAGAACTGCGGGCTGACCACGGCGCGCACCGCCCGGACTATCTCCAACAGCAGGCGCGCGCGATTGTCCAGGGCGCCGCCCCATTGGTCGCTGCGCTGGTTGCTTAGCGGCGAGAGAAACTGGCTGAGCAGATAACCGTGCGCCGCATGGATTTGCACCCCGCTAAAGCCGGCTTCTTCGGCCAGTTGCGCGGTGCGCACGAAGCGCTGGATCAGCTCGGCGATATCCGCCTCGTCCATGGCCTTGGGCACCGCGAACAGCTTCGACAAACGCCCCAGCTGCAGCGCCACGCTCGACGGCGCCCAGGCTTGCTGGCCGAGATTGGCCTGTATCTGCCGCCCCGGGTGGTTGGTCTGCAGCCAGAACTGCGCGCCCTTGGAGCGGCCGATTTGCGCCCACTGGCGGAATTTCTCCAGTTGCGCCCCATCTTCCAGCACCACCCCAGCAGGGCCGGTCATGGCGCGGCTATCGATCATCACGTTGCCGCTGAGCAGCAACCCGGCCTCGCCCTCGGCCCAGCTCTGGTAGAGGCGCAGCAGCTCGGCGGAAGGCGCCTGCTGGGCATCCGCCATATTTTCCTCCATGGCCGCCTTGGCGATGCGGTTGGGAATCAGGGTGCCATTGGGCAGTTGCAGCGGTTGAAAAAGCGACATGACGGGCTCCTCGTGGACGACGCGAGGATGCTAAGGTTAAAGTTAACTTTAATGTCAAGCAGCGCGGAGACGGCAGCATGAAGATCGGTGAATTGGCCAAGCGCAGCGGTCTGCCGCCCTCGCGCCTGCGCTTCTATGAAAGCAGCGGCCTGATCGGTGCCGTGCAACGCAAGGCCAACGGTTACCGCGAGTACTCGCCGCAAACCCTGCACACCCTGGAGATCATCACCTGCGCCCAGCAGGCGGGTTTCAGCCTGGAGGAGATCCGCCGCTTGCTGCCGAGCGCCGACCAGTCGCCCAGACCCCACGACGAATTGCTCGCCAGCCTGCGCGGCAAAGTCGCCGAGATCGAAGCCCTGCAGCAGCGCTTGGCGCAGAACAAGGCGCAGCTGCTGACGATCATCGACAACATCGAGAACAAGCCCGAAGGCATGCCCTGCACGGAAAATGCCGAACGCGTGCTTACCCGTATTCGCGGCGAAACGCGCTAACCCGCCAGGGTGAGGCTATTGGAAACGCTGCAGTAGGCGTTCGAGCCGATCGAGTCGGGCGGTTTCCACGGCGATCTGCGCCAGGATCTTCGCGCGTTTGTCGGCCAGCGCGGCGAGCAGGTTGGGGCAGTTTTTCGGCGGCTGGCGCAGGTTCGGCAGCGCGACGCGAATCTCATCGAGGCTGAAGCCGATTTCCTGGGCGGCGCGGATAAAGTTCAGCACCACCAGGCTGTGCGCGTCGTAGTCCCGATAACCATTGCTGCGCCGCGGGGCCGGCTCCAGCAGGCCGATACGCTCGTAGTAACGAATGGTGTCGCGACTAAGGCCCGATTGGCGTTCGAGTTCGGCGATCAACATGGCGCTTGACTGTGGAGTGGGGTCCATAGCTTAGGGTATCTGCACCCCAATCGCTCGCAAGGTTCAACCATGCAAATCCACTGCGCAGACGGCCGCGAATTGGCCGCCACACTTTATCCCCAGAGCACGTCACGGCGCCGTGGCGTGCTGCTGGTCAACTCCGCCACCGGCGTACCCCAGGGTTTCTATCGCCACTTCGCCGAGTATTTCGCGGCCGCCGGCTACGCCGTGCTGACCTGGGATGCCCGCGGCATCGGCGCCTCCCGCCAGGGCCCGGCCAAGCACGACGGTGCGCGCATGCGCGACTGGGCCCAGCTGGATCTGCAAGCCGCGCTGCAGGCCACGGTCGAGCAGCTGCAAGTACCCTGGAGCGAGATCAGCCTGATCGGCCACAGCTCCGGCGGCCACCTCAGCGGCCTGGCGCCGGCCCTGCAACAGGTGCCGCGCCTGGTGCTGCTGGCCTCCGGCACCTGCAGCTGGCGCCTCTATCCGCGCCGGCAATGGCCACGCCTGATCGGCGCCTGGTACCTGCTCACCCCGCTGTTGCTGCGCAGTTTCGGCTACCTGCCGGCGCGCCTCGGCGTGGGTCACGACATACCGCCCGGCGTGGCCAGGGACTGGCGCGACTGGAGCCTGAACCCCGACTACCTGTTTTCCGATCCCCAGCTCGATACCCGGGGTTATCGCCACTACGCGGGCCAGATCCTCTCCCTGTCGTTCGCCGACGACCAGGCCTTCGCCCCCGCCGCCACAGTGCAGGACCTGCTGCGCCACTTCCCGGCCGCCCAACGCGAGCATCGGGAAATCCGCGCGCAGGATCACGGGCTCAAAGGCATCGGTCATTTCGGCTTCTTCCAGCCGCGTAACCAGGTGCTGTGGCCGCTGCTGGAAAGCTGGTTGGCGCAGCAGCCCAACGCCGCCTGAATAAACAGCCTCAGCTCAACGCCTGGTTCGGCTGCGCGGCGCCGCGCCAGACCTGCAGCGCCCGCTGCTCGGCCCCCGACAGCAGCCAGCCGCTGCGCGCGCCCACCAGGGTGCTGACCGCATGGGCGCGGCCCAGCGGGTGGTGGCGGGCGAGGAATAACGCGCTGTCGCGCAGCCAGGCCAGACTGCGGCTATGGGACTGGAACAGCGGCGTGAGCAAGCGGCTGGCCTGGCGGTAGTAACGCAGGTGCGCGCGCCGGCTGCCGGCATAGGCGTTAAACACCGCCGACCAATCGACGGCGGCTTGATCCGCCGGCGCCTGGGCCATCAAGGCCGTATCCAGCGCCGCGGCATCCACCAGGGCCATATTGGCGCCCTGGCCCAGTTGCGGGCTCATGGCGTGGGCGCAGTCGCCGATGGCCAGCACCCGGCCGTCATGCCAGCGCTGCATGCGCACATCGGCGTAGACGGCCAGGGTCAGCTGCTCGGGGCGTTCGATCAGCTGCACGAAAGGCTCGGCGGCGCTGCCGGCCAGTTGCAGCACCTGGGCCTTCCAGGCTTCGAGTCCGGCCTCGCGCCAGGCGCCGAACTGCGCCACCGGCAGGCTCCAGAACAGGCTGCTCAAGCGCTGTTCGCGGGCCTGGTGGGTGCGCCCGGTGGGCATCACACCGAACATCTGCGCACAGTCTCGGTACCACTGGCGCAGATCGCTGGAATCGCTGCCCGCCGGCGTCGGCACTATGCTCCACAGCGCGCCCCAGGGATAAGGCTGCAGCCATTGTTTGACCTGCATCTGAGCGCGCAGGGTCGAGCGCACACCATCGGCCAGAATCAACGAAGTGAAATCCCCATAGGGCTGCTCCATGCCCTGCTCGTCCTGGCGATACAGGCGCACATGGCTGACGGTCTGGGTAAAGCGGCTGATAGTCACCCCGCTGTCGATGCTCACCCCGGCCTGTTGCGCGGCCTCGAGCAAGGCGGTCAGCAGCACGCTGCGGTGGATGCCCATGCCGAAGCTGCCGGGCTGCCAATGCTCGTAACGGGTGTCCAGAATCACCCGACCATTGCCGGCTGTGGTGCCATACAGCCGACTGACCGGCGCGCCCAGGCCGCCGCACTCATCCAGCAGCCGCAGGCTGTGCAATACCGCCAGGCCCGAAGGCTGCAGCAACACCCCGGCGCCCACCGGCTGCAGCTCGGGCACCCGCTCCAGCACGCGCACGGCAAAACCCTGGCGCGCCAGGAAAATCGCACTGGCCAGACCCGCGGTCCCCGCCCCCACTATCGCAATCGGCAATCCCTTCACAGCCAGTCTCCGCTATTCGACCGCGCGGATTCTAACCCTCAAGGTACTGGCACAGAGCAACGGCCAACCGCGCCGCGACTATCATTGCAACAGTGCAAGCCAATCCGCAGTGCCAACGCCATCAGCCAGTTAGGCTGAGCGCCGGCACTAGTCTGGGCCCTGCCACTGCCGCCATATCCACAAGAATTCTTGCCTGTCATTTGCTGTGAGTCTCTATGCGCAAGGCCTTACTGCTACTGCTACTACTGATCGGCTCGCTGCCGCTGAGCGCCCAGGCCCAGCGCGAGGTCATCGCCTGGACCTATCACCTGTTGCCGCCCTTTATCATCGACTACGACAAGCAGCAGGGCCTGTCCTTCGACTTGCTCGAACTGCTCAACCAGCACCGGGAAAACCGCGGGCGCTTTCGCTTCCAACTGCACTACCTGCCGCGCAAGCGCCTGGACATCCTGCTGCACGCAGGCAGTGCCGGATTGGTGCTGTGGGTCAGCCCGATCTTCTTCGACGATCGGCTGAGCAAACACTATCGCTGGACCTCCGCCCTGCTGTACGACCAGCAGAGTTTTCTCTCCCTGGCCGAGCAGCCCTTCGCCTATCGCGGTCCCGAGTCCCTGTATGGGCGCACCCTGGGCGGCGTGCTCGGGCACCAGTATCAGGGCATTCAGGAGGCTATCGACAAGGGCCTGATCCAGCGCGAAGACGTGCCGATAGACGAGCAGAACCTCAACAAACTGCTGTCCAAACGCATCGACCTGATCCTTATCCCGCGCTCCACCGCGCGCTACTACAGCCGCCAACAGGGACTCAGCGAGCAGCTGTATTTCTCCCCTACGCCACTGAGCAGCTACAGCCGCCAGTTGCTCCTGCAGCCGAGCCTGGATGCCGATGCGGCCGCCTTTATCCAAGACGCCACCGCCAGCCTGGCGCACAACCCGGACTGGCGGAAGCTGCTGGAAAAATACGGCCTCGATTAAGCGTCTGCCGAACGGGCTTTAAAGAAGGCTATGCACCAGTTATGCGTTGCACGTAGCTTTTGTAGGGTGGGTGGCGCCGAGCAGGGGTTGAGCGGCAACTGCTGTATGGGGGCGCCTTGATGCGGTGGCGGGAGCAATTGCTCGCCGAACCCAGCAACACCTGAGCAGGCGCGCGCTGGTTCTGCGGCTTACTGGGCGAGCGGCAGAATATCGAAACCCTTGCGGTTATCGCTGATGATGCGGAAGTTCTGCGTGCTTCCCGCCTCGACCTTGACCGCCAGCTCGCGGCGCAGGCGGCCCTTGCCGCACAGGGTGTCATCCATCTCGTCGATGCCGATGCCCAGCACCCGGGTGCCGACCGGCACCTGGAAACTCGCCGCCTCGCCCACCGCGATGCGCGCCGCCACTGTGCGGTCCACCAGCACGGCCACATAACAGCCACCGCCCATGCCGCCGAAATCCCGCTGCACCACCAACCGGCCACCCGTGCCGAGCGGCTGCTGGTAACCCAGCAAACGCTCGGCGGCGACCTGCTTAACCTGCCCCGGGCCGGCCTGCCAGGATGAACAACCGGCCAGCAGCACCAGCGGTAACACGACACCAATCAATCGCATGGGAGCCCTCCATGGGCGTAAGAACAGCGA
This sequence comes from Pseudomonas sp., assembly GCF_030696055.1. GTDB lineage: Bacteria > Pseudomonadota > Gammaproteobacteria > Pseudomonadales > Pseudomonadaceae > Aquipseudomonas. The sequence continues at coordinate 4,378 of NZ_JAUYNP010000251.1, read as the reverse complement.
GGGGAAACGTACAGAAGCGCTTGAGTATTGACCCGGGCGCGGCAGGCCTCAAGTAAAGACTGGCCGCGCCTGCTGCGGGGTTAGCTCGCCATGCGCTGCAGCAGGCGCGCCTGCAGCTGCGCAAGCGCCGCCGGGTCGGCCTTGACGCTGGCATGCACGCCCAGCGTCTCGCCGGCGTAGCGCGGCACTATATGCATATGCAGATGGAACACCGTCTGCCCCGCCGGCGCGCCGTTGAACTGCGCCACCTGCACCCCGGCCGGTTCCAGCTCGTCCACCAGCACCCGGGTCAGGCGCTGCACCACGGCCATCAGCTTGGCCAGATTATCCGCGTCGATCTCCAGGATATTGCGCGCCGCCGCCCGCTTGGGCACCACCAGGCAATGACCGTAGGACTGCGGAAACACATCGAGGAAGGCCAGCACATCCTCGTCCTCGTACAGCTTGTAGCAAGGGGCCTCGCCGCGAATGATCTGGGCGAAGATATTCTGCGCATCGTAAGTGCCGTGCAGGCTCATCGGGGTTCTCCGTATAACCGTGGGTCGATGGGCGCACCATAGCGGTTTGCGCCCGCGGGAAAAACTCCATGATAAGGACGCACAGGGTGCGCCGCCCAGCCGCTGCAGGTATCTTCTGCGCACCGCCGTTATCTGGGACCCACCGACCATGCGCACGCCCCTCCTTCACGCCGCCCTCCTCTGCGCCTCGGCGCTGTACGCGGCTGCCGCGCAGGCCAAGGTCGAGGTCGAGGCCGCGCGCCAGCAGAGCCTGGGTTCGGTGCTGGCGGCCAAGATCTCCGAGGACATCGCCCCCGGCGACTACGAAGCCCTGCTCGCAGGCATCAAGGCCAACCCGGGCCAGTTCAACCGCAAGATAGTGCTGCTGGACAATATCGGCGGCAGCGCGTCCGAGGCCATCCGCATGGGCCGCCTGCTGCGCGAGACCGGCTTCGACGCCTTGGTGCCCTCCACCGGCGTGTGCCAGGGCAGCTGCATCTACCTGCTGGCCGCCGGCCACAAGAAGACCGTCAGCGGCTCCGTCGGCCTGCACCGCCCGCACTTTCCCAGCGGCGAATCGGCCCAGGCGCAAGCCAGCCACCGGGACGTGCGCTACAGCCCGGCCGCCTATTTTCGCGAAATGCATGTGCCCAGTCGGTTGGCGGAGGAAATGCAGCGCATCGCCCCGCAAAGCATGCGCCTGCTCTCGGCCCAGGAACTGACACGCTATAAGCTCAATTGATGCCTGGCCGGGGCCACGACTTGGCCGTGACGTTAAGCCAATGGTATGGCTTGCGAGATGGGGTTGACGTGGCTAAGGTCGGAATAACTGACCACAAAGGGCCGGCATCGCTGGCTGAGCTTCACCAACGCATCGTGGGAAGCCCGCCCGTACCGGGCGAGTGCCGGGCCAGGCTCGGCTAACAAGCATGGAGGCTTTATGCGTATTGGATTCTGGAAGTTGTTTACCGCCCTCGGCCTGCTGCTCGCAACGGCCTACCTGCTGAACCCCTTCGCCATCCCCAGCCTCGACCCACGCGCTCGCCTGCTCGGCTTGGTGCCCTACGCCATCCCCGCCAACTCCATGGCGCCTACGCTCAAGCGCGGTGACGTGATAGTCGCGAGCGTATGGGCCTATATCTTGGGCGAACCACAGCGCGGCGATCTGGTGGTATTCGAGGCGCCGCGTACGCCCGAGGTGAATTACGTGAAGCGGGTGATGGGGCTGCCGGGGGATCGGGTGGCCATGCGTGATGGGCAACTTTTTATCAATGGCCAGGCGCTGGCCGAACCTTACCTGAACCCCGACCAGAGTCATGCCACACCGGACTCGCTGAATATGGAAGAGCGGCTGGTGCCTGAGGGGGAGTTTTTTATGCTGGGAGATAACCGGCATAACTCGAATGACAGTCGGTATTGGGGGATGGTGGCGAGGGGGAAATTGATTGGGCGGGTGGAGAAGACGCTATGAATATATGGAAAATAAATACCCCTTTCCCCCTCAATCCGGACGACAGAATACTAATCAGAGCTTGGCTCTATGTGCTGGGCGAACCGCAAAGGGGTGCTGGTGGTTTTATTGCCAATAACTTGATAAGGAAAAACCATGGAACTCAAAATAAAAACAGTTTCTAAAGACTCAATATTTTGTGAAGAATTCAAGCACCTTCAAACAAACAACATCATTGACTTATCAAAGCCGATATCAATTCTTTACGGTCCAAATGGAACAGGAAAAACCAGTCTCGCAGAGACCCTCAACAAAAAACCAGGCACAAAATATGAATTAGAAATCAACAATACTACGCACACAAGCACAACCAACGATATATTTCACGTAATACATGACCAAAACGGGAGAAATCTCATCATAGGAGAAACCCAAGACTTCATCTTGGGAGAGAACATAAAAAGAGAATACGAACTAAAAAGAAATCTCGACGAATCATTTGATACATTATTCAGGAAAAATCTTCCTGCAACGCTTAAAACCAGCTTCAATATCACCAAAAAAAGCACCCCCTTCGACATCATAATCACAAATAAAACACTGCTCAGCTTTATTTCAGACATCGCAAATAACAAGTCCAAAGGGAACGGCATCGATAGAGCCAAATTCCTAGAAGCGGTGCAACACCTCCACCCCAGTGAAATTCCGGAACACAACGAGATAAAATCATCCTTCTTCATTTCAGACTTCGAAAAAGAAGACTCGATAATAAGAAAGACCCAAGAAACTTTAAAAAAACCACCTCACAAAGAGGAAGCCATAGAAACAATCAATGAAACAAAAGATGCAGTAATCATACTCAAAAAATACAACAAAAAGTCTGAATGCATTGTTTGCGACAACAACATAGAAAGAGAAAAACTTCTGCTAAAAAAAGAAGACTTAAGCAAACAAGCCTTTAACTCCCTAAGCCAGCAAGCCAAAAATATAATTGAAGAAATATTAAACAAAATCAGCAACACCGATCCTTTCGAAATACACCAAGCATTAACAATCGCATTAAACGAAGGAAACCTTGAGCCAGCCGAAAAACTACTTATTGACTTCGAAGAACACTCCAAAATCTACAACGCAAGAATCACCAATGCTTTCATCGAAGCAACTGCCCAATTCAATCTAAGTGAAACATACAACGAATACTCTCAAATATTATTAGAAAAACCAGAATTCGAAGATGAGGACATAGTATTTATCAGTCAATTCCTCAGCGAAAGTCTCGATAGAAAAATAGAGCTCTCACGAGATGAAAATAAAAACCTGAAACTTTTACTGGGCGGCAATGAGTTTCTAAACAAAGAAAGAACCAATCTCCACCTAAGCAACGGAGAACAGAACTTCCTTTCGCTATCATTCGAACTACTAAAATCCAAGAAAACTGACGATAAAATAATCGTCTTAGATGACCCAATCTCAAGCTTCGACTCAATTTACAAAAACAAAATTGCATACTCAATACTAAAAATACTCAACAACAAAAACTCAATAATACTCACACACAACACCGACCTAATAAAATTACTCGAGCATCAAAAGCAAAACTGCTTCAACCTATACTTCCTGAACAACACCCCAGGAGAAATGAACGGATTCATCCAAGTAAACTCAAGAGAAACTAAAATACTCATCTACCTACATGAGTTAATAAATCTTCTACGCGACGAAATAACAGATCAAATAATAGACGAGAAAAATTTCCTGATAGCTTTAACGCCATTCATGCGAGGGTATTGCCAAATTACAGGAAGAAATGAAGAAAAGGACAAGCTCACCAGCATAATGCACGGCTACAAGACAGACAAAATCAACCTATCGGAAATATATAACGCACTATTCTCAAATAAAGTCATTAAAGACACTCATATCATTAGCGCCCAAGACATAATCAAAATAGATCCATCGGAAATAAAAATCATTAAAACTGAAAACTACCCTCTCCTAAGCAAAACACTAAATCACACATTCAGCTACTTGTACTTACGCCTAGTCACTGAAAAAACCCTAGCCGACAAATTCAAAATAAACACAAACAAATTCGAACTACTGACCCAAATCATAGACCAATCATTTAAGCACTCAGACAACTCCCAAATATCCAACAGAGTATTTTTTCTATCAAGAAAAACCCTACTAAACGAATTCAACCACTTTGAAATAGATATGAACATATTCCAGCCCGCCATAGATATAACTAACAAAGCACTAGAAAAAGAAAAATCCGAAATACTAGATCGACTAAAAAATCTATAGGACAACAGGTGGCAGACTTATTGTCTGCCATTTTTTTCTAAACAAACGCCATCACCATAAATAACAAAATTCTCTCAACACCACTTACCCGTTTCGCCCTTACGGCGAGTTACTTTCTCTTTGC
>NZ_JAUYNP010000064.1 GCF_030696055.1 Pseudomonas sp. | reverse complement strand
GAGACCATGGACGCCGACCTGCGCGCGTTCTACGAATACAAATCCATGCATATGGAGCCATGGGATGGTCCGGCCGGCGTGGTGCTGACCGACGGCCGCTATGCCGTGTGCCTGCTCGACCGCAACGGCCTGCGTCCGGCTCGTTGGGTCACCACCAAGAATGGCTATATCACCCTGGCCTCGGAAATCGGCGTGTGGAACTACGCACCCAAAGACGTACTGGCCAAGGGCCGTGTCGGCCCGGGGCAGATTCTCGCCGTCGACACCGAAACCGGGCAGATCCTCGGCAGTGACGATATCGACAATCGTCTGAAGTCGCGTCATCCCTACAAGCAGTGGATGCGCAAGAGTGCCACGCGCATTCAGGCGACCATGGAAGACAGCGACCACGGTTCGGCGTTCTACGACCCGGACCAGCTCAAGCAGTACATGAAGATGTACCAGGTCACCTTCGAGGAGCGTGACCAGGTGCTGCGTCCGCTCGGCGAGCAGGGCCAGGAAGCCGTGGGCTCCATGGGCGACGACACGCCGATGGCGGTGCTGTCGCAGCGCGTGCGTTCGCCTTACGATTATTTCCGCCAGCAGTTCGCCCAGGTCACCAACCCGCCGATCGACCCGCTGCGTGAAGCCATCGTCATGTCGCTGGAGATCTGCCTCGGTGCCGAGCGCAATATCTTCACCGAGTCGCCGGAGCATGCCGCACGCGTGATCCTCAGCAGCCCGGTGATCTCGCCGGCCAAGTGGCGCGCCCTGATGAACCTGGATCGCCCAGGCTTCGAGCGCCAGCTGATCGACATGAACTACGACGAGTCGCTCGGTCTGGAAGCGGCCGTGCGCAATATGGCCGACCAGGCCGAAGAAGCCGTACGCGCCGGTAAGGTGCTGCTGGTGCTGTCCGATCGGCATATCGCCCCGGGCAAACTGCCGGCGCACGCCTCCCTGGTGACCGGTGCCATCCACCACCGCCTGACCGAGACCGGTCTGCGTTGCGATTGCAACATCCTGGTGGAAACCGCCACCGCCCGCGACCCGCACCACTATGCGGTGCTGCTGGGCTTCGGTGCCTCGGCGGTCTACCCCTTCCTCGCCTACGAAGTGCTGGGCGACCTGATCCGTACCGGCGAAGTGCTGGGCGATCTGTATGAAGTGTTCAAGCACTACCGCAAAGGCATCTCCAAGGGCCTGCTGAAGATCCTGTCGAAGATGGGCATCTCCACCGTCGCCTCCTACCGCGGTGCTCAGCTGTTCGAAGCCGTCGGCCTGGCCGATGACGTCACCGAGTTGTGCTTCCGTGGCGTGGCCAGCCGCATCAAGGGTGCGCGTTTCGTCGATATCGAAGCCGAGCAGAAACTGCTGGCGGCCGAAGCCTGGAACGCGCGTAAGTCGATCCAGCAGGGCGGCTTGCTCAAGTTCGTCTATGGCGGCGAGTACCACGCCTACAACCCGGATGTGGTCAACACCCTGCAGGCCGCCGTGCAGCAGGGCAGCTACGAGAAGTTCAAGGAATACACCACCCTGGTGGATACCCGTCCGGTATCCATGCTGCGCGACCTGCTCAAGCTGAAGCTGGCCGAGCAGCCGCTGGCCCTGGACCAGGTCGAGCCGATGGAGGCTATTCTCAAGCGCTTCGACTCCGCCGGTATTTCCCTCGGTGCCCTGTCGCCGGAAGCCCACGAGGCCATCGCCGAGGCGATGAACCGTCTGGGCGCGCGCTCCAACTCCGGTGAGGGCGGCGAAGACCCCGCCCGCTACGGCACGGTGCGCAGCTCGAAGATCAAGCAGGTGGCCACCGGCCGCTTCGGGGTCACCCCGGAGTACCTGGTCAACGCCGAAGTGCTGCAGATCAAGGTCGCCCAGGGCGCCAAGCCCGGCGAAGGCGGCCAGCTGCCAGGCGGCAAGGTCAACGGCTTGATCGCCCGCCTGCGTTATGCGGTACCGGGCGTGACCCTGATCTCGCCACCGCCGCACCACGACATCTACTCCATCGAAGACCTGGCGCAGCTGATCTATGACCTCAAGCAGGTCAACCCGCAGGCGTTGGTTTCGGTCAAGCTGGTGGCGGAAGCCGGTGTCGGCACCATCGCCGCCGGTGTGGCCAAGGCCTATGCCGACCTGATCACCATCTCCGGCTACGACGGTGGCACCGGCGCTTCGCCGCTGACCTCGATCAAGTACGCCGGCGCGCCCTGGGAGCTGGGCCTGGCGGAAACCCACCAGACCCTGCGCGGCAACGACCTGCGCGGCAAGGTGCGGGTACAGACCGACGGCGGCCTGAAGACCGGCCTCGACGTGATCAAGGCGGCCATCCTCGGCGCCGAAAGCTTCGGCTTCGGCACCGCTCCGATGATCGCCCTGGGCTGCAAGTACTTGCGCATCTGTCACCTGAACAACTGCGCCACCGGCGTGGCGACGCAGAACGACAAGCTGCGCAAGGATCACTTTATCGGCACAGTCGAGATGGTGATGAACTTCTTCACCTACGTCGCCGAGGAGACCCGCGAGTGGCTGGCCAAGCTGGGTGTACGCAGCCTGGAAGAGCTGATCGGGCGTACCGATCTGCTGGAAATGCTGCCGGGTGAAACCACCAAGCAGGGCCATCTGGACCTGACTCCGCTGCTCGGCAGCGATCATATTCCGGCCGACAAGCCGCAGTTCTGCCAGGTGGAGAAGAACCCGCCGTTCGACCTGGGCCTGCTGGCCGAGAAGATGGTCGAGCTGGCCAAGCCGGCCATCGCTGCCGCCAGCGGTGCCGAGTTCGAGCTGGATATCTGCAACTGCGACCGTTCCATCGGTGCTCGCGTCTCCGGCGAAATCGCTCGCAAGCATGGCAACCAGGGTATGGCCAAGGCGCCGGTCACCTTCCGCTTCAAGGGCACTGCCGGGCAGAGCTTCGGCGTGTGGAACGCCGGCGGCCTGAATCTGTACCTGGAAGGCGATGCCAACGACTACGTGGGCAAGGGCATGACCGGTGGCAAGCTGGTGATCACCCCGCCGAAAGGCAGCCCGTTCAAGACCCAGGAGTCGGCCATTATCGGCAACACCTGCTTGTACGGCGCCACGGGCGGTAAGCTGTTCGCCGCCGGTACCGCCGGCGAGCGTTTCGCCGTGCGTAACTCCGGTGCGCATACAGTGGTGGAAGGCACCGGTGACCACTGCTGCGAATATATGACTGGCGGCTTCGTCTGCGTGCTGGGCAAGACCGGCTACAACTTCGGCTCGGGTATGACCGGCGGTTTCGCCTACGTGCTCGACCTGGATAACAGCTTCTACGACCGGGTCAACCACGAGTTGGTGGAAATCCAGCGGATCAACAACGAAGCCATGGAAGCCTATCGCAGCCACCTGCGCGGCGTGCTGACCGAATATGTGGCGGAAACCGCCAGCGAGTGGGGCAGCAACCTGTTGGAAAACCTCGACGACTACCTGCGCAAGTTCTGGCTGGTCAAACCGAAGGCGGCAAGCCTGAAGTCGTTGCTCTCCAGCACCCGTGCCAACCCGCAATAGAACAGAGCTGCAGCGGCAAGCCTCAAGCCCTAAGCGCGCGAGCTTGCCTGCTACCGTGATCGTCTTGCAGCTTCCAGCTTATAGCTTGCCGCTGCCGTTATGAGGTTTTGCAATGACTGAACGTCTGAATAACGACTTCCAGTTCATCGAAGTCGGGCGCAAAGACCCGAAGAAGAAACTGTTGCGTCAGCGTAAGAAAGAGTTCGTCGAGATCTACGACAACTTCAAGCCGGCGCAGGCCGCGGACCAGGCGCATCGCTGCCTGGGCTGCGGCAACCCCTATTGCGAATGGAAGTGCCCGGTGCACAACTTCATTCCCAACTGGCTGAAGCTGGTGTCTGAGGGCAATATTCTCGCCGCCGCCGAACTGTCGCACCAGACCAACACCTTGCCGGAAGTCTGCGGCCGGGTGTGCCCGCAGGACCGTCTGTGCGAGGGTGCCTGCACCCTCAACGACGGCTTCGGCGCGGTGACCATAGGTTCGGTGGAGAAGTACATCACCGACACGGCGTTTGCCATGGGCTGGCGTCCGGATATGTCGCGGGTGGTGCCGACCGGCAAGCGCGTTGCGGTGATAGGTGCCGGCCCGGCAGGCCTGGGCTGTGCCGACGTACTGGTGCGCAACGGCGTGACCCCGGTGGTGTTCGACAAGAACCCGGAAATCGGCGGCCTGCTGACCTTCGGCATCCCCGAGTTCAAGCTGGAGAAGAGCGTGCTGAGCAATCGCCGCGAAGTCTTCGGCGGCATGGGCGTGGAGTTCCGCCTGAACACCGAAATCGGCAAAGACATCAGCATGGAAACCCTGCTCGCCGAATACGATGCCGTATTTATGGGCATGGGCACCTACACCTATATGAAGGGCGGCTTCCCCGGTGAGGATCTGCCGGGTGTCACCGACGCGCTGGATTTCCTGATCGCCAACGTCAACCGCAACCTCGGTTTCGAGAAGAACGCGGAAGACTTTATCGACATGAAGGGCAAGCGCATCGTCGTGCTCGGTGGCGGCGACACCGCCATGGATTGCAACCGCACCTCGATCCGTCAGGGCGCCAAGTCGGTCACCTGCGCCTACCGCCGCGACGAAGAGAACATGCCGGGCTCGCGCAAGGAAGTGAAGAACGCCAAGGAAGAAGGCGTGAAGTTCCTGTTTAACCGCCAGCCCATCGCCATAGTCGGTGAAGACAAGGTCGAAGGCGTGAAGGTGGTCGAGACCCGTCTCGGCGCGCCGGATGCCCGTGGCCGTCGCAGCCCCGAGCCGATTCCGGGTTCCGAGGAAATCATCCCGGCCGAAGCCGTGCTGATCGCCTTCGGTTTCCGCCCAAGTCCGGCGGACTGGTTCGAGTTGCACGAGATCAGCATCGACAACCAGGGCCGTGTGGTGGCGCCGGAGCAGAGCCAGTTCAAGCACCAGACCAGCAACCCGAAGATCTTCGCCGGTGGCGATATGGTGCGCGGTTCCGACCTGGTGGTGACGGCTATCTTCGAGGGCCGTAACGCCGCCGAAGGCATCCTGGATTATTTGGGCGTCTGACGGCGCAAGCTGCAAGCCATAAGCTGCAAGTAAAAGCGCTTTGCTTGGAGCTTGCCGCTTAACTCTTGCAGCTGCGCGCCTAGCGCGCCAGATAAAAGGCACGGCACTCGCCGTGCCTTTTGTTTTGCGCTCTGCGAAAATGCCCGCACTTTTTTGCTGCCTTCTTATGTCTCGGGAATTGTTATGACTGCCCTGAAGAACGACCGTTTCCTGCGTGCCCTGCTCAAGCAGCCCGTCGACGTCACCCCGGTGTGGATGATGCGCCAGGCCGGTCGTTACCTGCCGGAATACCGCGCCACTAGGGCCCGCGCCGGTAACTTCGTCAATCTGATGAAGAACCCCGAGCTGGCCTGCGAAGTCACCATCCAGCCGCTGGACCGTTACCCGCAGCTGGACGCGGCGATCCTCTTCTCCGACATCCTGACCATTCCCGACGCCATGGGCCAGGGCCTGTATTTCGAGACCGGCGAAGGTCCGCGCTTCAACAAGGTGATCAGCAGCCTGGCCGATATCGAGGCGCTGCCGATCCCCGATCCGGAAAAAGACCTGGGCTATGTGATGGATGCCGTGCGCACTATCCGCCGCGAGCTGAATGGCCGTGTGCCGCTGATCGGCTTCTCCGGCAGCCCCTGGACCCTGGCCACCTATATGGTCGAAGGCGGCTCCAGCAAGGACTTCCGCAAGTCCAAGGCCATGCTCTACGACAACCCGCAGGCCATGCATGCTCTGCTCGACAAGCTGGCGCAGTCGGTCACCCACTACCTCAACGGGCAGATCAAGGCCGGCGCCCAGGCGGTGCAGATCTTCGATTCCTGGGGTGGTTCGCTGTCCGCGGCGGCCTACCAGGAGTTCTCCCTGGCCTATATGCGCAAGATTGTCGACGGCCTGATCCGCGAACACGACGGCCGCCGCGTGCCGGTGATCCTGTTCACCAAGGGTGGCGGCCTGTGGCTGGAGTCCATGGCCGAGACTGGCGCCGAAGCCCTGGGCCTGGACTGGACCTGCGATATCGGCAGCGCCCGCGCCCGCGTCGGCAGCAAGGTGGCCCTGCAGGGCAATATGGACCCGAGCGTGCTGTACGCCAAGCCGGCGGCGATCCGCGCCGAGGTGGCGCGCATCCTGGCCAGCTATGGCCAGGGCTCAGGCCAGGTGTTCAACCTGGGTCACGGCATCACCCCGGAAGTCGACCCGGCCCATGCCGGCGCCTTCTTCGAGGCGGTGCACGAGCTGTCCGCGCAATACCACTAGCAGTGGGTCGGCGTGCCGTTGGCCTGCGCTGAGCGGGCCAGCTTGTGCACGTGAATGGCGCTGATGCCGAGCAACTCGGCCTGCTCCTGTAACTGCTCGGCACTGGCATTGGGGGCCGGCATCAGCAGGCTGTTTTCGGCATCCGAATAGTGCAGCTCGATCAGGTAGTGGGCCGCGCGATCCGGCGGGAATTGCTCGCCGTCCGCTTCTATAACTTTGCTTCTGGGTTGATTCCGGAAGCAGTAGTCGATCTGGAAACTGGGCATGGCGGTACCTCGGCATTAGGCCCCGCGCTGCAGGGGCGTGGGGTACAGCTTCCAGCATAGTCCGGTAGGGCCGGCAGGACAGGTCCGCCGCGGCCGTTGGTCGGCAACGCGCTGGGGGGCTAGAGGCATAGCAGGCGGCGCCCGCGCGCGGGGCGGGCGCCGTTGAGGTGTGCGGCAAAGCGTCAGGGCTGGCGCAGTTCGCGCACGGTTCGCAGCAGGGCCTGCTGCTCAGCCTTATCGAGTTTCTCGGCGAAGGCCGGCATTGCGCCTGGGCCTTGCTGGATGGTCTCGAGGATCTCGGCGTCACTGACCCTATCCTGCCACTTGGCCTGGCTCAGGTTCTGCGCGAAGTACAGCCAGCCGCGCAGGTTGTTGGCGCGGCCGTCTTCCGCATGGCACTTGGCACAGTACTGGCCATACAGCTGTGCGCCATCGTTAGCCGCGCTGGCCGCGCTGGCCGCGCTGGCCGGCACCTAGGCCGAGTGCGGCCAGCAGGGCGAGGGCCAGGT
>NZ_JAUYNP010000056.1 GCF_030696055.1 Pseudomonas sp. | reverse complement strand
AGGGAAACGAGCGGCACCCGACCTTTTATCTGCAACGCAACACTGCGAAGCCTTACCACATCGATTACGTGTTCACGGCCAGCAATTTGCTGCAATTGTGCCAACTTGAAATTGGTGAGAAGCAAGACTGGCTTAGGGTTAGCGACCACATGCCACTGACACTAACCATCCACAGCACCGCGTCGCCCTGACGCAAATGCACTGCGCCCAGCTATAACATTCTTCACCCGTGCCGGGTTATAAGACGGCACTAAGCGGCCACGCCGCAATTCCAGCCCCCCTTGTAGAGCACGGCAGCCGTCCCCATATTGAGGCGACCGATGCGTGAAGGAATGCAATCTTGAGCGACCTGTTATCCCGCCGCCTGGCCCAGCTTGGCGAGCCCGCCAATCTCTCCCTGCTGTCCCAATGCCTGCACGGGATCGAGCGCGAATGCCTGCGAGTCGATGGCGACGGCCAACTGGCGCTGACCCCGCACCCGGCCGCCCTCGGTTCGGCTCTGACCCACGCGCAGATCACCACCGACTACTCCGAGTCGCTGCTGGAATTTATCACCCCGGCCGAACCCGACCCGGCCACCACCCTGGCCGATCTGGAACAGACCCACCGCTTCGTCTACAGCAAGCTGGATGGCGAATACCTGTGGAGCCCGTCCATGCCCTGCGCCCTGCCGGACGAGGAAACCATCCCCATCGCCCGCTACGGCAGCTCGCATATCGGCGAACTCAAGTACGTCTACCGCAAGGGCCTGGCCCTGCGTTACGGCAAGACCATGCAGTGCATCGCCGGCATCCACTACAACTTCTCCCTGCCCGAAGCGCTCTGGCAGCTGCAGCAGCAGGCCGAAGGCGACACGCGCAGCGCGCGGGATTACCAGTCGGCGCGCTATATCGCGCTGATCCGCAACTTCCGCCGCTACAGCTGGCTGCTGATGTACCTGTTCGGCTCCTCGCCGGCGCTGCACCAGGGCTTTATGCGCGGCCGCCCGCACCAGTTGCAGCAGCTCGACGAAGACACCCTGTACCTGCCCTATGCCACCAGCCTGCGCATGAGCGACCTGGGTTACCAGAGCAGCGCGCAGTCCGGCCTGACGCCCTGCTACAACGACCTGAGCAGCTACACCGACAGCCTGCGCCTGGCGGTCGGCACGCCCTACCCAGCCTATGTGGAAATAGGCGCGAAGAAGGATGGCGAGTGGCTGCAACTGAACACCAACGTGCTGCAGATCGAAAACGAGTACTACTCGAACATTCGGCCCAAGCGCGTGACCTATAGCGGCGAGCGGCCGATCCAGGCGCTGATGGCCCGCGGCGTGCAGTACGTCGAGGTGCGCTGCCTGGATATCAACCCCTTCCTGCCATTGGGTATCGACCTGCCGGAAGCCCGCTTCCTCGACGCCTTCCTGCTGTTCTGCGCGCTGCAGGACAGCCCGTTGCTGGAGGGCGGCGAGTGCCGCACCTGCACCGACAACTTCCTCAAGGTGGTCAAGGAGGGCCGGCGTCCCGGCCTGCACCTGCAGCGCCAGGGCAAACCCGTGGAACTGCAGGCCTGGGCCAGCGAACTGCTGGAGCAGATCCAGCCATTGGCCGAGCTGCTCGACCGGAGCCAGGCCAGCGGCGAACACCGCCAGGCCTTGCAGGCGCAACGGGCCAAGGTCGCCGACGTCAGCCTGACGCCCTCGGCCCAGGTCCTGGCGCAACTGCAACAGGGCGAAAGCTTCACCCAGTTCGCCCTGCGCCAGAGCCGGGCGCACGCCGACTACTTCCGCAGCCAGCCCCTGAGCGCCGAGCAACAGGCCGCCTTCGAGGCCAGCGCGGCGCAGTCGCTACGCGAACAGGCGGAACTGGAAGCCCAGGAACAAGGCGACTTCGACAGCTTCGCCGCGGCCTATCAGGCCAGCATCCTGGCCATAGCCAACTAACCCCGGAACGGCCGGCCCGAATGGGCTGGCATTTCGCCAACTGCCTCACAAAAGCCGCCAGTGGTGGCAAAAGCGGGACAACCGGGGCAACCCCGCGGGGCTTATCCGGCTAGCATTGCGCTAGGAATACCTACCGTGAGCCTGCCCCATGGCACCCGCCGAGCCGAACAAGGACGATCAACACTGGAGCCTGGAAAGCCTCAACAAGGCTTATCAGCAAGGCTATATGGCCGGACTCACCGGTCAATCCAGCAGCGCGCACAAACAGGGCGCGGACATGCTCAAGACCGCCTGGGAAGCCGGCTGGGACGACGGCCACGAGCAGTTCGAACAGCACAAACGCCGCAGCGCCTGACTCTTCTCCCCAGAACGTAGCCCGGATGCAATCCGGGGATACCTAGCGGCTGACACCGCTCCCGGATTTTATCCGGGCTACAAAAATGCCGTTCACTTGGCTTAAGTGAACGGCATGGGTGTTTGTACCGCCCCGCTGCTTCTATTTTTCGCCGTGCGGCAAGGCTGGGGTACGCGGCGGGATCAAGCGCTTGGTCCCGGTAGCCTCATAGGCCGCCGCCAGGCGCAGCAGCGCCGAATCGTCGTAGGCGCGGCCGGCGAAGGTCAGCCCGACGGGCATGCCGATGTCCGCCATCACGCCCATCGGCACGGTGACCGTGGGCACGCCCAGGTGGCGGATGGCGAGATTGCCGTTGGCGACCCAGATGCCGTTGCTCCAGGCGATATCCGCAGACGCCGAATTCACATCGGCATCGGCCGGACCGACGTCGGCCACCGTCGGGAATAGCACCGCGTCGAGCCCCAGCTTATCCATCCAGTCCTCGAGATCGATCCGGCGCGTCTGCTCCAGCCCGCGTAGCCCGTCGGGCAGCGTGGCGATCTGGTCCCAGGGGGTGATGCCGCGCTCGGCCATCCGCACATACTCATCCATGCCGGCGGCAAGGTCGTCTTCGCGGTTGGGTAGCGTCCCAGGGTCGTGGGGGAAAATCTGCGGGCCGTCGACGTCGACCAGACGGTTCAATTTTGGATCGCCGTTGGCCCGCAGGAAATCATCGAAGGCCCAGGCCGACAGCTCCCACAATTCGTCGTGGAGGAACTCCTTGGATACCAGGCCGCGGGTGAACACCGTCGGTGCACCGGGACGATCGCCCTCGCAGTTGGACACCAAGGGGAAATCCACCTCTAGCACTTCGGCGCCGGCCGCCTCGAGGGCCTGACGCGCCTGCTCCCACAGGCCGATCACCGAGGGGCGGGTATGGATGCGCTGCCCGGTCGGGCCGCCGATACCCGGCTTGTCGCTGGTGCCGGCCGCTTCGTCCTTATTGATAAACATGCGCGGCACGCCGAAACGCTTGCCGGCCAGTGCATCGGGTTGCGCCGCCAGCTCCAGGTAGGAGGCCGGACGCACCGCGGAGGCCTTGGGAATCGGCACCCAGGGCTGCAGGCGCCACAGGTCGCCGCGGCTGTCGGGGTCATCGGCCACCACCACATCCAGCACTTCCAGCAGGTCGGCCATGGTCCGGGCATAGGGCACCACCACGTCCATGGTCGGCGTCAGCGGCCAGTTGCCGCGCACCGAGATCACCCCCCGCGACGGGGTGTAGGCGCACAGGCCATTGTTGGAGGCCGGCCCACGACCGCTCGACCAGGTTTCCTCGGCCAGGCCGAAGGCGGCGAAGCTGGCGGCGGTGGCCGTACCGGCACCGTTGGAGGAACCCGAGGCGAAGGGGGCGGTGAGATAGGCGGCGTTGTACGGGCTCTCGGCGCGGCCATAGACGCCGCGCTGCATGCCGCCGTTGGCCATGGGCGGCATATTGGTCTTGCCCAGGCAGATGGCGCCGGCGGCGCGCAGGCGCTCGACGGTGAAGGCGTCGCGGTAGGCCACCAGGTCCTTGAAGGCCGGGCTGCCGGAGGCCGCGGTCAGGCCCTTGACCAGGTAGCTGTCCTTGGCCGTATAGGGGATGCCATCCAGCGGACCTAGGGTCTCGCCATGGGCGCGACGGGCATCGGACGCCGCCGCCTCCTCGAGCGCCTCGGGGTTGCGCACCACCAGCGCGTTAAGCGCGGTGGGGGTGTTTGGGCCATCGTAGGCCTCGATCCGGGCGAGATAGGCCTGGACCAGCTCGACCGCAGTGGTGCGGCCGGACTCGAGCGCGGCGCGCAGTTCGGCAATGGAAACTTCGGTTACTTCGATCATGTTGTCACCACTGACTGCTGATGGGTTATGCGATAAATGCCTGCTTCAGGCCGCCCCTTGGGCTCAGGAACATCGGCTATCGCAGAATGGCTTCGCATGGCGCTCCTCGCTTCACTGAGTTACAGGACAAGGGCCGGACTCAAACCTGGGCAAGCCAGATGGCGTTGCCGGACGCTTAGTTTTTGCCTGCTACCAAGCAGGCGAACGCTATCTATTACGGATTTTTATTCGATATTAATCGATTAAAACTCAAAGCAGAAGGCAGATTTTGCTTTTAAAGCCGATTTTTATCGGATATAAATAGGCCATTCACTGCAGTGCAGTCGCGCGCCATGGCGCCGCCAGAGCGCTCTGCTAGTGTCAGATGACCGCCGCCAACCAGATGACCTGCTCCGGGACAGCGATAAATATCGCCAATGCCGAGCAGCTGGATGGCCACTTGACCTCCGAGTAAAGCAGACAGCGCAGGCTGAGTATCGCCGCGCCATCTGCCTAGGCTCCGAACCTATCCCGGATGCCATCCGGGAATTTTCTGTCACGACATCCCGGCTTGCATCCGGGCCACAGGTGAACCATGACCACACTGACCACTACCCCACGCGCCGATGGCTTCCGCATGCCAGCCGAGTGGGAACCCCATAGCCAAACCTGGATGGTCTGGCCCGAGCGTCCGGACAACTGGCGCCTGGGCGGCAAGCCTGCGCAGGCAGCCTTTAGCGCCGTGGCCAAGGCCATCGCCACCTTCGAGCCGGTGACCGTTTGCGTGTCCGCCGGCCAGTACGAGAACGCCCGTGAGCGTTTGGCCCACGACCATATCCGCGTGGTGGAAATCAGCAGCGACGACGCCTGGGTGCGCGACACCGGCCCAACCTTCGTCACCAACAACAGTGGCGCCGTGCGCGGCATCGACTGGACCTTCAACGCCTGGGGCGGCCTCGACGGCGGCCTCTACGCCAACTGGGTGCGCGACGACCAGGTGGCGCGCAAGATCCTCGAGATCGAAGGCCGCTCCCGCTACCGCACCGACGGCTTCGTGCTGGAAGGCGGTTCCATCCATGTGGATGGCGAAGGCACCCTGATCACCACCGAGGAATGCCTGCTCAACCGCAACCGCAACCCGCACCTGAGTCGCGCCGAGATCGAGCAGAAGCTGCGCGAGCATCTGGCCATCGACACTGTGATCTGGCTGCCGGACGGCCTGTTCAACGACGAGACCGACGGCCACGTCGACAACTTCTGCTGCTACGTGCGCCCCGGCGAAGTGCTGCTGGCCTGGACCGATGAGCCCAGCGACCCCAACTATTCGCGCTGCCAGGCCGCCATGCGCGTGCTGGAGCAGGTGCGCGATGCCAAGGGTCGCCAGCTGGTCGTGCACAAGATGCCGATTCCCGGCCCTATCTATGCCACCGATGAAGAATGCGCCGGCGTCGACCTGGCGGCCGGCACCCAGGAACGCGATCCGTCGATCCGCCTGGCCGGCTCCTATGTCAACTTCCTGATCGTCAACGGCGGCATCATCGCGCCCAAGTTCAACGACGCCAAGGATGCCGAGGCCGAAGCCATTCTCCAGCGCCTGTTCCCCGAGCTCCGCTGGGTGATGGTGCCGGGCCGCGAGATACTGCTGGGCGGCGGCAATATCCACTGCATTACCCAGCAGCAACCCGCGCCGCAACAGCGCTAAGAACCTGTTTACGATCTGCTGCGCGTCGGCCATCCGGCGTTAAAAACAGCCTCGGAATGCCGCTTGCGGCTAACGCGCTTTAGCGCGGCCCGAAGGGGAAGCGAAGCGAGTCATGCTCATTTACAGCTCGTAAACTGCGCTTGATTCGCTGCGCTCACCCTGCGGGCCAGCCGTTGGCTGTTACTCCGCTACGCTGCGTTTCTCGGCTGTTTTGACCAGCCTTCGGCTGTTACTAACGTAGCGCCTTGCCTAGCCGTCGCTCGCTACATTTTTCAACGGCCTGCTGAGTCCTATGACTGGACTGTGCCGCGCACAGCCCAGGTTAGGCAGGGTGCCCCGCCGCCTGGGCCACGCTCGCCGGGTCCAGCGCGCGCAACGCCTCGTACTGGCTGACGAATACCTGTCCGCCGAAACACCCGAGGAAGTCCGAGCGCTTGAGCTGATCCATCACCGGCCCCTTCACCTCCGACAGATGCAACTGCACCCCGGCGCTCAGCAGGCGTTCGGCTATGGCTTCCAGCGAATCCAGGGCACTGGCGTCGATCAGGTTCACCCCCGGACACATCAGCACCAGATGGCGCACCAGCGGCCGCGTGGCGATCAACTCGCCGATGCGCTCCTCCAGATAGCGCGCATTGGGAAAGTACAGGCTCTCATCGACCCGCAGCGACAGCACGCTGGGGCTCTGCACCACCTGGTAACGCTCGACATTGCGAAAATGCTGGCTGCCCGGCACCTGGCCGACCAGCGCTATATGCGGCCGGCTGGTACGCCAGAGAAACAGCAGCAGCGACAGGCCGACGCCCAGCACTATCCCCGTCTCGACCCCCAGCAGCAACACCGCCACCAGGGTGGCGACTTGCGCCGCGCCATCCTGCCGCGAATAACGCCAGGTGCGCCGCAGCGCCTGCAGATCGAGCAACCCCAGCACCGCCACCATGATGCTCGCCGCCAGGGCCGCTTGCGGCAGGTAGCGCAGCAGCGGCGCCAGGCCGAGCACCGCGGCCAGCATCAGAACGGCGGCGAATAGCCCCACCAGCGGCGTCGCCACGCTGCCATGCAGGGCCAGCGCCGAACGGGAAAAACTCGCCGCCACCGGCATGCCGCCGCTGCAGGCCGCCGCCAGATTCGCCGCACCCAGGCCGAGCAATTCGCGGTCCGGGTTGATCGACTGGCGCTTGCGCGTCGCCAGGCTCTGGGCGATGGACACCGACTCGACGAAGCCGACCAGGGCGATCAGCAGCGCCGCCGGCAACAGCTCGCGCAGCAGGCGCCAATCCAGCGGTGGCAGGCCGAACGGCGGCAGCCCGGCCGCCACCTGGCCCACCACCGCCACGCCAGCCAGCGGCCACAGCGCCACCAGCAGGCTCGCCAGGATCACCAGCAACAGCGCGCTGAATTGCCTGAGCCGGGCGGCCAGGCGCACCGGCACCCCGAAGCGCGCCAGGTGGCGCAGCAACAGCAACAGCAGCAGGCTGGCGACGCCCAGCCCCAGGCTCGGCCCCTGCACGGCCGGCAGTTGCGCCAGCAAGGCCGGCAGCAGCTGCGGCAGGGTCACGCCAGCCGCCTGCACGCCCAGCAGGTGCTTGAGCTGGCTGGCGGCGATCAGGATGGCCGCGCCGCTGACGAAACCCGAGATCACCGGATGGCTGAGAAAGTTGGCCAGCACGCCCAGGCGCAACAGGCTCATCAGCAGCAGGCTCAAGCCGACCAACAGGGTCAACAACCCGGCCGCGGCGACATAGGCGGCGCTGCCGACTGCAGCCACGGGGGCCAGGGCCGCCGCCGTCATCAGCGCCAGAATCGCCACCGGACCGAGCGCCTGCGCCACCCCCGGGCTGCCGCCGAGCAGCGCATAGGCCAGCAGCGGCAGGATGCTCGCGGACAGGCCGACCACCGCCGGCAACCCGGCCAGCTGGGCATAGGCCAGCGCCTGCGGCACCAGCAGCAGACAGACCAGCAGCGCGGCCAGCAGATCACCGCCGGCCTGATCCCGGTCATAACCGCGCAAGGTCGCCAGCAGCGGCCATTTAAAGTGCATTCAGCGGCACCTTGAGGTAGCGCAGGCCATTGGCCTCGGCCGGCGGCAGCTGGCCGCCACGCATATTGACCTGCACCGCGGGCAGCATCAGCGCCGGCATGCTCAGGCTGGCATCGCGGGCGTTGCGCAGGACGACGAACTCATCCTCGCCTATGCCCTGGTGGATATGCAGGTTATGCGCGCGCTGCTCGGCCACCGTGCTCTGGTACAGGTGCTGCTCGCGGCCCGGGGCCTTGTAGTCGTGGCACATAAACAGGCGGGTGGCAGCCGGCAGCTCGAACAGCCGGCCTATCGATCGGTACAGGGTGCGCGCATCGCCGCCGGGAAAGTCGCAGCGGGCGGTGCCGTAGTCCGGCATAAACAGGGTGTCGCCGATAAAGGCGGCATCACCTATCAGGTAGCTCATGCAGGCCGGGGTGTGCCCCGGGGTGTGCAGGGCGCGGGCCTCGAGGCCGCCGATGGGAAAGCTGTCGCCATCCGCGAACAGCCGGTCGAACTGGCGGCCATCGCTGGCGAACTCGCTGCCGAGGTTGAACAGCGTGGCGAAGTGGCGCTGCACCTCGGTGATCTGCGCGCCTATGCCCAGGCGGCCGCCCAGCTCGCCCTGGAGGTAGGCCGCGGCGGACAGGTGGTCGGCATGCACATGGGTTTCCAGCAGCCAGTCCACCTTCAGCTGCTGCTCACGCACGAAGGCCAGCAGCCGCTCCGCGCTGGCGTGGGAGATGCGCCCGGCGACGGGATCGTAGTCCAGCACCGCATCGATAATGGCGCAGCGCCGCGTGGCCGGATCGCCGACCACATAGCTGTAGGTGGAGGTGACCGGGTCGAAGAAGGGTGTGATGACGGGCTTCATGCTTGCTCCTTGCGCCGCTGCAGCAGGCTGAATGCCAGCATCCCGGCCAGCATGGCCAGCACGAACAACGGCGCTTGCCAGTGCCCGCTCAGCAGAATTGCCAAGGCCGGCCCCGGACAGATACCGGCGATGCCCCAGCCGACCCCGAACAGCAGGCTGCCGCCGATCAGGCGGCGGTCCAGCTCGCGCTTGTGCGGCAACTGCATGGGCGCACCCAGCAGCGTCCGCGTCTGCCGACCCGCCCAGCGGAAGGGCAGAAAGGCCACGCCGATGGCGGCGACCATCACCAGCGCCAGGGAGGGGTCCCAGGCTTTGGTCAGGTCGAGAAACCCCAGCACTTTGGCCGGGTTGGCCATACCGGCCAGGAGCAAGCCCAGGCCGAAGATCAGACCAGCCAGCAATGCGGTGAGTTGGCGCATCTTCAACCTCCCAGCAAATGGCGCAGGACAAACACAGTGGCGAAGCCGCTGGCCATAAAGGCCAGGGTCGCCACCAGCGAACGCGGCGACAGGCGGGCCATGCCGCACACCCCATGCCCACTGGTGCAGCCGGCGCCATAGCGGGTGCCCAGCCCCACCAGCAGGCCGGCGACCACCAGGCCCAGCCAGCCACTCTGAAATTCGATGCTCGGCAGCGCCGCGAACAGCCCCCAGAGCAGCGGCGCCAGCAGCAGGCCGAGCAGGAACAGGGCTTTCTCGCCCCGCCCTTCCCCGCCTTGCACGAGCGCGCCGAGCAAGCCACTGATGCCGGCGATACGTCCATTGAGGACCACGAACAGCGCGGCCGCCAGGCCGATCAGCGCGCCGCCGGCCAGGGCGCTCCAGGGCGTGAAGTGGAGCCAGTCGACCCTCACGGCCTGTCTCCTGCACAGAATAGTTGATACAGGGTGTTGATCAGCGCCAGGGCCGCCGGGCTGCAGATGCGGTAGTGGATCTGCTTGCCCTCGCGGCGGGTTTCCACCAGACCCTCGCGGCGCAACACCGCCAGTTGCTGGGACAGGGTCGGCTGTTGAATGCCGAGCAGCGTTTCCAGCTCGCTGACATTGCGCTCGCCCTGGGACAGCTGGCAGAGCAGCAACAGCCGATCGGGGTTGCCCAAGGCCTTGAGCAACTGCCCGGCGGCATCGGCATTGGCGCGCAGTTGCTGGATATCCAGGCGGTGTTCGGGAGGGTTCATGGCCAGCCACTCAATTAAGATAATTACAATCTATTATTTTATATATTGTTTGGCTACAACCTCTCGTCGCCCGCATCGGTAACTAGCCAACGGCAGCTGTGCAGGCTTGGCCTGGGGCTCAGTCGATCACTATCTGGTTCTTGCCCTGGCGCTTGGCCCGGTACATGGCGGCATCGGCGCGGGCATACAGGACATCCAGAGTCTCGTCGTCGCGACGCAGGCTGGTCAGGCCCTGGCTCAGGGTAAGGCCGAACTCCGCGCCCTCATGGCTGAAGCGCAGGCGCCGCACTTCGCGCTGCAGGCGTTCGGCAATCTGCGCGGCCAGGGCCGGTTCGCAGCGCGGGAACAGCGCGGCGAACTCCTCGCCACCGATACGTCCGAACAAATCGCCGCGGCGCAAGGTGCTGACACCGCTGTACGCCAGGCGCTGCAGCACCTGGTCGCCCATCTGGTGGCCATGCTGGTCGTTGATCTGCTTGAAGTCGTCCAGGTCGATCAGCAGGAAGGCCAGGGGGCTGTCGTATTCGCGGGCCTGCGCGAATTCGCGCTGGGCGCATTCGAAGAAGTGCCGGCGGTTGCTGCTCTGGGTCAGCACATCGGTGGTGGCCAGGCGATGCAACTCGCCTTCCAGCTGCTTCTTCTCGGTGATGTCTTCGGCGATGCCGACAATGATATGCGGCTTGCCGGCGGCATTCTCGCGGCTGACAAAACACTTGTCGCTGAGCCAGCGCAGCTGGCCATCGCCACGGATGATGCGGTACTCGCGGGCCTCGACGGCGCCGGTCTGCAGCACCTGAGCGAAGCTTTCGGCGGCGTAGTCCAGATCATCCGGGTAGATGTTGTTGCGCCACTCCTCGTAGCCGGCCAACAGCAAGGCGGCGGAACGGCCGAAGATGCGCTCGTAGGCCGGGCTGACATAGATCATCCGCTGGGCATCCCAGTCGAAGGCCCAGAGCACCGCATTGACGCTGCCCAGCAAGGTACTGAACAGCTGCTCGCGCTCTTGCAGCCGCGCGATCTCGGCACGGGTATGCAACAACGCCAAGGTCAACTCTTCCTGTTCGAGTTGCCGTCTGCTCGCTTCGTCCATCAACGCCACCCTGTCCAGGTAGTGCTTAAGCATCAGCATAAGCCAGAAACAACAAGCCCGCCGGGTGGCGGGCTTGGACATTCAGGCTGGCGGTCAAACGGTCGCGGCGGGACGCAGCGAATAGGTTTTCAGCTGCTCGGCAAAGTCGCGCAAGGACTGGATGCCGCTGGCCTCGGCCTCGCTGACCCACTGCTTGATGGCTTCGAGCATGTCGTGGCCATTGGCGCTGGTCTTGATCCAGATCTGCTGCAGGGCCAGACGTTTCTCGTAGATCACCTTGAGCGCCTGGCTCTGTTCCAGCATGCGCTGGATACGTGCCTGGTGGCCTTCATCGAGCAGGCTGGGCTCGCGGGCCAGCAGACGCTTGGCGCGATAGAAGTGGTGGCGTACCGAGGCGTCGGCCTTGGCCAGCTCCTGCTTGACCAGCGGCCCGATCACCAGCTTGCGGTACTGCGCCATGATCTGGAACCTGTTGTTGAGGATCGCCATGGCGGTGTCCATGTCCAGGCTGCGCTTGCCTTCAACCCGGTGGGCGATGGGCGCGACGCGCTGCACCTTGGCCAGGCGCAGCAAGCTGAACAGCTGGATCCAGGCCCAGCCCATGTCGAACTCCCACTTGCGCACCGACAGCTTGGCCGAGTTGGGGTAGGTGTGGTGGTTGTTGTGCAGCTCTTCGCCGCCGATCAGGATGCCCCAGGGCAGCAGATTGGTCGCCGCGTCGCGGCACTCGAAGTTGCGGTAGCCCAGGGCATGGCCGAGGCCGTTGATCACCCCCGCCGCCCACACCGGAATCCACATCATCTGCACCGCCCAGATGGTGATGCCGGCCGCGCCGAACAGCGCCAGGTCGATAAGCGCCATCAGGCCGATGCCGCCAAAGGTATAGCGCGAATAGAGGTTGCGCTCGA
>NZ_JAUYNP010000195.1 GCF_030696055.1 Pseudomonas sp. | reverse complement strand
AAACGCCGCATCGCGCAAAAACAGGCCCGGCCCTTCGGGTTGCGCGGGAAATGGCCCCCGCTGTTGTTGCAGGACTTGGCAAGGGAATAACCATTACCTGCGTCCTGCGCCTAACCGGGGGCCATTTCTCGCGGCAACGCGACTCGCGATGAAGCGGCAACAAACCCTAACAGCCCGGCATTTGGAGTCTGCATGCCATTTCCCTCGCGTCATATCCTCCTGCTGTTCCTTGCGGTGGCCTGCAGCACAGGCCTGATCCTCTACTGGCAATGGCCTGAGCCGGTGCTGCTGTCGCCAGTCGACAAGGTCACAACCCCGCCTGCCGTTCCCGCCCAGGGCATGGCCAGCCCCTTGTCGCCGTCCGCCGTGGCCGCCGTGGCCGCTGTGGCGGCGCCGCCAGTGCTGCCTGGCTTGCAGGGCACCGAAGTGGATGGCGAACTGCGCATCGACAGCGCCGGCAACCTGCAACTGAGCCTGGGCCTGCGCGACTATTTCGATTACTTCCTCAGCGCCGCCGACCAGTCCGGCCTGGATGCGGCGGTCGAGGCCATGCTGGCCGATGCCCGAACCCGCTTGCAGGAACCGGCCCTGGGCCAGTTTATCGGCGTGCTCGGCGACTACCTGGATTACAAGCGCGCCAGCCTGGCGCTGCTCCAGCAGCCTCTGAGTGCCCAGCAGCAAGCCCAGCCGCAGGCGCAGCGGGTCGCCCTGCAGCAGGCCTTCGAGCAACTCGCCGAGCTGCGCCGCGCGCATTTCTCCAGCACCGCGGTGGAAGCCCTGTTCGGCACCGAGCAGGCCTATGCCCGTTACACCCTGGATAACCTGGCGTTGCTCGCCCGCACCGACTTGAGCGAGGAGGACAAGGCCCAGGCCCAGCAGCGCCTGCGCGAGCAACTGCCCGAGGCCATGCGCGCCAGTGAGGAGCGCCAGAGCCAGGCGCTGGCGCAACAGGCGCAGAGTGACAAGCTCTGGCAGGATGGCGCCAGCGAGGAACAGGTGCGCCAGTTCCTCGCCTTGACCTATGATCCCGCCACGGTCGAACGCTTGCTCGCCGAGCAGCGCAACGAGCGGGCCTGGCAACAACGTTATGCGCAGTATCAGCAAGAACTCGCCAGCCTGCAGGGCAATGGCTTGAGTCCAGCCGATCGGCAGCAGGAGCAGCAGCGTTTGCGTCAGCGTTTATTCAGCAGCGACGATCAACACCGGGTGGAGACCTATGACGCCATTGCCGGCAAACAGCAGGACAGCCAAAGCCCCGGGTTATAACAGGCCGTTGAAAAATGTAGGCGAGGCAGCCGAGACAAGGCGCTACGTTAGTAACAGCCTCCGGCTGGTCAAAACGGCGAGGAAGCGGAGTTTACGAGCTGTAAATGAGCATTCCGAGCCTGTTTTTAACGCCCCCTTTCTTTTATCAAGAGGGGCAACGCAGGTAGTTTTTCAACGGCCTGATAAGCCCAGGCTGCCTGGCCTGGGCCTGCGGCCATGACCCTGGATCAGGAAGAGCGCCTGCTGCTGGCGCAACAGCGCCGCGGTTATCGCCGCCTGTGCTTTATGCCGGCGTTGGAGGAGGGCTTCGTCGCCCATCGGGTGCAGCGCATTCGCCGGCGCCTGCTGCTGATAGTCGGCACGGCGCTGATCTTCCAACTGATCTACACCGCTCTGGATCTGCTCCTGCTGCCCCTGGCGGTGAGCCTGCCGATCATTCCCTTGCGCCTGCTGGGTATGTTCGGCGCACTGCTGGCCTACTTCTATTGCCGCCGCCCGCAGAGTTCACCGCGGCTGAGCCTGCTGGCCTATGTCAGCGCCTATGGGCTGAATGGCGTCTGCGTGGTGCTGATCATCTTCATCTACTGGAGCCTGGGCGTGGCCATGCCCTACGACGGGCTGTTTCTGGTGCTGTTGTTCGGCTATCTGCTGCTGGGGGTGTCCTTTCGCGCCGTCAGCGTCGCCGCCTGGGGCTTTTGCGGCCTGTTCCTGGGCTTGGGCCTGTGGTTTGCCGAGGTCAGCGCGGGCTTGGCCTACCAGGCGTTGTTCCTGATCTGCGCCAACCTGCTCGGCAGTATCGGGGCCTATTTGCAGGAGCATGGCCAGCGCGGCGCCTGGCTTAACCTGCGCCTGCTGGATCTGGCTCGGCAGCGTGCCGAAGCCGATGACGCGCGCAAACTGCGCCTGCTGGCGGCGGCCAGCCATGACCTGCGCCAACCGCTCAACGCCATGGGCCTGTATGCCCAGCATCTGCTGGAGCAGAGCCAGGAACCGGCTATTCAGCGCATCAGCGGTCGCCTGGCGACTTCGGTGCAGCAGCTCAGTCGCCTGCTGCAATCGCTGTTCGATTACAGCCGCCTGACCCTGCCCGGTGGCGTGCAGGTCAAGCCCGAGGCGTTCGCCTTGCGCCCCTTGCTCGCCCGCCTGAGCGGGGAAACCCGCGCCGAGGCCGAGGCCCAGGGCGTGGAACTGCAGTTGCACTGCGCGGACCTCTGGGTGCGCAGCGATCCCTTGTTGCTCGAGCGGGTGTTGCGCAACCTGCTGAGCAATGCGCTGCGCCATGCCCAGGCGCGCCGGGTATGGCTGCAGGCGCGCACAGAGCCGGGCGCGCTGCTGCTGGAGGTCGGCGACGATGGCCGCGGCTTGAGCGCCGCGGAGCAGAACCGGGTGTTCGAGGAGTTCCAGCAACTGGATAACCCCGGGCGCAATGCCGAGCGCGGCCTGGGCCTGGGCCTGGCCAAAGTCAAGCAACTGGCCGAGTTGCTCGAGCATCCCCTGCAGCTGCATGCCAGCCCCGGCCAGGGCGCGCGCTTCGTCTTGCGCCTGCCACTGGCCGAGGCCGGTGAGTGGCAAGCGCCGGCCGTGGCGCCGGCGGCCCTGAGCGGCCGGGTGCTGCTGCTGGAGGATGATGCGGCCGGGCGCGAGGCCTTGTCCGGTTTGGTGCAGCGCTGGGGTTGTCAGGTCTGGGCCTGCGCCGATCTCGAGACCGCGCTGGCTTGCCTGGCCGAGGCGCAGCCGCAGCTGTTGATCAGCGATTACCGCCTGGCGGCCAAGGAGGATGGCTTGTACGCCATCCAGCGTTTGCGCGAAGCGGCGGGGCTGATGTTACCGGCGCTATTGATCACCGCCGATAGCCATGCGCAGTTGCAGGAGCGTTGCCTGCGCGGGCATATCACCCTGCTGGCTAAACCCCTGTTGCCGGCGCGCCTGCGCCAGGCCTTGCTGGTCTTGCTGCAGGCGCGGGCACGGGTCTGTTGACGTTTCGCAGCGAGCCGCGTTGCTGCGGAAAATCTCGCCAGGCGAGGCGCGGGACGCAGGCAATGGTTGTTCCCTTGCCAAGTCCCGCAACACCGCATGGCGAGATTTTCCGCGCAACCCGAAGGGACGGGGCCATTTTGGCGCAGCACGGCGTTTCTCGTCGCTTATTTGGAATGACCAAACCACGCTCCTCGTGCCTGGTTCTGCGCCAAAATGGCCGCCGGCGCGGCCGCAACGAAACGTCAACAGACCCTATAGCCAGCCGCGCTGACGCGCCACACTGACGCAGGCGGTGCGGGTGTGCACGTCGAGTTCCTGAAACAGCGATTTCAGGTGGGTCTTTACGGTGTCCTCGGAAACCCCCAATTGCCGGCCAATCGACTTGTTCGGTAGGCCGTCGGCCAATAGCCGCAGAATCTCCATCTGCCGCGGCGTCAGCTGCGGTTTTTCCGCCGCCGGGGCGGGCAGGGTCTCGCCCAGCAGCACGCGGGTCACCGCCTGGCGCAGCTCGTCGCTGTTGGCGCTTTTCGGAATAAACCCCAGGGCGCCGGCGGCCAGCGCGGCCTGGACATCCAGCGTCGAGTCGCTGGCGCTGAGAATCGCCACCGGGGTCATGCGCCCTTGCTGCTGCCAGCGTTGCAGCAGTTCCAGGCCCGGCATATCGGGCAAGCGCAGGTCCAGCAGGATCAGGTCGAAATCGCCGGTCTGCAGGCAGGCTTCGGCGGCGGCGGCGGTTTCGGCGGTGTGAATCCGCAGATCGGCGCAGAGGGGGGCGAGGGCCAGGCTGAGGCCGTCGAGGAAGATCCTGTGGTCATCCACCAGCAACAGGCAAAGCTGTTCTGGCAAGGCAGTGCAGAGTGCAGTCATGGCTGTCTCTCGCGCGTTTTTATAATTGTGCTCGCGACGCGAGTGTAACCCAGAGTGCCGGCCGAATTTGCCGCGCCAGTTCACTTGGTCGGCCATTCGCCAGGGGCTCAGAACCTGTTCACGATCTCGCGAGCTAGAGATAAACGGTGGCGAAAACGGCCGAGAAACGCAGCGCAGCGAAGTAACAGCCAACGGCTGACCCGCAGGGTGAGCGCAGCGAATCAAGCGGAGTTTACGAGCTGTAAATGAGCATGACTCGTTTCACTCGCCCTTCGGGTCGCGCTAAAGCGCGTTAGCCGCAAGCGGCTTGCCGAGGTCGTTTGACCAGCCTAAAGGCTGTTACTTCGTTTCAACGCCGTTTAGCCGACTCGTGAGCAGGTTCTTAGGCCACCTGGCTGAAGGTGCCGATACAGCGCTGCCAGGCGGCGATAAAGTCCCGCGGGCGGCCGTGGGGCTTGAACACCCGGCGCCACACCTGGGCCATGCCGAGCAGGTCGTCGGCGGCGGGCAGTTCGCTGTGGTCCGCCTCGATCAGCATCCAGGCAATGGCCGTGGCATAACGCAGGTTGACGGTCAGCTCCAGGTGCGGCGCGGCGAGGAAGGCATGCTGGCTGGCCAGGCCACGGATCTGGCTGGCCAGGTCCGGGTCGCGGGCCAGGTGCTGGTCCCAGAGTTGCTGGTGGCGCAGCGCGGCGATGCGGTACAGGCCGTGGCCGTACTTGTCGTCGAGTGCCGCGCCGAGCCCGGATTGGCTGGCGGCGGCTCCCAGGAGCAAGGCTTCGGCGGCGGGGGAGTGGCGGCCCAGATAGATCAACGTGGGCCGGATGACATGCAGGCTCAACTCGCAGGCGGCAATTCCCATATAGCCCTCGCGAAAGGTGGCCGATGGGACCGGGGCGCTGGCAGCTTGTGCTTATTTTGATAAAGGCCCCACCGGAAGCGGGGTTAGCCGCTCATGTTGAAGTCTAGTGCGACCTTTCCACTGTAAAGGGCTGTTTTTAAATTGTTTTTGGCTTTCGCCTATGGCCTATATTCCAGTTGGTGCTTAACAGTGCCGGCAAGTTGAATATAGCCGGCACTTTTCTCGTTGCAGTGGTTGCGGCTGCGGCTGGGGTTCAGTCGCCTGTGGCCACCGGGCGGCGCGGATCGGTGATCCATTCGCTCCAGGAGCCGGCATACAGCGGCACCAGGGGGTAGCCGGCCAGGCACAGGGCGAACAGGTTATGGCAGGCGGTCACCCCCGAGCCGCAATAGGCCACCAGCCCGCTGGCCGGGCGTTCGGCCAGTTGCGCGGCAAAGCGCTGGCGCAGCTGGGCGGCGGCGAGAAAGTGGCCGTCGCTGTCCAGATTGTCGGTGAACACCGCGCACTGGGCGCCGGGGATATGCCCGGCGACCGGGTCGAGGGGTTCCACCTCGCCCTTGAAGCGCGGCAGGGCGCGGGCATCCAACAGGCACAGTTGCGGGTCGTTCAAGCGTGGCTGCAGTTGCTCGGCGCTGACCAGCAGGCTGGCGTCGGGGCTGCCGCTAAAGTCGCCGCCCTGGGCTGTCGGTAGCTCGTGGGTCAATTCGCCACCGGCCTTGCGCCAGGCCTTCAGGCCGCCATCGAGCAGGTAGACGCCTTCGCGTTTGCCCAGCCAGGCCAACAGCCACCAGGCGCGGGCGGCAAAGGCGCCGGGGCCGTCGTCATACAGCACCACCTCGCTGCCGTGATTGAGGCCCCAGGCGCGCAGGCGCTGCAGCAGTTGCTTGGCATCCGGCAGCGGGTGGCGGCCAGTCCGGCCTTTATGGATGGGCCCGGAAAGGTCGCGTTCCAGATCGGCAAAGTGCGCGCCGGGGATATGGCCTTCGCCATAGCTGCGCTGGCCATAGGCCTGGTCGTCGAGGGCGAAGCGGCAGTCGAGAATCAGCAGATTGGGCTGCGCTAGGCGTTGCTGCAGTTGCGAGGCACTGATCAATTGGGCGAGGGGCATGCCAGTCATCCTGTGGGCAAAGAGGCAGCGGGCATCATAAACCCAGCTATCGGGCTATGGATAAGCCGCTCAGTTGGATTTTTTGCCGAGGGGCGCTGCATCTTTGGCCATTTGTGTGCATGCTGCCTGCCCGTTTTTACTCGACTCAGGCAGCCGCCACCCATGAAGCGTTTTGTATTGCTGGATACCGCCCCGATTCCCGATGGCTCTGGGGCGCTCTGCCTGTTCGAGTACGGCGAGGATTTTGTGATCAAGATCGCCGGCGGCGATGGCGGTCAGCTGATGAACACCCGCATGCATGGCTCCGAAGACGCCCTGGCGGCGATTCCCTGCAAGAAAGTCGCCGGGCGCCCGGATTCGCGGGTATTGATCGGTGGTTTGGGCATGGGTTTTACCCTGGCGGCGGCGCTGCAGAACCTGGGCAAGACCGCCGAGGTGGAAGTGGCCGAGCTGGTGCCCGGGGTGGTGGAGTGGAACCGCGGCCCGCTGGGGGCCAAGGCCGGTTACCCGCTGCTCGATCCGCGCACGCGGGTGCTGCAGGACGATGTGGCCAATTGCCTGAAGAGCGCGGAGCTGCGTTACGACGCGATCATGCTGGATGTGGATAACGGCCCCGAAGGCCTGACCCAGAAGCGCAATGGCTGGCTGTATTCCGCCCAGGGCTTGCAGCGCTGCCACCAGGCGTTGCGCGCCAAGGGCGTGCTGGCGGTGTGGTCGGCCAGCGCCGACCGGCAGTTCTCCGACAAGGTGCGCAAGGCCGGCTTCAAGGTCGAGGAGGTGCAGGTCTATGCCCATGGCAACAAGGGCACCCGGCACACCATCTGGATTGCCGAAAAGCTTAAGTAGCGCCTTTGGATGAACGACCCAGTGCAGAACTTTCTCAGCTGTTGCCAGCTTGTGCTGCAGGGCGATGCGGTGCTGCTCGAAGAGTTGCGTGCCCAGGGTTTTGTCTGCGCGGCTGGGCGCTGGGACTTTAGCCTGCCGGCCTTGCACGCTTATCTGAGCGGGGAGGGCGCTGTGGATTACCGGCACTGGCTGCAGCGGCTGTACGCCAGTGATATCAATGCGCGCTTGCGTGAGCAGGGCGCCGCGATCGTGATTCTCGACAACCGCGGCAAGGTCGACTTAAGCCTATACGGCCTGCGTCGCCTGCCGCTCAACGGCGTGGATTGATCCGTAGCCCGGATGCAATCCGGGAGCGGGTTGGCAGAGGGTAGATTTCCCCGGATTGCATCCGGGCTACACAAGATGCCGTTCACTTGCCTTAAGTGAACGGCA
The DNA here is from genome assembly GCF_030696055.1 of Pseudomonas sp. Lineage (GTDB taxonomy): Bacteria > Pseudomonadota > Gammaproteobacteria > Pseudomonadales > Pseudomonadaceae > Aquipseudomonas. The sequence goes on along the minus strand of NZ_JAUYNP010000195.1, from coordinate 4,853 downwards.
TGGGGAGGGGCTGGATTAATGCGGCTTAGCTGCGCTAAGCCGCATCAGCGAGGCCCGATCAGTTTGCCGGTTGCGGGCGGGTAAACAACCAGGCGCTGACCAGGCCGAGGGCGGCCCAGAACAGCGCGTTGCTCAGCAGCGAGGCGTAGATAAACTGCTGGCCCAACGCTTCGGGGGCGAGGCTCTCATGCACCTGCGGATGGGGCGCACCGATCAGGTGCGGCAGGGGCACCAGGGCCAGGCCGAGGAGGCGCAGCCACCACGGCCGGGCGAAGGCCAGCAGGGCCAGGCCGGCGGCGGTGGTGGCGGCAGTGCCGATCCACCAGTACTGGCGCAGCAACAGCTCGGCCGCCGCAGTGCCCGGAAGTTCCGGCGGCAGGCCGGCGGCGGGCGCCAGGTTGAAGGTGGCGAAGCCGGCCAGGCCCCACAGCAGTCCCTGCCAGCTATTGCCCGGCGCGCGCAGGCTATAGAGGCCCGCCAGCATCAGGGCGAAACCCACAGCGATCACCAGATTGCTCAGCCCGGTAAACAGGCTGCGCTGCAGTCCGTCCTGCGGCGCCCAGCTGTCCTCGTCGTGTTCGTGCGCCACGGCCTCGGCCTCGGCCGCGTGCTGGTGCTCGCTGGCCTCGGCGGCATGGCTGTGCTCGGCCACCGGTTCGGCGTTTTCGTAGGTTTCCGCCTCAAGGATCAGCGGCGTGACCCACAGGCTCTGCAGCAGGGTCAGTAACAGGGCGGCCAGCAGCCCGGAAAAGCCCGCCGTCTGCGCGATTCGCTTGATCATTGTAGAGTTCTCAGTGGCAGGGGAAGGCGGCGCTGTGACGAGTGTCGTGGGCGGCGTTGTGCACGATTTGCAGATGCGAGAAACCGGTGCAATAGATCAGCGCGGCGCCGAGCAGGCAGCTGCCGATGGCGAGGATCAGGCGCTGGGACAGCGGCAGTGCAATAGAAATGCTGGAAGACAGAGTGCTGGTTGACATAGGAGAACCTTCCAAGGAGTCGAGAAACGGCTAGGTAGGAAGGGGAGCTGCACAAAAACGGGGCGAGCCAGGCTGCAATACCCCCGATTTCGGCGCGCCCCGCCCACCGCGGGTTGCCAAACAGGTTTCAGGCCGGTCTCCGGGCTTGCGACTACTGTCGATTCGACAGTGACTGGGGCGGCCTTCCCATGCCGGCTGGCACAGTGGCTACTACGACCCAGAGGTACGCTTACCGTTGCGGGGGCAGCGCCGGACTCGTGCGATCTTGCGGATCGAACCCACCGGCTTCCCGTTTCACCTCGCGCGCTGGCGCGAGACACCTGAAACAGGTCGCTAGCTGACCATGATGCGCTTGGCCAGTCAACCGCGACGCGCGCCGTCGGGCTGGCCAACGGCCGTGGCGAATTGCCGGAACAGCGCCGACTGCGCTACCCTGCCGGCAACGAACAGGTGCCCCATACGCAATCGCGCCATGGGCTGAAACGGGAAGTCCGGTGACTTCTGGGGTAATACCCGAGCATTCCGGCGCAGCCCCCGCTGCTGTAGAACCTGACGAAGCCGCCACACGCCACTGGGCCTGCAAGCCTGGGAAGGCGCGGACTTCGCATGAAGGTGAGCCAGAAGACCGGCCTGATCGAAGCAAGGTGCATACCCCGGGGTGTGGGTGGTTGCCGGTGCTGTTGCATGCCCGCTGCTGGGCAGCCTTCTTCAGTAGTCGTCATCAAGGGCCGAGGCTTAGTGCGGCGAGCCCGTTCCCCCGTGGCTGTACTTCTACCATGGCGCGTGAGCGCGAAGAATTTCGGGTGACCGTCCGCCTCGTTGCGGGCAGCCCCAGGCTGGAGTGGGTGATCCATGATCGATGAGCAGAAACAGCGCCACGCCGAACGCATGCAGCGCAAGAAAGCCGTGGTGGATGCCGGTATCGAAAGGGCCCAGGAAGTACGCGGCATAGTGGTGCTGATCACCGGCAACGGCAAAGGTAAGAGCACCTCGGCCTTCGGTACCCTGTACCGCGCCCTGGGCTATGGCCATCAGGCCGGTGTGGTGCAATTTATCAAGGGCACCCAGGCCTCCGGCGAGATCATCTACCTACGCCAGCATGCGCCCCAGGTCGCCTACCACGCGATGGCCACCGGCTTTACCTGGGACACCCAGAACTGGGACGCGGACAAGGCCGCCGCGGACGAGGCCTGGGTGCATGCCGCGCGCATGCTCAAGGACGAGCGGCTGAACCTGGTGCTGCTCGACGAACTGACCTACATGCTCAAGTACAACTACCTGGACGCGGCCATGGTGATAGAGGCAATTCGCGCCCGGCCGGCCGGCCAGAGCGTGCTGATCACCGGCCGTGCGGCCAAGCCCGAGCTGATCGAACTGGCCGATACGGTCAGCGAGATCCGCGATGTCAAACACGCCTACAAGGCCGGGGTAAAGGCCCAGGCGGGCATCGACTACTGATGCGCCCACTGTATACAGCGTCGCTGCCGCTGGCTTGCGCCCACGGCCCCGAGACTTATTCCACCCAGGAACACCGATGAACACCACCTTGGTACTCTGCGAAACCTGTGGCCAAGACGCCGACGCGGCGCTTGTCGTGCGCAAGGGTGAGTTGTTCGCCGCTGAGGTCGAGGGGCTGTTGCAGGAGCAGCTCGCTGCCGGCGCGCCGCCGTTGACGATCCGGCGCACCCGTTGCCTGATGGCGTGCCAACGGCATTGCGCGGCGGTGCTGCAGGCCCCCGGCAAGATCGTCTACGTACTCGGTGGCTTTGCCCCCGAGCGTGAGGCGGCCGAGGCCTTGCTCGATTACGCGCGCAAGTACCAGCTATCCGCCAGTGGTCAGGTGCCTTTTCGCACTTGGCCTGCCGGTATCAAAGGCAAATTTATCGCGCGCATTCCGCAACTCGACGCCTGAGTGCGGCGCTGGCTCGAGCCTGCCCTGAGGCTTAGCAGGCCGTTGAAAAATGTAGGCGAGGCAGCCGAGACAAGGCAAAAACAGGCGAGGAAGCGGAGTTTACGAGCTGTAAATGAGCATTCCGAGCCTGTTTTTAACGCCGTATCGGCAACGCAGGTAGCTTTTCAACGGCCTGTTAGCCCGTCAGTCGACTGGCCCGCTCGGCCTGGCCCCGGCATAGAGCAAGCCCGCGTCTTCGCATAGGGGGCGGCTTCAGGAGTGCTGGCGTGCAGCACCAGGTCTTGTGCACTGAAGGGGAGTTGACAGGACTGTGCCGGTTTTCGCAGTATCCAGCCTTCAATCGTTTGCACCGAGCTTGCAATGCCTGCCATCGCCCACTCATCTGTTTTCGCCCTGGACCTTGCGGCCCGGGCGCAGGCGTTTGTGGTTGCCGCGGGTAAATCGAAGAAACAGTCGCTCATTTGACCGGGGCGCGCTGTCCCGTCAGATGGGCTGACAGGACAGTAGGCGCGAAGGTCTAGCCTTTCTTGCATCGCACTTCCCTGTATCCCTGCGACGGTGACTTTTACGGTCAGCCTAAGGAGATTTGCTATGCCTGTATTTTCTGGAATCTGGGTTCCGCTGGTGACCCCATTCGCCGATGGGGCCATCGATTTTGCCGCGCTGCGGCGCCTCGCCGAGCATCTGTTCGAGGGCGGGGTGGCCGGCCTGGTGGTCTGCGGCTCGACGGGCGAGGCGGCAGCACTGAGCGAGGCCGAACGGCTCGCGGTGCTCGATGCGCTGCTCGAGGTAGTCCCCAGTCAGCAGCTGGTGATGGGGCTGGCGGGCAACCACCTGGCCGACGTGCTGGCCATGCAGCGGGAGGTGCAACGGCGGCCCGTGGCCGGCTTGCTGGTACCGGCACCTTATTACATCCGGCCGTCGCAGGAGGGCTTGCTGGCCTGGTTCGGCGCCATCGCCGATGCGGCCGAAGTGCCCTTGATCCTCTACGACATTCCCTATCGCACGGGGGCACGCATCGAGTTGGCGACGTTACGCGAAATCGCCCGGCACCCGCGGGTGGTGGCCATCAAGGACTGCGGCGGCAATCCCGATACCACCCAGGCATTGATCGCCGACGGTCAACTCGACGTGCTGGCCGGCGAGGACGCGCAACTCTTCACCACCCTGTGCCTGGGCGGGAGCGGGGCGATTGCGGCTTCGGCGCATATCCATCCGCAACAGTTCGTACGTCTGGTCGAGTGCATAGCCGCAGGTGAGTTGCAGGCTGCGCGGGCCATCTTCTATCGGTTGCTGCCCCTCATTCGCCTGATGTTCGCCGAGGCCAACCCAGCGCCGGTAAAGAGCCTGCTGGCGAGGCTGGGTCTGATTACCGATGAGTTGCGTGCGCCGATGCAACGCAGTTCCGCCGACCTGGTGGGGCGGCTACACGAGGCGCTGGCCACGTCCGAGGGTGCCAGCCAGCCGAGGTGGGCATGAGACAAGGCGCCTAGCGAGCTCTCTGGCGATATATACTGCGCGCCATTCTTGAGGGGAGAGCCGCGTGGCTATTGATATTCACTGGATCGGTGACGACGCCAGCCTGGCGCAGAAGTGCAGCGAATGGCGTCTGTTGCCCTTTGTGGCGGTCGACACCGAGTTTATGCGGGTCGACACCTTCTACCCGATCGCCGGCTTGCTGCAGGTCAGCGAGGGCGAGCGGGCCTATCTGATCGATCCGCTGCTGATCGGCGACTGGACACCTTTCGCCGACCTGCTGCAAGACCCCGCCGTGGTCAAGGTGCTGCATGCCTGCAGCGAGGATCTGGAAGTCTTTCTGCGCCTGAGCGGCAGCCTGCCATCGCCTTTGTTCGACACCCAGTTGGCCGCCGGCTACCTCAATCTGGGCTTCTCCATGGGCTATTCGCGCCTGGTGCAGGCGGTGCTGAATATCGAGCTGCCCAAGGGCGAAACCCGCTCCGACT
>NZ_JAUYNP010000192.1 GCF_030696055.1 Pseudomonas sp. | reverse complement strand
CATCGACGATCTTTTGCAGGGTCGCGCGATCCGGGAAGGCGATGTAGTGGAAGAAGCAGCGGCGCAGGAAGGCGTCCGGCAGTTCTTTCTCGTTGTTCGAGGTGATGATGATGATCGGGCGTTTGTTCGCCTTGATCGTCTCGTTGGTCTCGTAAACGTAGAACTCCATCTTGTCGAGCTCTTGCAGCAGGTCGTTGGGGAACTCGATATCGGCCTTGTCGATCTCGTCGATCAGCAGGATCACCCGCTCATCGCTCTCGAAGGCCTCCCACAGCTTGCCCTTCTTGATGTAGTTGCGCACGTCGTGAACCTTGTCCGAGTCCAGCTGCGAATCGCGCAGGCGGCTGACCGCGTCGTACTCGTACAGACCCTGGTGGGCCTTGGTGGTGGACTTGATATGCCAGGTGATCAGGCGGGCAGAGAAGGATTCGGCCAGTTGTTCGGCCAGCATGGTCTTGCCGGTGCCCGGCTCGCCCTTGACCAGCAGCGGCCGCTCCAGGGTGATGGCGGCATTGACCGCGAGCTTGAGGTCGTCGGTGGCGACGTACGACTGGGTGCCTTCGAACTTCATCAGTAAATCCTCGAACGGTAACGCGCAGGCCATACCCGCGGGTTCAGTAATTGAAAAGCCGACTATAGCGCGCGAGCCCGGCGACTGTGAACGTAGACGGGCCATTCAGTCACTGAATGGCGGGTCACGTAGTGGCTGTTGCCGCACTGGACGGCTGTCCGCAGCCGTCTTAGGCTGAGCGCTTTTCGGCAACCCAAGCACAAGGACACCGCAATGAGCCGCATCTTCGCAGACAACGCCCAAGCCATAGGCAATACCCCGCTGGTCAGGATCAACCACCTGGGCCCGGCTGGGGTCACCATTCTGGCCAAGATCGAAGGGCGTAACCCGGCCTACTCGGTGAAGTGCCGCATCGGCGCCAGCATGGTCTGGGATGCGGAGGAGCGCGGCGTGCTCAAGCCCGGCATGTGCATAGTCGAGCCCACCTCGGGCAATACCGGCATCGGCCTGGCCTTCGTAGCCGCAGCGCGCGGCTACAAGCTGCTGCTGACCATGCCGGCGTCCATGAGCCTGGAGCGGCGCAAGGT
>NZ_JAUYNP010000186.1 GCF_030696055.1 Pseudomonas sp. | reverse complement strand
GACTCCGGCAAGGCGAAGGTGCCGCCCTGGCTCACCGGGTTCTGCGTGGCAATCACGAAGAAGGGCTCAGGCAGCGGCCGGGTCGCGCCCTCGATGGTCACCTGGCCCTCCTCCATGGCCTCCAGCAGCGCGCTCTGGCTTTTCGGCGTGGCGCGGTTGATCTCATCGGCCAGCACCAACTCGGCGAAGATCGGCCCGGGGTGGAAAATAAACTGCCCGCTGTCCTTGTCGAATACCGAGGTGCCGAGGATATCGCCGGGCAACAGGTCGGAGGTGAACTGGATGCGCTGGAAACTCAGACCCAGCACCCGGGCCAGGGCCTGGCTGAGGGTGGTCTTGCCCATACCCGGCAAATCCTCGATCAACAGGTGACCCTCGGCCAGCAGGCAGGTCAGGGCCAGGCGGACCTGCGGCTCCTTGCCCAGCAAGACCTGATTGACTGCTTGCAGCACAGCTTCCAGTTTGGCGCGCATCTATCACTCCTTCAGTGCGAGTCAGGATGCTACTGCGCCACGGCGCCACGGCATAGCCGCTGGAAACCTTTACTGACGAACTTGTGAAGCCGGCAGTCGAGCCGAGCCAACCGCCGCCCGAGAGCAGCGGCCGGAATGGTCGATCAGCCTGGCCTTGGCAGATCGAAGCGCGCGGTGGTGCGGCTATAGGCCGTACCGCCCTGGCGCCCGACAGATCGAGTTTGCCGGCGTCGATACTCGCCGACAGGCTGGAGAGCTAGGCAAATAGGCCGCTGCGTCACAGTCGAGGCCGGCCCGCGATAACACTCGAGCGCGCTTAGCGTGCTGAAACCCAACAGCATTCAGCGCTCCTCGGCGGTACGGTAAAGACCTCTGGCCTTAGCGCCCGGCGCGGGATTCGCGGATATAGAAACGCGCTCGCTCCGACTTGGCCGTACAGCCCTTGTAGCCCTCGAACTGCTGCTGGGTTTTCGCCGCGGTGAGCAACGACAGCGCCTTGGAATAGCTCACGGTGCCGGCAAAACCTTCGGCCTTGGCGATATCCAACTCACGCCAGGCCGCCTCCAGCTGATTGGCGCAGGAGGCGCGGTACGCGGTTTTACCCGCACAACCGCTGAGCGCCAGTACCAGCATGGGCAACACTATCCACAGCTTCATCATCCAACTCCCAGAATAAAAAATGTTATTGCTCACATGCTTATGACGAGTGGCTGCACTAAAAGTGCCGTGACGCAGAGGCGCGAATGTTGTCACAGCCGCTTAGGACGCCGCCCGCTGCCGCAAAAACTCCAGTACGGCGGCCTGTTCACCGACGAACTCGATGCGCCCGGCCTTGTTCTCGCGCTGGAACCCGTACATGGGGTCGTAATACTCCACCAGCAGCGCCTCGATCCAACCGCGATGGCTATCGACCTTGCCGCTACTTTGCTGTTCCAGCAGGGCTTGATCCATGATCGCGGCCATACGCTGATAACGCTCACCGCCCAGACGCTTGAGGATATTCGCCAGGCTCTGCTGCAGGCGTTCGGCATAGACCTTAAAGCCCTCCGCCTCCCCCAGCAGGGCGATAAATTCACCGCTCAGGTCAATCACGTAATCTTTGAGAATACGTTCCACTCGGTTGGCCAGGCTGTCTTCCAGCCAGACCAGGTGAAAGGCCTGCATGCTCTGGTACAACTCGAGGGGCAACGAGCATTTGCCGATAATCCGCCCCTCGTCCTCCAGCACGAATTGCTCAAGGCCCACGCCGCGTTTTTTCAGGATGTCGATGGCCAGGGCGTTCTCGAAGTCGATCTGCGCCGGCTGGCCGGTGGCGCGCTTGCCAAAGCTGGAACCACGGTGATTGGCGTGGCCTTCCAGATCCAGGCTGTTGCTAAGCGCAGCCAGCACCTCGGTCTTGCCGGTACCGGTCATGCCGCCGACCAGGATGAAATCGCACTGCTGCAGCGCTTGCTCGGTGGTTTCCAGCAGGAAGCTACGCATGGCCTTGTAGCCGCCGATCACCCGTGGGTAGTCGATGCCGGCCTCGCTTTTCAGCCACTGCTGGACTATCTGCGAACGCAGGCCGCCGCGAAAGCAGTACAGGTAACCCTCGGGATTGGCGCGGGCAAAAGCGGCCCAGGCCTCGATACGCTCGGCCTTGAGCGGACCGCTGACCAGCTGATGGCCCAGTTCGATGGCGGCTTGCTGGCCGTGCTGCTTGTAGCAGGTGCCGACCTTCTGCCGCTCGAGATCGTCCATCAGCGGCAGATTGACCACACCCGGAAAGGCGCCCTTGTGGAATTCAACCGGGGCGCGGGCATCCATCATCGGCGTGGCGTTGAGAAACAGGCTGCGGTAGTCGCTGCTGTTGTCGCGCATCAGAGCACCTCGACCGCACAGGTCTGACGCTCGAGCAATTGGCCTATAGGCTCAAGAGCCAGGCCCAGCTCATTGGCCACAGCGAGAAACTCCGCCTCGCCTGCGGGGGTCACCGCCACCAGCAAGCCGCCGCTGGTTTGCGGGTCGCACAGCAACTGTTTGTGCAGTTCGGACAGCGGCGCGATCTTCTCGCCGTAGCTGTCGAAGTTGCGCAGGGTGCCGCCGGGCACGCAGCCCTGCTCCAGGTAGTACTCCACGCCGGGCAGACGCGGCACCTTGGCGAACTCGATGCGCGCGGTCAGGCCGCTGCCGTCGGCCATCTCGATTAGATGGCCGAGCAGGCCGAAGCCGGTGACATCGGTCATGGCGCTGACCCCGGCCAGTTTGCCGAAGCGGCTGCCAGGCTTGTTC
>NZ_JAUYNP010000049.1 GCF_030696055.1 Pseudomonas sp. | reverse complement strand
TGCGGCAGCGTCACCTCGGTGACCAGGGCGTCCAGATTGAGCTTCCATTGCAGCGACAGCCTGTCCCACATGGAGGCCTTGACCACCAGCGGCAGCTCAACCGAATCGACTCCCAGCAGGTTCACGCCGCGCAGGATAAACGGCAGCACACTGCCCTGGAAACCGACGCCTGCGGTCAAACCGCAGCAGGCCGCACTGCCACCATAGCGCAGCGCCTTGAGCAGGTTGCACAGGATATCGCCGCCCACCGTATCCACCGCGCCGCCCCACTGCTCTTTGAGCATCGGCCGCTCGCTGCCCTCCTGCAACTGGCTGCGCGAAACTATTTCTTGCGCGCCCAGGCTCTTGAGAAACTCTGCCTGCTCGGCCTTGCCCGTCGCCGCGGCGACGCGATAGCCCAACTTGCTCAGCAGCACCACGGCAATGCTGCCCACGCCGCCCGTGGCTCCCGTCACCAGAATAGGCCCGGCATCCGGCGTGACGCCCGCCTGTTCGAGCTTGTCGACACACAGGGCGGCGGTAAGGCCGGCAGTGCCGAGCACCATGGCTTCGCGCAGTGACAGCCCCAGGGGCCGCTTTAGCGCCCAGCTGGCGGGAATGCGAATGTACTGGGCGAAGCCACCGGCGGTGTTCATACCCAGATCGTAGCCGGTGACTATCACCTCATCGCCCACACTGAACTCGGCAACGCTGGAGGCTTCCACTACCCCCGCCGCATCGATACCCGGGGTATGCGGGAAGCTCTTGGTCACGCCTCGGTTGCCGCTGGCCGACAACGCATCCTTGTAATTGAGCGAGGAATACTTGACCCGTACCAGCAGCTCGCCGGCCGGCAGTTCGTCGGTATCACGCTGGACAATGACCTGCTCGAATTGACCCGCGGCGTTCTCGCGGGCCTGCAGTGCGCTGAAGCTGCTCATCGTCTTCCCCTGTGAAAATACGGATTACCAGAAGCGTTGTTGCTGCAAACGGCTCAGCCAAGTCAAGGCGAAGCGATCGAGCGCCACGCTGGCCGCCAGGCCTACACGCTCCTGCAAGGATTTCTTCTCGGCATAGTGCAGATGGTACAAATCGGCCTGCTTGGCACGCTCGGCGAGGTATTCGTCGCTGGTCTTGAGTTCATCGACCAATTGTTTTTCCAATGCACTGAGGCCCAACCAGACTTCGCCCGTGGCGATCTGCTCGATCGCCAGCTGCGGGCGATAGCGGGCGACAAAGTTCTTGAACAGCTCATGGGTGGTTTCCAGGTCTTCCTGGAACTTCTCCCGGCCCTTCTCGGTGTTTTCGCCGAATACCGTCAGGGTGCGCTTGTATTCGCCGGCGGTCAGCACTTCGAAGTCGATGTCATGCTTTTTCAGCAAACGGTGCACATTGGGCAATTGCGCCACCACGCCGATCGAACCGAGAATGGCGAAAGGCGCGGAAATGATCTTCTCGCCGATGCAGGCCATCATATAACCGCCACTGGCCGCGACCTTGTCGATGCAGATGGTCAAGGGCACGCCGGCCTGGCGAATTCGCGCCAGTTGCGAGGAGGCCAAGCCATAGCTGTGGACCATGCCGCCACCGCTTTCCAAACGCAGCACCACCTCATCGTTCGCCGTCGCCATACTCAGTAAAGCAGTGATCTCATGGCGCAGCCTGTCAGTGGCCGAGGCCTTGATATCGCCGTCGAAATCCAACACATAGACCCGAGGTTTATGGCCGCCGGCTTTCTTCTCCAGCTTGGCCGCCTTGGCTTCGGCCTTGTGCGCGGCTTTCAGCTGATCCTTGTCCAGCACCGACTGCTCCAGGCGCTGGTGCAGCTCTTTGTAGAAGTCATTGAGCTTGTCCACCTGCAGCTGACCGACATGCCGTCGCCCCTTGCCACGCAATAGCGCAATCGACACCAGCACAACCACTATGGCCACCACCAGGGTCACTGTCTTGGCCAGAAAGCCCATGTACTCTGCAAGAAACTCCACGCATTCCCCCTTGTCCAGATGACGACGCCGGCTGTTCAGCGGCGCAGATGTAGCCCAAGCATACCGAGACCACCGATTGGCGACCAGCGAGCAACGGCCAGACATTGATGCCAATGATGCAATTCAAACAAGCGTATGTTTTTACGTTGACAGCTTCCCAGCTTCCCCATAACCTCGCGAAAACTTCAACGTACCGGGATATTAGCGGACGTGGGCAGCATCTACCTGATTCGACATGGCCAAGCCTCATTCGGCGCCGACGATTACGATGTGCTTTCGCACATCGGCATTCGCCAGGCCGAAGTGGTGGGCGCGCACCTCGCCCAACTCGGCACGCGACTCGATCGCAGCCTGAGTGGCGACCTGCGCCGCCAGCAACACACCGCCAATACTGCCCTGGAGCAGTTGCGGGCTGCCGCCATCGATGTGCCGCCCCTCGAGATAGATGCGGCCTTTAATGAGTTCGATGCCGACGCGGTGATACGCGCCCTGCTCCCGGGCCTGCTTCCAGAAGAACCCGAAGCCCTGCATATATTGCGCAATGCGGCGCAGAACCGCGCCGAATTCCAGCGTCTGTTCGCCCTGCTGATTGGCCGCTGGATCTCCGGTGAACATGACCAGCCCGGCCTGCAAAGCTGGCAAGAGTTTGTCGAGCAGGTACGCGGCGGCCTCAACCGTCTGCTCGAACAAGCCAACAGCAAGCAGAACATCGCCGTCTTCACCTCAGGCGGCACCATCACCGCCCTGCTCCACTTGATCACCGGCATACCAGCGGCCCAGGCTTTCGAGCTGAACTGGCAAATTGTTAATACCTCACTGAGCTGCCTGAAGTTTCGCGGCAAGCAGGTGAGCCTGGCTTCCTTCAACAGCCATGTGCATTTACAGCTGTTGAAGACGCCGGAACTCATCACCTACCGTTGAGTGACGGCCCACTGCTCCCATACGGGCGCTAGAAAAACCTGAGAAAAGGAAGAAATCATGAGCGTTGCAGACATCGTCCAAACCATGCAGTCCAAATTCAATGCCGGCGCCGCTGCAGGCCTGGACCTGGTATTCCAGTTCAATATCGAAGACGGCGAGAACTACGCCCTGATCGTCAAAGACGGCACCTGCGCCGTTGAGCAAGGCGACAACGCCAACGCCAACGTGACCCTGATCATGGACAGCGAAACCCTGAAAGGCATCACCACCGGCGAGACCGATGGCATGCAGGCGTTCATGTCCGGCAAGCTGCGCGCCGAAGGCGACATGATGCTGGCGATGAAACTGGGCGAACTGTTCCCGGTTTAAGCGACAAGGCAACACTGAACACCAAGAAAACCGGAGTCCTGTACTCCGGTTTTTTTATGGCCGGCCATCCATGGCGGCCACCCTACGGGCCGTCGCTACGCGACGTTAAAAATTGCTCCCGGCAATTTTTTGCGCCCGCAAACTGGGCTCGAATGGCCAATCAGGCAGCTTGATTGTGTGGCAACACGCCAACCTATAACGGCGCGTATTGCTTGTGAGCGACAGGCTGCAGCATTAGATTAGCCAATAATCTTGGGCACCCATCATAAGCAGAAGGGATAAACATGGCGCTTACTGACCAGTCCACCCGTATCCGCGAAGGCGAAGAACTCGACGCCACTGTCATCGACCAGTACCTCAAGGCGCATATTCCCGGCCTGACTGGCGAACCGCGTATCAGCCAGTTTCCCGGTGGCGCCTCAAACCTGACCTACCTGCTCGAATACCCCAATAAAGAGCTGGTGCTGCGTCGCCCACCCTTTGGCCACAAGGCCAAATCGGCCCACGACATGGGCCGCGAATACCGCATTCTCAACCAGCTGAACGACGGCTTCCCCTACTGCCCGAAAGCCTATGTGCATTGCACCGACGAGTCGGTGATAGGCGCCGAGTTCTATGTGATGGAGCGGGTCAACGGCATCATCCTGCGCTCGGATATGCCCGCCGAGCTGAACTTCAGCCCGGAGCAGACCCGCGAGCTGTGCAAGAGCTTTATCGACAAGTTCGTCGACCTGCATAAGGTCGACTACCAGGCCTGCGGCCTGGGCGATCTGGGCAAGCCGGAAGGTTATGTAAAGCGCCAGATCAGCGGTTGGAGCGATCGCTACGAGAAAGCCCTGACCCCCGATGCACCGCTGTGGGAGCCGGTCAAGGCCTGGCTCAACGACAAGATGCCCACCGATCACCACAAGCCCGGCATAGTGCATAACGACTACCGCTTCGACAACGTGATCCTCAACCCGCAGAACCCGATGCAGATCATCGGCGTGCTGGACTGGGAACTGACCACAATCGGCGACCCGCTGATGGACCTGGGCAACACCCTCGCCTACTGGATCGAAGCCGCCGACTCCGCACCGGTGCAGCTGATGCGCCGCCAGCCGAGCAATGCCCCCGGCATGCTGACTCGCCAGGAGTTCGCCGACTACTACGCCGAACGCTCCGGCATCCAGATCAAAAGCATCGACTTCTACTACACCTACGGCCTGTTCCGCCTGGCCGGCATCGTGCAGCAGATCTACTACCGCTATTACCACGGCCAAACCCAGGACAAACGCTTCGCCCAGTTTGTGCAGATGAACAAACTGCTGGAGCAGATGAGCCTGCAGGTCATCAACAAGTCGCAGCTGTAATTCGGCCTAACGCCTTCAGACAAGGGGAACCGCATGTCCAAGACCCAACTGTTCGACCTCGACGGCAAGATCGCTTTCGTTTCCGGCGCCAGCCGCGGCATAGGTGAAGCCATTGCCAAACTGCTGGCCCAGCAAGGCGCCCATGTGATCGTCTCCAGCCGCAAGATCGAGGGCTGCCAGGCCGTGGCCGACGCCATCATTGCCGAAGGCGGCAAAGCCACGGCTATTGCCTGCCATATCGGCGAGATGGAACAGATCACCAGCGTCTTCGCCCAGATCCGCGAGCAGTTCGGCCGTCTGGACATCCTGGTCAACAACGCCGCCACCAACCCGCAGTTCGGCAACGTGCTGGAAACCGACCTGTCGGCCTTCCAGAAAACCGTCGATGTGAACATCCGCGGTTACTACTTTATGTCGATCGAAGGCGGCAAGTTGATGAAGCAGAACGGTGGTGGCAGCATCATCAACGTCGCCTCGATCAACGGCGTCAGCCCGGGCGAGATGCAAGGCATCTACTCGGTGACCAAGGCCGCAGTGATCAGCATGACCAAGGTGTTCGCCAAGGAATGCGCGCAGTTCGGCATCCGCTGCAACGCCCTGCTGCCGGGTGCGACCGACACCAAGTTCGCCTCGGCCCTGGTGAAGAACGACGCTATCCGCAACATGATGCTGCAGCGCATCCCGCTCAAGCGCATAGCCGAGCCGAGCGAGATGGCCGGCGCCGTGCTCTATCTGGCCAGCGATGCGTCCAGCTACACCACAGGCGTGGCGCTGAATGTCGACGGCGGCTACCTGTCCTAAGCGGCTGAAGCCAAGAAAAAAGGGACCTGCGGGTTAATGCCAGTCAGTTAAGCTGACTGGCATTTTTATTTCTGATCGGATACTTCGACGATTTGAGCCTGATGGCGCGTGGATAGATACGATCTTCTCGTCGATGGGGCAGGACGTAGTGTGGGGCTGAAGCATGCAGTTCAGC
>NZ_JAUYNP010000152.1 GCF_030696055.1 Pseudomonas sp. | reverse complement strand
GCAACAGCCAGAAAAAATTGCCTGGAGCAATTTTTAACGTCGCGCAGCGACGGCCCGAAGGGGGCCGCCACGGATGGCAGGCCATAAAAATGACCGGGAGAAGTTTTTAACGTCGCGCAGCGACGGCCCGTAGGGTGGCCGCCATGGATGGCAGGCCATAAAAAACTGCCGGGAGCAGTTTTTAACATCGCGCAGCGATGGCCCGCAGGGTGGCCGCCATGGATGGCAGGCCATAAAGAACTACCGAGACCCATTTTTAACATCGCGCAGCGACGCCCCGCAGGGTGGCCACCATGGATGGCAGGCCATAAAAAACTACCGAGAACCATTTTTAACGTCGCAAAGCGACGGCCCGAAGGGTGGCCGCCATGGATGGCAGGCCATAAAATTTACCAGCCGGCAGTCTATAATGTCGCGCACTTTCAAGGACCCGCCATGACCCTGCCGCCCCGCCAGCACGACATACTCGAACTCGCCCGCGAACGCGGCTACGTCAGCATCGACGAACTGGCCCAGGCCTTCAGCGTCACCCCGCAGACCATCAGGCGCGACATCAACCAGTTGGCCGAACAGGGCCTGCTGCGGCGCACCCATGGGGGCGCGGCGAGCGAGGCCTCGAGTACCCAGAACACCGCCTACAGCATGCGCGCCGGGCAGATGCGCGAGGAAAAGCAGCGCATCGCCGCCGCCATCGCCGCGCATATTCCCGACCATGCCTCGCTGTTTATCACTATCGGCACCACCACCGAGGCGATAGCCCGCGAACTGCTCGGGCACAAGGGCCTGAAGATCATCACCAACAACCTGCACGTGGCCGCCCAGCTCAGCGCCAAGGCCGATTTCGAAGTGCTGGTGGCCGGCGGCACGGTGCGCAGCGATGGCGGTGTGGTGGGTCAGGCGGCGGTGGATTTTATCCAGCAGTTCAAGGTCGACTTCGCCCTGGTCGGCATCAGCGGTATCGACGAAGACGGCAGCCTGCTCGATTTCGACTACCAGGAAGTACGGGTGTCCCAGGCCATCATCGACAACGCGCGGCAGGTCTTCCTCGCCGTCGACTCCAGCAAGTTCGGCCGTAATGCCGTAGTACGCCTGGGTTCCATCGCCCTGGTCGATCGCGTATTCACCGACACCGCGCCCTCCGCCGCCATCGGCCGCCTGCTCGCCGAGAACAAGGTTCAGCTCGATCTGGTCTGATCACCGGCACATCCCCCCGCAACAGATCTAACCACTCGGCACGAAAGCGCAGATCGGGGTGGCGCAGTCGCGCATCTTCGACTAGCATATTTTCGAAAGTGAACATTAAAACGTTCGATTCCGACCTTATGGTGCCACCATGCCTACTAGCCCCGCCTTCGCCACGCCCCTCGCTGAAGTCTATGACCTCGCCATTATCGGCGGAGGCATCAACGGCGTCGGGATCGCCGCCGATGCCGCCGGGCGCGGTCTGTCGGTGTTCCTTTGCGAAAAGGACGACCTGGCCCAGCACACCTCATCGGCCAGCAGCAAACTCATCCACGGCGGCCTGCGCTACCTGGAACACTACGAATTCCGCCTGGTGCGCGAAGCCCTGGCCGAACGCGAAGTGCTGCTGGCCAAGGCGCCGCATATAGTCAAACCGCTGCGTTTTATCCTGCCGCACCGCCCGCACCTGCGTCCGGCCTGGATGATTCGCGCCGGCCTGTTCCTCTACGACCACCTCGGCAAGCGCGAGAAACTGCCCGGCTCGCGCAGCCTGCGTTTCGGCGCCGGCAGCCCGCTGAAGCCAGAGATCAGCCGCGGTTTCGAATACTCCGACTGCTGGGTCGATGACGCCCGCCTGGTGGTGCTCAATGCCATGGCCGCCCGCGAACAAGGCGCCCATGTGCACACCCGCACCCGCTGCGTCAGCGCGCGGCGCGACAAGGGCCTGTGGCATATCCACCTGGAACGCGCCGATGGCAGCCTGTTCTCGATTCGTGCCCGCGCCCTGGTCAACGCTGCCGGCCCTTGGGTGGCGCGCTTTATCCGCGAAGACCTGAAACAGGACTCGCCTTATGGCATTCGCCTGATCCAGGGCAGCCATATAGTGGTGCCCAAGCTGTTCGAGGGCGAGCAGGCCTATATCCTGCAGAACGAGGACCGCCGCATCGTCTTCGCCATTCCCTATCAGGATCGTTTCACCCTGATCGGCACCACCGACCCCGAATACCAGGGCGACCCGGCCAAGGTGGCGATCACCGAGGCCGAGATCGACTACCTGTTGCAGGTGGTCAACGCTCACTTCAAGACGCCGCTGAGCCGCAGCGACATACTGCACACCTATGCCGGCGTGCGCCCGCTGTGCGACGACGAGTCGGACGACCCTTCGGCCGTGACCCGCGACTACACCCTAGCGCTGTCCGCTCTCCCCGGCGAAGCGCCGCTGCTCTCGGTGTTCGGCGGCAAGCTGACCACCTACCGCAAACTGGCCGAGTCGGCGCTGGCGCAACTGGCGCCCTTCTTCCCCAAGATGGGCCCCAACTGGACCCACAGCAGCCTGCTGCCCGGCGCCGAGCAACTGGACAGCCAGAGCGCCTTGATCGAAGCCCTGTGCGCGCGCTTCGGCTGGTTACCCACCGCCCTGGCGCGGCGTTGGGCCAGCAGCTATGGCAGCCGCACCTGGCTGATGCTCAAGGGCGTGCACAACCTGGGCGATCTGGGCGAGCACTTGGGCGGCGGGCTCTATGCCCGCGAAGTGGACTACCTGTGCCAGGAAGAATGGGCCGTGCAGGCCGCCGATATCCTCTGGCGGCGCAGCAAGCTCGGCCTGTTTATGACGCCCGTGCAGCAGGCCAAACTCGATCACTACCTGCGCATCGAATCGCCGCACAGCCCGGAAGACGTGCACGCGGCTTAACGCCTTGGCGCGCTGCGGCCGATGGGAAGAAACGAACACTCTCAAGCAGCACAACAGTTCGTAGTTCGTAGGGTGGGTTAGGCGCATGACCACGGGCTATCTGCTGGTGCGTAGTCAGTTGCGCCGTAACCCACCAGATGGGGCAGGCCGATCACCGCTTGGTGGGTTACGTGGCGCACACATTCCGCAGTTGATTTTAAAACCCTGCTCTGCGCCACTAACCCACCCTACAAAAGCTGCGGTTCGGCTCAGCATTCAGTGTTAAAAAAAGGGCGACCTAAGTCGCCCAAATTGCCTTGCGTGCCCTGTGCTCTGGTGTTCAGCCCTGCTTGCGCTGGTGCGCATCCTTCCAGATGAAATAGCCGACACCGGCGAAGAAGGCGACCATCAAACCGACAGTGCCGATTCCGGCAAGCACAACGACATCGATAAACATGGGTGCCTCCTGCGTGAAGCCTGTGTGGGAATGGCTTCAAGCTAGCAGGGGGCGCCTCGGGCCTATTGATCCAGATCAACAGCGCGGCTAAGCCACACGGCTAAGGCCCGCTTAACTGACTCAGATCAATGGATCAGCCCCTGGTCAGCAGCCATCAGGGCTTTTTCGGCTTGCTCTTGGGCTTTTTCTTGCCCTTGGGCAGCGGCAGGGCCTGCTCGAAGGCCTCGCGCAACTCGTTGAGTTTCTTGTCGCGCAGGTCGTGAATGCGCTTGTCGCGCTCGGCCACGAAATCAATCAGCTTGTCGTCGCTACTCATAGGTTTGACCGGATCATCCGAAAAGTCAGGTTCAGACGCGGCGCGCAGGGGCTGCGCGTCTTCGCCACTTGGTGCTGCCAATAATGCTGGGTTGGCCCGCGCATGACCAGCAGCGAACCGTGCTGTAACAGCAAGGAGTGCTCGATGCGGCTGTGCCCCTTGCGCCGCAGGTCGAAACGTCGGCTGCCACCCAGGTTAAGCGAGGCGATCAACGGATTGCGCCCCAGCTCGGCTTCGTCATCGCTGTGCCAACCCATGGAGTCCTGGCCGTCGCGGTAATAGTTGAGCAATACCGCATTGAGCGGCTGCCCCAGCGCCGCGACTAGCCGCGCACGAATCTGCGCCAGCAAGGGCGTCCAGGGCAGCGGTTGATGGGTCAACCCCGAGTAACGGTAACTGGCCTCGGCATCGCCATACCAGGCCAGCAGTCGCGGCACCGGAAACTGCCGACCATAAAGCTGCACCTGGGGTTGTTGCCAAGGGGTTTCAGCACGCAACTGCGCCAGCCACAGATCGGCCGTCGCCCGATCCAGCCAATCGGCGTGGAACTCCAGCTCGGCGTCGGGCAGCAGCAATGGACTGTCGTTAAAGAGATTCACCCATCACCGCCGCAAACCAGCAACGCCCTAGCAGGCGTCAGACTTCCACATCCACCCATAGACCCTGGCGGGGTAACTCGTCGATAGCCGCCTCGTCGGCCTTGGCCACCTCGCCTTCGGCCAACTCTTCCGGGCTGTAGCCATGCCGGCGCTGACGCCGCCGCTGCTCTTCGCGCAGCATCGCCTCCGCTTCCTGCGGGTGCCGCTTGTCCAGGCTCACCGCGCTTTCCTTGGAGCTCTCGGCAGCCTGCGTCACCGGCGGAATTTCCGGGCGCGGCTTGATCACATCCTGCTGCACTGTGACCGGGGCCATGCTGTGGGGAATGGGCGGTAGCACGTTTTCTCTCCTCCTTTGGTCAGGCTGTCGGCCGCACAGACGCCGACTTGAGGGTCGCCTCGCTACACTTTCGCCTTAGCTAAGCATACAAAGTGCCGACTGCACACCAATGCGCCTTTGGCCTGGGCCCGGCGCTGCGTTACCATAGTCGGCTTTTTCACGCGGGAGACAGGCATGGCGCAGTATGAACCGGGGCAACGCTGGATCAGTGACAGCGAAGCGGAGCTGGGGTTGGGAACCGTCCTGATGCAGGATGGCCGCATGCTCACCGTGCTCTACCCGGCCACCGGCGAAACCCGCCAGTACGCCACCCGCAATGCGCCGCTGACCCGCGTGCGCTTCTCGCCGGGCGATGAAATCACCCATTTCGAAGGCTGGAAGCTGACCGTGCAGGAGGTCGACGACATCGACGGTCTGCTGGTCTATCACGGCCTCAATGGGCAGAACGAAAGCGTCACCCTGCCGGAAACCCAGCTGTCCAACTTTATCCAGTTCCGCCTGGCCAGCGACCGCCTGTTTGCCGGGCAGATCGACCCCCTGCCTTGGTTCGCCCTGCGCTACCACACCCTGGATTACACCAGTCGCCAGCTGCAGTCCGCACTCTGGGGCCTGGGCGGCGTGCGTGCGCAACCGATCGCGCACCAGCTGCATATCGCCCGCGAAGTGGCCGACCGTATCGCCCCGCGGGTATTGCTGGCCGACGAAGTGGGCCTGGGCAAGACTATCGAAGCCGGCCTGGTGATCCATCGCCAGCTGCTCTGCGGGCGCGCCAACCGCGTGCTGATCCTGGTGCCGGAGAACCTGCAGCACCAGTGGCTGGTGGAGATGCGCCGGCGCTTCAACCTGGATGTCGCGCTGTTCGACGCCGAACGCTTTATCGAAAGCGATGCCAGCAACCCCTTCGAAGACTGCCAGCTTGCTCTGGTAGCGCTGGAATGGCTGTGCGAAGACGAACGGGCCCAGGACGCGCTGTTCGCCGCCGGTTGGGACCTGCTGGTGGTCGACGAAGCCCACCACCTGGTCTGGCACCCGGAGCACGCCAGCCCGGAATACAGCCTGGTCGAGCAGCTGGCCGGAGTGATTGCCGGCGTGCTGCTGCTCACCGCCACCCCGGAACAACTGGGCCAGGACAGCCACTTCGCCCGCCTGCGCCTGCTCGACCCCAATCGTTTCCACGACCTGGAAGCCTTCCGCGCCGAAAGCGCCAACTACAAGCCGGTCGCCGAAGCGGTGCAGGAGCTGCTGGATCAGGGCCGTCTGTCGCCTGCGGCGCATCAGACCATCCATGACTTCCTCGGTGCCGGCGGTGAAGAACTGCTCGGCGCGGTGAATGCCGGCGACAGCGAAGCCTCGGCGCGCCTGGTGCGCGAGCTGCTCGACCGGCATGGCACCGGCCGCCTGCTGTTCCGCAACACCCGCGCGGCGGTGCAGGGCTTCCCCGATCGCGAACTGCACCCCTACCCGCTGGCCAGCCCCGACGAATATATGGAGCTGCCGCTGGGCGAGCATGCCGATCTGTACCCGGAAGTCAGCTACCAGGCGCAGCCGGATGTCGACGACGAACAGCGCTGGTGGCGTTTCGACCCGCGCGTCGAGTGGTTGATCGACACCCTGAAGATGCTCAAGAAGTTCAAGGTGCTGGTGATCTGCGCCCACGCCGAAACCGCCATGGACCTGGAAGACGCCCTGCGCGTGCGCAAGGGCATCCCCGCCACGGTGTTCCACGAAGGCATGAGCATCCTCGAACGCGACCGCGCCGCCGCTTATTTTGCCGACGAAGAGTTCGGCGCCCAGGTGCTGATCTGTTCGGAAATCGGCAGCGAGGGGCGCAACTTCCAGTTCGCCCACCACCTGGTGCTGTTCGACCTGCCGGCCCACCCGGACCTGCTCGAGCAGCGCATCGGCCGCCTCGACCGCATCGGCCAGAAACACCGCATCCAGCTGCATGTGCCCTACCTGGAAAACAGCCCGCAGGAACGCCTGTTCCAGTGGTATCACCAGGCGCTGAACGCCTTCCTCGCCACCTGCCCGACCGGCAACGCCCTGCAGCACCAATTCGGCAATCGCCTGCTGCCGCTGCTGGAAAGCGGCGACGAGGGCGACTGGCAGGCCCTGGTCGACGAGGCCAAGGCCGAACGCCTGCGTCTGGAAAGTGAGCTGCATGCCGGCCGCGACCGCCTGCTGGAACTCAACTCCGGCGGCGCCGGTGAAGGTGAGGCGCTGGTGGAAGCGATCCTCGAGCAGGACGACCAGTTCGCCCTGCCCATCTATATGGAGCAACTGTTCGACGCCTTCGGCATCGACAGCGAAGACCATTCGGAAAACGCCCTGATCCTGCGCCCCAGCGAGAAGATGCTGGACGCCAGCTTCCCCCTGGGCGACGACGAAGGCGTGACCATCACCTACGTCCGCAATCAAGCGTTGTCGCGCGAGGAGATGCAGTTCCTCACCTGGGAACACCCCATGGTGCAAGGCGGCATGGACCTGGTGCGCTCCGGTTCCATGGGCAACACCGGGGTGGCGCTGATCAAGAACAAGGCGCTGAAACCCGGCACCGTGCTGCTCGAACTGCTGTACGTCAGCGAAGTGGTGGCGCCGCGCGCCCTGCAACTGGGCCGCTACCTGCCGCCGATCGCCCTGCGCTGCCTGCTCGACGCCAACGGCAACGACCTGGCGCACAAGGTGTCCTTCGAGACCCTGAATGATCAGTTGGAAAGCGTGCCGCGGGCCAGCGCCAACAAATTCGTCCAGGCCCAGCGCGACAGCCTCAACCCGCTGATCAGTGCCGGCGAAGACAAGATCGCGCCGCGCCATACGGCCCGCGTCGATGAAGCCAAACGCCGCCTGGCCGCCGACACAGACGAGGAGCTTGCTCGATTGGTCGCCCTGCAAGCGGTCAACCCCAGCGTGCGCGACAGCGAACTGAGCGCCCTGCGGCAACAGCGCGAGCAAGGCCTGGCCATGCTCGACAAGGCCGCGCTGCGCCTGGAAGCCATACGGGTACTGGTGGCGGGTTAAACCGCCAGCCCAGGTCTTGACCCTGTCGATCAGCTGCTAGAGTCAGTGGCATAGCCACCGACTCTAGGGGCCCACCTGGTGCCTGCCCGTCCCGCATCCCGCCTGTTCCGCCAGGGTCTCTGGGCACTCTGCCTGCTGGCCTTGCTGCTCCTCCCGCTGCTGCATCTGGCGCCTGCCCTGAATGGCTTGAACAATGCCCACCTGGACT
The DNA here is from genome assembly GCF_030696055.1 of Pseudomonas sp. Classification (GTDB taxonomy): domain Bacteria; phylum Pseudomonadota; class Gammaproteobacteria; order Pseudomonadales; family Pseudomonadaceae; genus Aquipseudomonas. Next base: position 33,661 of record NZ_JAUYNP010000152.1, on the reverse strand, counting down.
GGCTGATCCGCCAGCGCGCGGCCGAACAGACGCCGGACCCACGCCTGCTGCTGATCGATATCGACGACCTGAGCCTGCAGGTGCTGGCCGACGAGGCCGGCAAATGGCCGTGGCCACGCTCGTTGCACGCCGAACTGTTGGAATACCTGCAGAGCCAACAGCCCCAAGCCGTGGCCTTCGACGTGCTGTTCAGCGAAGCGGACCAGTTCAACCCGGACGCCGACAGCTACTTTGCCGAAGTGCTGCAGCGCAGCCGCAACACCTACCTCGCCGCCCTGGTCCAGGAACCCGCCGAAGGCAGCCAGCCGCCGCTGCTGCGCGACTACCCGCCGCAGACCTGGCAAGCGCCGGGACGCCAGGGCACGCCCGAGCAACGCGGCCTGCTGCTATTGCCCAAGGCCTTTGCCAGCGAGCTGTGGCGAGTCGGCAGCATCAACTTCCGCCCCGATCCCGACGGCATCGGTCGGCGCTACGAGTTGTACCGCAGCTTCGCCGACTGGCGTTTGCCCAGCCTGCCCGCGCGCCTCGCCCACGACCTCGGCACGCCCCTGCCGGAGCAGCCGAGCATCCTGCTCGACTGGCCCGGCAGCGCGCGCCTGCCCTATCCGCGCCTGTCCTATGCGGCGGTGCTGGCGGCCGCGCGCCAGCAGGGCGACCCCCTGCCGGCCGGGCAGTTCAAGGACAAGATCATCGTCATAGGCACTACGGCGGCGGGCTTGCATGACTTGCGCCCGACTCCGCTGGATACCCTCTACCCGGCCCCCTTTATTCTGATGACCGCCATCGACAACCTGCTCAACGGCAGCCAACTGCAGGAGGCCAGCCTCTGGCTCGAACTGCTCGGGCCGCTGCTGCTATTGCTGGGTTTGAGTGCCTTGCTGCTGGAGGAACGCCTGCCGGCCGCCTTCGCCCTCTGCCTGAGCGGCAGCCTGGGGCTGTTTGTCGGCAGCTATGGATTGGCCCTGCAGGGCCTGCTGCTCGGCGTTATGCCGGGCTTGATCTGTCTGTGGCTGCTACTGGCAGCGGCGCTGGCGTTGTTCTACCTGCGCCGGCGCCAGCAGCTGCAAGACACCATTCGCCTGTTCAGCCGCTTTATGGACCCGGTGGTGGTCAACCAACTGGTCACCCGCGACGACCCCGAAGCCCTGCTGGCCAGCAAGGAATGCCAGCTGACCGTGCTGTTTTCCGATATCCGCAACTTCACCACCCTGTCGGAGCAGCACAGCGCGGCGGAAATCGTGCGTCTGCTGGAAGGCTATTTCAGCAGCCAGGTGGAGGTGCTGTTCAAGCACCAGGCGACCCTCGACAAGTTTATCGGCGACGCCATCATGGCCTTCTGGGGCGCGCCGCTGGACAACCCGCAGCAGGCCGACCAGGCGATTCTCGCGGCCATGGAAATGCTCGACAACCTGGACGCCTTTCGCCGCGACTACAACTGCCCGGACTTCGATATCGGCATCGGCCTGCACACGGGACCAGCGGTAGTTGGCCTGGTCGGCGCCCGCCAACGTTATGACTACACTGCAATTGGCGACACCGTGAACCTGGCCAGCCGCATCGAAGGGCTGACCAAGGGCCGCGCCCACCTGCTGGTTTCCGCCGCCACGCGGGCGGCGTGCAGCCTGCCCCTGGACTTCGTGCCCCAGGGCGAGCATCAGGTCAAAGGCCGGGCGGAAGCCGTCAGCCTGTTCGAACCGAGAAGGAAAAATGATGAATAGAACCCTTATGGCCGGCCTGGCCGCCCTGCTGCTGAGCCTGTACAGCAGCCCAGGCTTGACCGAGCAGCGTCAAGCGCAAACCGTCCAGGAAACCGAGCTGCGCGCCGAGCCCAGCGCTGGCGCCAGTGCCTTGGGCAAACTCAGCAAACAAGCGACTGTCATGGTGGTCGGACGCCAAGGCGGCTGGTATCAGGTGCAAACCGCCGGCGGCCAGCGCGGCTGGTTGCCCCTGTTGAGCCTGCGCTTCGCCAAAGACGCGCAGGCCAGCCGCAGCAGTAACCTGGGTGGCCTGCTCAGCCTCGGCAGTCAGGCGGCGCCGGCCAGCGGCGTGGCCACCGGTGTACGCGGCATCAGCGATGAACAGTTGCAAATCGGCGGCGCTGGACTGTCCGCTAGCCTGCAATACCTGGAGAGCTTTGCCGCCCAGCCCGGTGAAGCCCGCAGCTTCGCCCAACAAGGCGGCCTGCACAGCCAATCGCTGCCCTACGCCCGCTAAGTCCGCATCGGCAAGAGGAAATCGCCATGCTCAAGCATCATTTTGTCTTACAGCGTCCCCTACTACTGGCCCTATGCCTAAGCCTAAGCGCCTGTCAGGGCCTGGAGGGCATGCAGATACAGGGCGTCGACCTGGGCAAACTGGCCAGTGCCGGGCAGAACTTGACCAATATGGGGCAGAAGAGCGCCGATGATGAACTGGTGATCGGCCGCAACACCGCGACCATTCTGCTGCAACAGGCCACTGTGCTGAACAACCCGGGCCTGCAGCGCTACGTCAACCGGGTCGGCCTGTGGGTCGCCCAGCACAGCGAACGCCCGGACCTGCAATGGCGCTTCGTCGTGCTCGACAGCCCCCAGGTGGCGGCTTATGCGGCGCCGGCGGGCTATGTCTTTATCACCAGCGGCATGCTGGCGCGGATGAATAGCGAGGCGGAACTGGCCGGAGTGTTAGCCCATGAAGCGGCCCACGTGGTGCGGCAGCACCACCTCAAGGCGATCCAGAAGCAGGCGCAAACCGGCCTGCTCAGCGACCTGACGGTTCTGGCCGTGCAGGCCGGCGCAGCCAAGAGCGGCGGCAGCAACAACTCGGCCATAGCCGACAAGTTCACCCGCAGCGTCGGCGACCTCTACTCCCGCGGCCTGGATCGCGGCGATGAATATGAGGCGGACGCCATGGGCGCGGTGCTAGCCACCCGCGCCGGTTACGATCCCTACGGCCTGGCCGGGGTGCTGCAAACCTTGGCCAGCACTCGCCAGGATGATGCGGCGCTGACCAGCTTTCTCAAGGTTCACCCCAATATCGGCGACCGCCTGCAACGCCTGGAGCCGATCTACCAGCACATCGACAAGCATGTCAGCGGTGCACCGCAGACGCTCGATACGCGCTACCAGCAGGCCTTGGGGATGAAACCCTGAGCGCCTGGGAGGCCAACCCGGCTCTTGTAGCCCGGATGCAATCCGGGGAAATTCAGCTCCAGGAAAATCGCTCCCGGATTGCATCCGGGCTACGGGGTTAAGCGTACTTTTGTATGCAAAGGCTCAGCCGCCGCGTGGATGCCCGGCTGCCGTGCAGGACGGCTCGAAATCGCAGACGTGATGGGTGAAGCGCGAGGCGCTGTACGAGCCGGGCGGGCCACTGACCTGATAACAGCGACTGGCGATAAACAGCTGCACCAGTTCGGCATCGAGCAGGCCGCTGGCCGCCTCGCTCTTCAGGATATCCAGGGCCCGTTCCAGCGGCATGGCCGGTTTGTAAGGCCGGTCGGCGGCGGTCAGGGCATCGTAGATATCGCACACCGTCATGATCCGTGACGCGCAGGGAATCGCATCCCCCACCAGGCCCCTGGGATAGCCGCTGCCATCGAGTTTCTCGTGGTGGGCGCCGGCGATCTGTGGCACGCCCTGCAGATCCGGGGTCCAGGGAATCAGGCTGAGAAACTCCTGAGTGTGCACCACATGCCGCTCGATCTCGGCCCGTTCCTCATGGGTCAGGCTGCCCTTGCGCACGGCCAGGGCGCCGAACTCGCCCTCGCTGAGCAGGCTGATCAGGCAATTGCCGGGGGCCTTGACCAGCTCGCCTTGCATCTCCTGCAAATGCTGGAAATCCCCCTCGCTGAGCATGGTCGGCTCGTTGGCCTGGAGAATATTGCCCAGGTAACGGTCCAGACGCTCGCATTCCTGGGCCAGCTCCGCCTCCAGTTGCACGCGCCGCTCATCGCTGAGGCCGCCTTGATGTTGGTAGACATGCAGCATCTTGCGCAGGGTCTGGTTATGCAGATTCTCCTTGGCCAGGGCGACCCGGTAGCGCAGGTTCTCGACCACCGGTTCGGTCAGTTTCTTGGCCTTGACCAGCACGTGCTCGCGCACCCCGACCTTGCCGAAATCATGCAGCAAGGCGGCGTAGCGCAATTCGCGCAAGGCATCGGCGCTCAGCGCCAGTTCCCGCAGTCTGGCGCTCGGCGCATGAGGTAGCTGATTGGCCAGGGTCAGGCACAGCTCGGCGACGCGGAAGGAGTGACCGCTGGTGGTGGGATCACGCTGTTCGATGGCGAATACCGAGGCCTTGACGAAGCCATCGAACAGCCGACTGATGTCATCCAGCAGCTGGCGATTCTCGATCGCCACCGCCGCCTGGCTGGCCAAGGCGCGCAGGGACACCGCGACCTCTTCATCGAAGGCAATCAGCTCGGGTTCCAGCCCGTTGCCGCCCTTGTTTTGCCGGTTGATAAACTCCAGCACGCCCACCACCTCGTGGCGGTGGTTGCACATGGGAATCGCCAGGATCGACATGGTGCGGTAGCCCATCTGCAAATCGAAGGAGCGGTTGAAGCGATAAGGCGCGTCGGCGGTAATCGCATAGGCATCGGCGATATTCAGCTCGGTGCTGGTCAGGGCCACATAGCCGACAATCGACGCCTTGCTCAGGGGCATACGCTGGTCCTGAAAGCTGTTCTGGCTAAGGCTGTCGTTCTGGGTCAGCTTGAAGATCAGCTGCGGCGCTGCATCCGGGCGCCGCGCGATCAAAAACAGCGAGGCGGCGTCACTGTTGGACAGGCGCCGACCCTCGATCAGGATTTTCTCCAGCAGACGATCCAGATCCCGCTCGGCCGACAAGGCCAGGCCCACTTCCACCAGCTTGCTCAGGTCATCGCGTTTGCCGGCCAGGGCGGCGGCCAGCTGGTCGGTCTTGCCCTTGAGGCTGTGCTGATCGCCAGCAAAACGCAGCAAGGCGGCCAGTTCCTCGGCGCTGGCGGTGACGGGCAGCGGCAGCACGCCGGGCACATCCATGCAGCCCACCAGCATCGACCCGCACGCCTGCCAATAATCCAGCGGCCTGAGCGTCAGCAGCCGCTCATCCAGCAGCAATATCGCCAGTTCGGCCGGCAGCGCCTGGGGTTCTTCGATCAACTGCAAGTGCACGGGACACTGGCGCAGAGCGGCCTGCAAAGGGTGGTCGCTAAGCGCGTTGCTATGGCCCAGTACAAGGCTGTGGGTGCCCATGGTGGCTATCCTCAGTCGCAGTTCCGTGGCAGGAGTGCGACTGAGTATTGCACAAGGATAGCGAGCTTACCCGGCCATCCGGCGGCCGTTGCAACCGCCCGGCAAAGGCTTAGCTGGCCGGCTGCAACTGCATGTCGTGCTGCATCCCGTGCTGCATGCGCTTGGCATCGGCGACGAAGCAGCGCGAGGCCTGCACCAGCGCCAACATGGTCAGCAGCAGGGCCAGCGGGATCAGGCGCATGGCGTCATGCAGCCCCACCGCCTTGAAGGCCTCGCTCATCTCGCTGGCCCCGGCGGCCAGCATGGCGGCCTCGGCGTAATGGTCCGACAGCAGGCCCACGGCGATCGGCCCCAGGCCACCGCCGAGCAAGTACAGGCCGGCGAAGAACAGCGCCATGGCGGTGGCCCGCAGCCGCGGCTCGACCACATCCTGAATGGCCGTGTAGACGCAGGTGTAGAAGTTGTAGGCAAACAACCAACCCAGGCTGAACAGCGCGACGAAGAGGGCAATCTCAATCCGCCCGGACAACAGTGCATAGGCGGTACTGAGGGCGGCGATCAGCATGCTCAGGGCGGCGAACAGCAAACGCCCGGTCTGCCAGCGCTGGTGCAGCTTGTCCGCCACCCAGCCGCCCAGGGTCAAGCCCAGCAACCCGGTCAAGCCGACTATCACCCCGGTGGCCATGGCCGCCTGCTGCATCGACAAGAGGAAGTAGCGTTGCAGCATCGGCACCATAAAAGAGTTGCAGGCATAGGTGGCGAAGTTGAACGCCAGCCCGGCCAGCACCAGCCACCAGAAGGTCGGAATGGCCAGCACCTTGCGCAGCGGCTTGTCCACCGGCGTACTCTGTACCTGCACCGGTTCGGCGGCGCCGCGCCGGGGTTCTTTGATCATAAACATCAGCAGCGCCAGGATCATCCCAGGCACCGCGGCAATCAGGAAAGGCGCGCGCCAGCTGTCGAACGCCTTGACCAGGGCGCCGATGCTGAAGAAGGCCAGCAGCAGGCCCAGCGGCAGGCCGAGCATAAAGATGCCCATGGCCCGCGCCCTCTTGTGCGCGGGAAACAGATCGCCGATCAGCGAGTTGGCCGCCGGCGCATAGCTGGCCTCGCCGATGCCCACGCCCATGCGAATCAGCATAAAGCTTGAGAAATTCCAGGCCAGGCCATTGATCGCGGTCAGCCCGCTCCAGACGGTCAGGCCCCAGCCCATGATCTTGCGCCGCGCACCGGTATCGGCCATGCGCCCCAGGGGCACACCGGCTACGGCATAGACGAGGGTAAAAGCGGTGCCGATCAGGCCGATCTGGAAATCGCTGAGGCTCCATTCCAAGCGGATCGGCTCGATGATGATGGCTGGAATGGTGCGATCGAAGAAATTGAACAGGTTGGCGAGAAACAGCAGAAATAAAATACGCCAGGCATTCGCCGCTTGCTGGGACTGCTGCATGGTTCACTTCTCTATTGTTGTTATTAAAAATTGACCCGCTAATAGGTGTCGGCAAACCGGGCAGTCGCCTGCCAAGTTTTGCAGGGTGCAATCTAGAGCCTTGGGTCTAAGCTGTCTGTGACTATTTGTAGTGTTTATGTCAGTTGATGGCGGGGCGCTGCCATGCATAGCTAAAGCACCTGGCAGGAAACATGGGATAGGGGCGAGATTTTCTGCTTTTCATGCTACAAACGAGCCCATTGAGTACATTGTGGCCAATGGCCCCACTACCTTCGTAAGCCGTCGGACTGTCTCCAATGAAAACAAAAAAAGACGCTGCGCACGCTCCTGTAACCCAGTCTCCTGTAACCGAAGCCACATTGGCTGATTTGGCCGATACCCTACTCGCACCGCTTCCCCCACTAGCGCCGCCCGGCAGCCTCTACAGCGGTGGCGAGCAATATATGTATTTCACCGAGCGCGATATCGACCGCATCCTGGATAACCTCGACGGCCTGCGCAGCCTGGTCTTCCCGCCGGCCAATCTGGATGACGACAACGAAAAGCGCGTGCAGCACTTCCCTTCGGTGTGCCTGATCGGCCTGGGCCGCTGCGGCTCGAACATCGCCCTGGATGTCGCATCCTTGGTGTACAACGCCCGGCAGTTCTACCTCAGCGAATTCAACAACGAAGAAAAAGCCGTGGCCGAGCAGGATTTCCGCCCGACCCGCTGGATTCGCAGCAACCTGCTGCGCTCGCCGAGCAAAGACAGCAAGCCGGTATTCCTGATCGAACCCCTGGTGATGCTCGGCGACCTGGACAAGGACATCGAAGGACGCATCCGCTTCTCGCGCAAAGGCGAAACCAGCGGATTCCTCAGCGACTACAGCAAGATGAAGATCATGGACCTGTCCGAGGTGCATGCCGGCGGTGCGGGTAACGCGCCTATCCTGGGCCAGTACCTGGCCAAGATCATCCTCAACAAGGACACCCAGCGCTTTACCAATGCCGACTGGAAATTTATCCACAGCTATCTGATCGACTCCTGCGGCATCAAGGCCAACCAGTCGCGCCTGTACTTCTATATCTTCAGCGCCGGCGGCGGCACCGGCTCGGGCATGGCCTCGGAGTTCGGCCTGGCCCAGCAGTTCGCCTATATGAGCAAGACCTTCGACACCAAGAATTTCGAGGAAAGCCCGGAGAACCGCGACCACAGCTTCGTCTTCGAGCCTATCTTCACCAGCGGCATCTGCATCCTGCCGAACATCTCCGACCAGCGCAGCGAGATGTCCGAGGCCCTGCATATCAACGCCGGGCGCCTGCTGTGCAAATACCTCGCGGAAGAATGGGATTTCTCCTACAACTTCGACAACGAAGAGAACAGCGAAGCCAGCGTGATGCGCCGCATCCGCCCCTGGAACGCCATGATGCTGATCTCCAACGACATCATGCGCTACGCCGAAGAAAGCGATGACGGCAATATCCAGAACATCGACGTCAACGCCATGGAGCGCCACGCCAACCAGTACATCTCGCAGCAGATCTTCAACATCCTCACCGCCCAAGCGGTGACCACCGATTACGACCAGAACTACTTCCGCCGCGCCGGCATCGACATAGGCGAAACCATCCGCCTGGACGCCAACGACCTGTTTATGAGCCTGGCCGGCCCGGTGGCGGTGGCCTATGCCGAATCCGTGGTGCCGGAGCAAAGCAGCGCCGCGCTGGACAAGTTCCGCGTGCTGGACAAGGAGCCGTCGCGGCTGAATATCGACGACCTGTTCTTCCGCTCCATCGACCTGCCGCACTTCAACAAGGTGACCCAGGCCATCGAAGGCATCAGCCTGCTGCCGATCGAATCCAAGCGCTACCGCGAAGCCCTGGAGCAGTACAAGAAATCCGGCTACAACGCCGAGGAACTCAGCGACCTGCACTTCTTCAAGAACTGCTCCTCGGTGGTCTCGATCGTCTCCTTGCCCAAGGACTACAAGCTGTCCTATATGGACCTGAACCGGCTCAAGACCCACCTCAACAACCTGTTCCCCAACACCACCCTGAAACGCTACGCCCTGGTCATCGGCGCCTCGGCCAACCTCTCCCTGACCACCCTGATCGCCAAGAGCCCGTGCCTGTCGGACGACTTCCTGACCCTGATCGTGGCCTTTATCAAGCGCTGCTTCGCCCGCGACCCGTACCGCTTCGACGAGAGCCTGGACAACGCCATCCTCGACTTTATCGTCGCCGACGAATTCGACGAGGTGCGGGTCGATGCCATGCTCAACGAGTACGAGAACCCGGCGAAGATCCTCGACACCAACTGGTACGCGATCAAGCCGATGTACGAGAAGAAATACCGCGAGCTGATCCATGATCAGGACAAGTTCGTCTCGATCAATGACATCCGCCTGTCCCGCGACAGCGTCAAGAAGTCCATCAAGTACCTGCGCGAGATCTACCGCCACCGCATCGGCAAGACCCGGGTAATCTCGCTGAACGACTACACTGCCAGGCAGTGACCCCGCGCCCGGTCAGCACCAGCAGGTGCTGACCGGGCTCTGCCGAGGCCACTGAGCGCGACTGACGAAAATCTACTGGCTATCCCTGGCCCTGGCCGCACAGGCACCTCAGGTGGTCGTGATGCCAACACCCCTGTACCGCCGATCCACCAAGCCGCGAGGCCCTGCTGCATTCGCGCTGGTCTTGCTCCTGCTGCTGTGCGGCCAGGCCAGTGCGGCAGAAAAACTGCGCCTGCAGTTGCGCTGGCTGCATCAGTTCCAATTCGCCGGCTATTACCTGGCGCTGGAAAAGGGCTATTACCGCCAAGCCGGCCTGGATGTCGAAATTCTCCAGGGCGGCCCGCGCGTGCCCAGGCCGATAGACAGCCTGCTGGCCGGCCAGGCCGACTTCGCGATTGCCAACAGCGGCGTGGTGATCGCCCGCATGCAAGGCAAGCCGGTCGTTGCCCTGGCCGCGATCATGCAGACCTCGCCGATAGTCTGGATAGTGCGCGCCGACTCGGGCATCTATTCCCCCCACGACCTCGCCGGCAAGCGGGTGATGCTGATGCCGCCGCCGGAAAGCACCGAGCTGCTGATCACCCTGGCCCGCGAAGGCATCGACCTCAACCGCTTGCAGATCCAGCAGACCAGCTTCAACCCCCAGGACCTGATCGATGGCAAGACTGACGCCTACGATGGCTACAGCACCAATGAACCCTTCTGGCTGAAACAGCAGAACGTCGACTACCGCCTGATCAACCCCCGCGAGTACGGCGTCAACTACTACAACGATGTCCTGACCACCCGCGAAGCCGTCCTGCAGGAACGGCCGCAAGAGGTCGAGGCCTTCGTCCAGGCCAGCCTCGCCGGTTGGCAATACGCCCTGGATCACATCGAAGAAAGCGTGCAACTGATCCACCAGCGCTATGCCCCCAACAAGAGCCTGGAACACCTGCGCTTCGAAGCCGAGGAGCTGAAGAAACTGATCATGCCCGAGCTGGTGCAACTGGGGCATATGAACCCCGGCCGCTGGGAAACCATAGCCCGCAACTATGTCGAACTGGGCCTGGCCAAAGGCCCCGTCGAACTGGACAATTTCCTCTACAAGCGCAAGGCCAACACCGACCACAGCCTGCTCTACCAGGTACTGGCGGGCGCCTTCCTCACCCTGCTGGTGGTGGCCGGTATCGCCCTGCGTTTCGCCCACCTGACCCAACGCCTGCGCCAGGAGATCGAGCGCCGCCGGCAGGCCGAGCAGGAGCTGCGCAACAGCAACCACCTGCTGGAGGAACTGGCCAACACCGACCGCCTGACCGGCCAGTGGACCCGGCGCAAGTTCGAGGAAGTGGCCCAGCAGGAAATCAACCGCGCCGAACGCTACGGTCTGGCCCTGAGCCTGATCTTTTTCGATATCGACCATTTCAAGCTGATCAACGACCAGCACGGCCACGAGGTCGGCGACCAGGTGCTCAGTGGCGTGGCGCAACGGATCAAGGCTCAACTACGCCAGTCCGACAGCATGTGCCGCTGGGGCGGCGAAGAATTCATCATCTTTATGCCGCACACCGACCTCGAGCATGCCTGTGCGATCGCCGAAAAGCTCCGCGCCATGCTTGCCGCAGAGCCCCTGGCGGGGCAATTGGCGGTGACCGCCAGCTTTGGTGTCGCCCAATGGCGACAGGGACAGACGCTGGGCGAGCTGGTGGACAGTGCAGACCAGATGCTCTATCGCGCCAAACACTGTGGCCGCAACCGGGTCGAGTGCCTGCCAGTGGCTAACGGCTAGCCAGATGCCTGAGCGGCGTAGGGTGGGGCTCCCGAACGCGGATGCCGATACACAAACCAAGCATGAGGGAGCCGTAACCCACCACCTCATGCCGCCCATGGTGGGTTACGACGCTTCTTGGCAGGGTGCGAGCAATCCGAATGGCGAATGGGCGTCTAACCCACCCTACGAACTGCCGCCGGCCTGGCGCCACTCGGCCAGCCAACCCAGGCTAGCCAGGCTACCGGCCTCACCCGGGCGGTACTCGGCCGCCAGCCAGCCCGAATAGCCGGTCTGGCGCAACGCCGCCAGGGCCGCGGCGAAATCCAGCTGGCCGCTACCCGGCGCGCCCCGCCCGGGGCAGTCGGCGAACTGCACATGGCCGATACGCCCCGCCAACAGTTCGATGCCCGCCTGCAGATCCAGGCCCTGGCGCGCCATATGGTAGAGGTCGTACTGCGCCGCCAGATTGGGGTGATCCACCGCTTGCAGCAGCTCGTCCAGCTGCTCGGGGGTATTGATCAGAAAACCCGGCATATCCAGCGGATTGATCGCCTCCACCAGCACGCCTATGCCCAGCAGCTGAAAGGCCTCAGCCGCCTTGCGCAGATTGCCGACCAGGCAGGCCAGCGCCTGCTCGCGGCTCAGGCCCTCGGCCAGCCGCCCCGGCAACAGATTGACCTTGGCCGGGCGCAGCATGGCGGCATAGCTCAGCGCCTGCTGCAACGCCGCATCGAACTCAGCCTGGCGCACCGGTACGGCGGCCAGGCCGGCGCCTCCGCTCAGCAGGTCGCCGGCCGGCAGATTGATCAGCAGCAATGGCATGTCAGCGCGCTCCAGCGCCTCCTTAAGGGCAATGGCCGGCACTTCATAGGGAAACTGGATTTCCACCCCATCGAAACCGGCCACCGCCGCAGCGAGCACCCGCTCGATCAACGGCAGTTCGGTAAACAGCATCGAGAGGTTGGCGGCTATTTTCATGGCTATGCCCCTTTGTAGGGTGGGTTAGTGGCGCAGAACAGCGCCCTAAAATCCAACATAAAACTTGCGCGCCACGTAACCCACCAGGCAATTCTGCCCTGCCCACTGGAACGTCGTCATCGTCACGCCTTGGGCTCCCGATAGAGCTGCACCAGAGTCGCCGGGTCGCATTCCAGGTTGCCCTGACTGCCATGCAGGCGCATCAGCTGCGCGGCCAGGCCGCTGACCGGCGTGGCCGAGCCGATTTGCTGGGACAACTTGACCGCGGTGTCCAGGTCCTTGAGCAGGGTGCGCACATGCCACTTGACCGGTTCGAACTGGCTCTCGGCCATCTGCGGCGCCAGAATCTGCAACGGCTTGCTATCGGCAAAACCACCGGCCAAGGCGGGCGCGATCAGGCTGGCATCGACCCCGGCCTTTTCCGCCAGGGCCACCACCTCGGCGATCACCAGGGCGTTGCAGGCCACTATCATCTGGTTGCACACCTTGGTCACCTGGCCGGCGCCGACCTCGCCCATACGGGTCAGGCGCTGGCCTAGGTGCGCGAGAATCGGCCGCGCCCGTTCGATATCCGCGGCGCGCCCACCGGCCATAATCGCCAGGCTGCCGCTGGCCGCGCCGGGAGTACCGCCGGACACCGGCGCATCCATCCAGTGCATGCCGGTGCGCGCTAGCAGTTCGGCGGCCATTTCCCGGGTGGCCGCCGGTTCCAGGCTGGAAAAATCCACCAGCAGCTGCCCAGGCCGAGCGCCTTCGACTATGCCGCCGGGACCGAATACCACCTCACGCACCACCTCGGTGTTGGCCAGGCAGAGCATGACGATATTGGCCTCGGCGCAGAGCCCGGCCGGGCTGTCGACGCGGTGCGCGCCTTGCGCCAGCAGCGGCGCGCATTTGTCCGTCGAACGATTCCACACGCTCAGCGGGTAACCGGCGGCCAGCAGGCGCTGGGTCATGGGCAAGCCCATCAGGCCGATACCGGCAAAGGCCAGGGCAGGAAGGGAAGTGGTCATCGATGCAGACATAATGCGACTCCAGCTCAAAGGAGGTGGATATCTTAACGTAGGGTGGGTTAGCGGCGTGGGACGTCTGCATCGAACCCCGCCACGGACTCGGCGCGCCGCGTAACCCACCGGGGTATAACGCAGATACCCGCTGAGGTAATCGGGGTGTTGGGCTTCGCTGCGCTCAGCCCAACCTACACAGGAGCACTAATCCCTTTATACTCCGCGCGCTTTCCCCGCTATTGAACCGGAGAACCCCATGTTGAACGCTACCCTAGCCGCTGTCTGCGGCATCGCCCTGAGCCTTACCGCCGTACTCGCCCAAGCCGCTGACCGGCTGCGCGTCTCAGCCATCCCCGATGAAGCCCCCACCGAACTGCTGCGCAAGTTCAAGCCGCTGGGCGCCTACCTGGAACAGCAACTGGGCATGCCCGTCGAGTTCGTCCCGGTGTCCGACTACGCCGCCGTGGTCGAAGCCATAGCCGCCGACCGTATCGATCTGGCCTGGCTGGGCGGTTTCACCTTCGTCCAGACTCACCTGAAAACCGGCAACGCCATTCCCCTGGTGCAGCGTGCCGAGGACGAGAAATTCACCAGCAAGATCATCAGCGCCGACCCGGCCGTGCAGTCGCTGCAAGACCTCAAAGGCAAGACCTTCGCCTTCGGCTCGGTGTCTTCCACCTCCGGCAGCCTGATGCCGCGCTATTTTATGCTGCAGGACGGCATCAAACCGGAAGAGTTCTTCAGCCGCATCGCCTACTCCGGCGCGCATGACGCCACCGCCGCCTGGGTCCAGGCCGGCAAGGCCGATGGCGGCGTGCTCAACGCCTCGGTGTGGGACAAGCTGGTCGCCGCCGGCAAGATCGATACCGACAAGGTCAAGGTGATCGCCACCACCCCGCCCTACTTCGATTACAACTGGACGGTGCGCGGCACTCTGGATGCAGGCCTGCGCGACAAGATCCAGGCGGCCTTCCTCGCCCTCGACCCGGCCAACCCCGAGCACAAGGCGATTCTCGACCTGCAAGCCGCCAGCCGTTTTATCACCACCCAGGCGGAAAACTATCAAGGCATAGAGGAAGCAGCCCGCGCGGCCGGCCTGTTGCAGTGAGTGTCAGCTTAAGCGGCGTGGGCCTGACCCACGCCAACGGCCAGGTGGCGCTCAGCGACATAGATCTGCAGCTAGCCCGCGGCGAACGAGTGGCCATTATCGGCCCCTCGGGCGCCGGCAAGACCAGCCTGCTGCGCCTGATGGCCAGCAACCTGCGACCCAGCACGGGGCGGATCAGCCTGCTCGAGCAGCAGCCCTGGCAGCTCAACGCGCGCCAGCGCCAGAAGCTGCGCGCGCGCATCGGCCTGATCCATCAGGCGCCGCCGCTGCCGCCACGCCAGCGCGTGGTGACGGCGGTGCTGGCCGGCAAACTGGGCCAGTGGTCGCTGGCCAAGAGCCTGTTCAACCTGCTGCACCCCCTGGATGTGCCCGGAGCCCAGGCGGCGTTGGCGCGCCTGGATCTGGCCGACAAGCTGTTCGAGCGCTGCGATCAGCTGTCCGGCGGCCAGTTGCAGCGGGTCGGCATCGCCCGGGTGCTGTATCAGGCGCCCGAGCTGATCCTGGCCGACGAGCCGGTCTCGGCCATGGACCCGGTGCTGGCCGGGCACACCCTGAGCGTGCTCAACGAGGAAGTCAGCCGCCGCGGCATGACCCTGTTGGCCAGCCTGCATGCGGTGGAGTTGGCCCTGGCGCATTTCCCGCGGATTATCGGGGTGCGCGAGGGCCGCGTGGTGTTCGACCTGCCGCCCGCCGCCATCAGCCGTGAGCAGCTCGAGGCGCTGTATGCCAACGAGCAGTTGCAGGCGTTGCCCGCCACCCCCCTCACGGCGCAGCACAGCCTGCACATTCCACGATGCTGAAACCTGTATTGCGCGACCCGGCCGCCTGGCCACGGCTGGCGCTGACGCTGCTGGCGCTGCTGTTGCTATGGCCGGGGCTGCGGCTTAGCGAGCTGAACCTGGCGGTGCTGGCCGACAGCGACAACGCCACCAATATGGGGCGCTTTGTCGCCGACTTCTGGCCCCTGGCCCATGACCGCGAGTTCCTCCAACTGCTGGGCCGCGCCACCCTGGAAACCCTGGCCATCGCCACCGCCGGCATGGCCCTGGCGCTGCTGCTGGCGGTTCCCGCGGCCCTGCTCGCCAGCCGCGCCCTGTCGTTGTCGGCCGTACACCACGGCGGGCGGCCGGCCTGGTGGGCCCAGGCTGGACGCTGGCCGGTACGCAGCCTGTTGGTAGTGCTACGCAGCGTGCCGGAAATCGTCTGGGCGCTGCTGTTCGTGCGCGCCGTGGGCCTGGGCCCGACGGCCGGGGTGCTGGCCATCGCCATCACCTACGGCGGCATGCTCGGCAAGGTCTACGCGGAAATCTTCGAGTCGGTCGACCCACGCCCCAGCCGCGCCTTGCTGGTGGCCGGCAGCCCGCGCCTGGCCGCCTTCGCCTATGGCGTGCTGCCCAATGCCGCGGCCGAGATGCTGTCCTACACCGTGTACCGCTGGGAATGCGCGATCCGCGCCTCGGTGGTGATGGGTTTCGTCGGCGCCGGCGGCCTGGGCCAGCAGATCGACCTGTCGCTGCGCCTGTTCGCCAGCGGCGAAGTGGCCAGCATGCTGCTGTGCTTTCTCGCCCTGGTATTGCTCGCCGACCAGCTGAGCCGCCTGCTGCGGGCGCGTCTGCTATGAACAGGCGCCTGGGCAACTACGCGCTACTGCTGGCGCTGCTGGCCGCGGTGCTCGCCTCCTTCGCTTACCTGGGCATAGACCTGGGCGCACTGCTCGGCGGCGACAGCCTGAGCCAGATGGGCCGCTATGCCAGCGGCTTCTTCCAGCCGGATTTCTCGCCCAAGCATTTGCACGCGATCCTTCAGGGCGCGCTGGAAACCCTGGCCATGTCGGCCATCGGCACCCTGCTCGCGGCAGTGCTCGGGCTCGCCCTGGCCTTGCCCGCGGCCGGGCGTCTGGGCTGGCTGGCCCTGACCGGCGCGCGCCTGCTGTTGAACGCCCTGCGCGCCATTCCCGAACTGGTCTGGGCCGCACTGGTGGTATTGGCCGCCGGCCTGGGGCCGAATGCCGGCACCCTGGCCCTGGCCCTGCACACCAGTGGGGTGCTGGGACGCCTATTTGCCGAAGCCCTGGAGAACGCGCCGAAGGAGCCGGCCGAAGCGATTCGCCTGGGCGGTGGCGGACACCTGGCGGCCTTCTGTTACGGCACCTTGCCCTGCGTCTGGCCGCAGCTGATCGCCTATGCGCTGTACCGCTGGGAAAACAATATCCGCATGGCCAGCGTGCTGGGCTTCGTCGGTGCCGGCGGCCTGGGGCAGATGCTCTACGTCAGCCTCAGCCTGTTCCAGGAAGCCCGGGCGGCCACGGTGATTCTGGCCATGCTGCTGTTGGTGTTGGCGGTCGATGCCCTCAGCGGCTGGACGCGCCAGCGCTGGGTCAGCGCGTAGGGCGGGTTAGCCGCAGGCGTAACCCGCCGATCCATCCCCACAACACCACCGCCTCCGTGCGAACGCGGCGCACAACCCATTGACCAGAAGACCGATCGGCGCGGGTCAATGACCCGCCCTACATGCCTAGAGTCTGTTGACCTTTCGTTGCGGGCGCGGCGGCTGGAACTGCTGGAACTGCCGCAGCAACAGGGCGCACTGGTTTTCCCGCGCGCTGCCGGGCGCGACCATCCCCAGCAGGCCCGCCACCGGCGCCACAGTCGCGCCCAGCAGGACCACGCCGGCGCCGCGCGCCAGCAAGGGCCCGACCTTGACCCCGGCCTGCGGCTGCTTGAAGGTGCCGCGCACATACAGCGGCGAGCGTAGCGAGAAGAGGCGCATGCCCTTGGAGTCCGGGCTGAGGGTCAGATCCAGCCGTTCGCTGCGAAAGTTCGCCGTGCCCGCGATATGGATCAGCGCGGTCTCGCTGTCGAGGACGAACAGTCGCGACCTGGCCACACCGTCCTGCAGCTGCAGATTGGCCATGGCGCAGTTGATCCGTACCTCCCGGTCGCCGAACAGCTGGGTCACCAGGTAACTGCCGAGGTTGAGCCCGGCGATCTCCATCAGCCGGCGGCTGATGGTGCCATCGTTGACCAGCAGGAGCATTTCGCCGTTGGCGCTGCCGAGCAGCTCCGCCACCGAGTTGCCGGTGCCCGCGAGGTTGGCCTCGCCATTGATCTCGCCGAGGCTGGTCTGCAGCGGCGTGAAGTCGGGTAACAGTTGCTTGAGCTTGAAATGCCGGGCACTCAGTTGCGCCTGGCCGCGCAAAGGCTCGGCGCGGCCATTCAGGCGCACAGTGGCGTCCAGCGTGCCGCCGGCCACGCCGAGGCTCAGCGGCACCAGGCTGAGCACGCCATCGTCGATCAGCACATGGGCATGCAGGTCGCTGAACGGCAGTTGCTCGCTGCGCACTATGCGCTTGCCGGTGAACTGCACATCGGCGTCCATCGCGCGCCAGCGCTCGGTGTGGAACTTCTCCACCGGCAGCAGCTTGCCCACCGGCTGTTGGCTGCGGGCGCCGCGGGCCTTTTTCGCGGCGTTGGAGTCGGCGCCGATCAGCGGTGCCAGGTCGGCGAACAGCAGCTGCTCGGAGGTCAGCGTGCCGGACAGCTTCGGCCGCGGCTGACTGGCGACGTAGGTCAGGCTGCCGTGGATATCGCTGGCGCCGACCCGGCCGTTGAACTGCTGGTAACGGAACAGCGCACCGCCCGGTGCCCGCAGCTGTGCGCTCAGGTGGCCGTCGGTGGCATAGCTCCCGGTTTCCGGCAGGGCCATGCCGGTCAGCGGATAGAGCTGAGCCATGTTGCTGCCGGACAGACGCAAGCGCAGGTCGAACGCGCCGAGATTACGCGGGTCGCTCAGGGTGCCGACGAGGACTATGTGGGTGGCGCCGACCCGGATGTCCGCCTGCAGCGGTAAGGGTTTGCTGGCGTCCTGCAGGGCCAGCAGTCCGCCGACCTTGCCGCTGCCGCTGAGCGCCTGGCCCTGGTAGCGCCCCTTGACCCGCCAGGCGAAGGCATAGTCCTGCGCCTGGCCCTGCTTCGCGACCATCTGCGCGGCCTTCTGCCCGACTATCTCGGCGAAGGGAATGGGCTTGCCCAGAGGCTCGAGCTGTAATTCCAGGTGCGCCTTCAGGCGCGGGTCGCTCAGGCTGATCCGGCCCTGGTCGAAGACGACCTCGCCCAGCTCCAGGGTCCAGGACGCGGGCTCGCGCCCCTTGCCGGCATCCAGGGTCCAATTGTTGCGTCCGTCGGCCAATCTCTCGAGACTGGCCATGGGCGCGCTCAACTCGATCCGCGGAATCACCAGCCGGCGCAGCAGCAACGGCAGCGGCGCCAAGCGAAACTCCACCCGTCTGAAGCTGACCAGCTGCGACCCCTTGGCCCAGTCGGGGTTGCCCAGGCTCAGATCGCTTGCCTGCACGTGCGGCCAGGGCAGCAGCCCGCGCCAGCCATCCACCTCGGGTTCACGGCGCCAGACCACGGCCAGCTCGCCGTTGATCGCGAAGGGCCGGTCGAGCGCCGCGGAGACCTGGGCATTAAGGGCCGGGCGCAGCAGGTTCCAGTCGAAGGTGGCGATCAGGATCGGCAGCGCGGCACTCAGCAGCAACAGGCTGGCCAGGCTCCCGGCGAGAATTCTACGGCCACGCATCATGCCTGCTCTCCTCGTGGCGGGCAGCGCCGACAACCGCAGCCGGCGACAGCCCAACGTGGCCGCGACGAAACGTCAACAGCCCCTAGGGGAAGCGTGTTCAGACAGGCCTCAAGACTTCCCGCACTTTAGACAGGGAAATCCCATAGGCTGCTGTAGAGTTCGACCCTCGAAAACAACCTCCAAGTTCCTTCTCGGCGTTAATTTTCCACCTACTGGGCAAAGCTGAAGCAGCTGTTTTGCGCGGCCATAGATAGGCGGCGGGGCTACGCCGTGGTGCAAAGGTCGGGGGGCTTGATGGCCAAACATTGCCATCCACTGCAGGCACCGATTAAGCACCTGGGACGGGGCAGCAACTCGGAGGGGAGTGAGACTACCGCTAACAGGCCGTTGAACAACGTAGGCGAGGCAGCCGAGACAAGGCGCTACGTTAGTAACAGCCTTCGGCTGGTCAAAACAGGCGAGGAAGCGCAGTTTACGTGTTGTAAATGAGCATTAGTCGTTTCACTCGCCCTTCGGGTCGCGCTAAAGCGCGTTAGCCCAAAAGGGCTTTCCGAGCCTGTTTTTAACGCCCCTTTCTTTTATCAAAAGAGGCAACGCAGGTAGTTTTTCAACGGCCTGCTAACCCGTGCTGGGTTTCACCTGCATGCCCCCCTCCTACAAGCCATCTTTTTCCAGATGATCGAGATTGACCGGGTCGCCGCTGTGGGTGCCCAACTTGGCGCGAATATCCTCGAACATCAGGTCGTACTCATGGTGGCTGCGCATGATCAGGTTGTTGCCACTCGGCAAGCCGTGCTTTTGCGCCAGGCGACTGGCCACGCTGGCGAAGTTGCAGGCGGTGTCGCGATGCAGCTCAAACGCCTCTTCGAAAGCCTTACCCGCCACCTCGCCCTGCATGCGCATATGCAGCATGGGCCCCTCGGCCGGGTCGTGGCGCACCTCGTAGTAGAGATCGATGCTGAATACCGGTTGGCCGGCGCTGGCAAAAGAGTTGGCGCGATGCAGGTGTCCTGGCTCGAACATGGTCGCTCTCCACTGGCTAAGTGACTCTCAGCATAACCCTTATGCCCGCGGCTGCAGGATCAGTTCGGCCTGCTGTCAGTGCAGGACGGGAGCAGTCGTGCGTTCCTGCACCAGCACCCAGGGTGCCACCACCACCGCCCACAGCTGTGGGTCACGGCTGAGCAGATCCTCGGCACGGCTATCGTCGACCTTGCTCAACTGGCCGCCCGCCAGCCAGGCCGCGACCTTGGCCTGATCATTCTGCGCCACGGCCTGCGCCACCGCGATCAGGTCTTGCGTGCCCTCGACCAGCAGCAAGGCGCCACGGGCGAAGAAAGGTTGCAGCTCTTGCCAGCTAATGGGTGCAGTTTCTCCAAGCAGCTTGGCATAGAGGGTGCTAGGTTCAGTCATGGATAACTCAGACATGGATTGTCCTATGTGGATGGCCCGATTGCAGATCGGTACAAATCGGCCGCCATGATAGCGTCAGCCAGTCAGCAGGCAAATTCGCGACGCTGGCCGCTGCGCGCAAGACACGCCGTTTTTCTATACGTTTATTGCATTAAAGCGACACCCTGAGGTTTTGCCCCCAGCAAGCGGCTTTTCAAGGCGCAAAGCTGCGCTCTACACTGCGTCGGTACAGTTGCCGGGGGGATGACCGGGGAACAACCCGGTTCTGCAGCCTAGGCCACCAGAACTACAACAACTAAAATCAAATAAGAGTGGAGCACTATGAACAAGGCTACTAAGCAGATTTCCAAACTGTTTGCCGCCATGGCTCTGGCTGGAGCCGCCAGCTATTCCATGGCCGCCGACACCATCAAGATTGCCATGGCCGGCCCGGTTACCGGCGCCGTCGCGCAATACGGCGAGATGCAATTCGTGGGCGCCAAGATGGCCATCGAGCAGATCAACAAGGCCGGTGGGGTGAACGGCGCTCAGCTCGAAGGCGTGGTCTACGATGATGCCTGCGACCCGAAACAAGCCGTGGCCGTGGCCAACAAGATAGTCAACGACGAAGTCAAATTCGTGATCGGCCACCTCTGCTCCAGCTCCACTCAGCCGGCGTCCGACATTTACGAAGACGAAGGCATCCTGATGATCAGCCCGGCCTCCACCAGCCCGGACATCACCGCCCGCGGCTACCAGTTGGTGTTCCGCACTATCGGCCTGGACAGCCTGCAAGGCCCGACCGCCGGCAACTTCATCGCCGACCACATCAAGCCGAAGACCGTTGCCGTGCTCCACGACAAGCAGCAATACGGCGAAGGCATCGCCACCGCGGTCAAGCAGACCCTGGAAGGCAAAGGCACCAAGGTTGCCCTGTTCGAAGGCATCAACGCCGGCGACAAGGACTTCTCCACCATCATCGCCAAGATCAAGCAGGCCGGCGTGGACTTCGTCTACTACGGCGGCTATCACCCGGAACTCGGCCTGCTGCTGCGCCAGACCAAGGAAAAAGGCCTGAACGTCAAGTTCATGGGTCCGGAAGGCGTGGGTAACAAGGAGATCTCCGCCATCGCCGGCCCGGCTTCCGAAGGCCTGCTGGTGACCCTGCCGAAGTCCTTCGACCAGGATCCGAAGAACCAGGCGCTGGTCGCAGCCTTCAAGGCGAAGAACGAAGACCCGAGCGGCCCCTTCGTGTTCCCGGCCTACGCCGCCGTGCAAGTGATTGCCGACGGCATCACCAAAGCCGGCAGCACAGATACCGCCAAGGTCGCCGAAGCGCTGCGCGCCAACAGCTTCGAGACCCCGACTGGTAGCCTGGCCTTCGACGAGAAGGGCGATCTGAAGGACTTCAGCTTCGTGGTCTACGAATGGCACCAGGACGGCAGCAAAACCGAAGCCGCGACTAACTAAAAAGCGTGCGTCACGTCTGAACCCAAAGCCCACTGCCCAGGCAGTGGGCTTTGTTTATTAGAAGAATTCCGGTTGCATGCTGCGCCACAAGCGCTGCCTTGCGTGACAACCCAGGAGTTAGGCAATGCCTGATCTTTATCACTACCTGCAACAGCTGGTTAACGGTCTGACCGTTGGCAGCACCTATGCCCTGATTGCCATTGGCTACACCATGGTCTATGGCATCATCGGCATGATCAACTTCGCCCATGGCGAGGTCTACATGCTTGGCTCGTACGTAGCCTTCATCGTGATCGCCGGGCTGTCCATGCTCGGTCTGGACAGCCTACCCCTGATGATCTTCGCGGCCTTCGCCGCCAGCATCATAGTCTGCAGCGCTTACGGTTACAGCATCGAACGGGTCGCCTATCGCCCGTTGCGCGGCAGCAACCGGCTGATCCCGCTGATCTCGGCGATCGGCATGTCGATCTTCCTGCAAAACGAAGTGCTGCTGACCCAGGACTCCAAGGACAAGGCGATCCCCAACCTGATCCCCGGCAATTTCGTCTTCGGCGACAGCGCCATCCACAACGTCACCATCTCCTATATCCAGGTGCTGATCTTCGTCGTCACCTTCCTGGTGATGCTCGGCCTGACCTGGTTTATCTCCCGCTCGCGCCTGGGCCGTGCCTGCCGCGCCTGCGCCGAAGACATCAAGATGGCCAACCTGCTGGGCATCAATACCAACAGCATCATCGCCCTGACCTTCGTCATCGGCGCCACCCTGGCCGCCGTGGCCGCGGTGCTGCTGGGCCTGCAATACGGCGTGATCAACCCGAACCTGGGCTTCCTCGCCGGGATCAAGGCCTTCACCGCCGCGGTACTGGGCGGTATCGGCAGCATCCCCGGCGCCATGCTCGGCGGCCTGGTACTCGGCGTGGCCGAAGCCTTCGGCGCCGACGTGTTTGGTGATCAGTACAAGGACGTGGTGGCCTTCGCCCTGCTGGTCCTGGTGTTGTTGTTCCGTCCGACCGGCATTCTCGGTCGTCCGGAGGTGGAGAAGGTATGACTAGCGCAATCACGAAAAACCTCAGAACCGCGTTCTTCAGCGCCCTGCTGGTGCTGGCCGTGGCCTACCCTATCCTCGGCCTGAAACTCAGCGTGGTCGGTGTCGGCCTGCAGGTACAGGGGGCGGATGCCGCCACCCTGTGGGCCGTCGCCGCTTGCGCCATCGCCATGTTCGCCTGGCAACTGCTGCGCGAACGTATCGGCGCCACCTGGGCCGCCGTACCGAGCCTGCCGAGCGTACCGAGCAAGGCCAGCGACTTCCTGACCCTGCCCTCGACCCAGCGCTGGGTCGTGCTCGGTCTGATCCTGCTTGCCCTGGCCTGGCCGTTCTTCGGCTCGCGCGGAGCGGTGGATATCGCCACCCTGATCCTGATCTACGTGCTGCTCGGCCTCGGCCTGAATATCGTAGTCGGTCTGGCCGGTCTGCTGGACCTGGGTTACGTCGGCTTCTATGCGGTCGGCGCCTACAGCTACGCCCTGCTGTCGCACTACTATGGCCTGGGCTTCTGGGTCTGCCTGCCGATCGCCGGAGCCATGGCCGCCTTCTTCGGCTTTATCCTGGGTTTCCCGGTGCTGCGCCTGCGCGGGGATTATCTGGCCATCGTCACCCTGGGTTTCGGCGAGATCATCCGCATCCTGCTGCGCAACATGACCTGGCTGACCGGCGGCCCCAACGGCATCAGCAATATCGACAAGCCGAGCCTGTTCGGCCTCAGCTTCGAGCGCAAGGCCGCCGAAGGCATGCAGACCTTCCATGAGTATTTCGGCATCGCCTACAACTCGATCAACAAGGTGATCTTCCTCTATCTGGTGGCCCTGTTGTTATCGCTGTTCGCCCTGTTCGTGATCAACCGCCTGCTGCGCATGCCGCTGGGCCGCGCCTGGGAAGCCCTGCGCGAGGACGAAATCGCCTGTCGCGCGCTGGGCCTCAACCCGACCCTGATCAAGCTCTCGGCCTTCACCCTCGGCGCCTGCTTCGCCGGTTTCGCCGGCAGCTTCTTCGCCGCGCGCCAGGGCCTGGTCACCCCCGAGTCCTTCACCTTTATCGAGTCGGCGACCATCCTCGCCATAGTCGTTTTGGGGGGCATGGGCTCGCAGCTGGGGGTGATACTCGCGGCGGTGGTGATGATCCTGCTGCCGGAGATCGGCCGCGATCTGCAGGAATACCGCATGCTGATCTTCGGCGCGGTGTTGGTGCTGATGATGATCTGGCGTCCGCAGGGCCTCTTGCCCATGCAGCGCCCCCACCTGGAGTTGCACCAATGAGCCGCCCGATTCTCGAAGTAAGCGGGCTCTCCATGCGCTTCGGCGGCCTGTTGGCCGTCAACGAGGTGAGCCTGAGCGTCAAGGAAAAACAGGTGGTGTCGATGATCGGCCCTAACGGTGCCGGCAAGACCACGGTATTCAACTGCCTGACCGGCTTCTATCAGCCCACCAGCGGAAATATCCGCCTCAATGGCGAGCAGATCGAGGGCCTGCCCGGCCACAAGATCGCCCGCAAAGGCGTGGTGCGCACCTTCCAGAACGTGCGCCTGTTCAAGGACATGACCGCGGTGGAGAACCTGCTGATAGCCCAGCATCGCCACCTCAACACCAACTTCCTCGCCGGCCTGCTGAAGACCCCGGCCTTCCGCAAGAGCGAACGCGACGCCATGGAATACGCCGCGCATTGGCTGGAGCGGGTCAACCTGACCGAGTTCGCCAACCGCCCGGCCGGCACCCTGGCCTATGGTCAGCAACGCCGCCTGGAAATCGCCCGCTGCATGATGACCCGGCCCAGCATCCTGATGCTCGACGAACCGGCCGCGGGCCTCAACCCGCGCGAGACCGACGACCTCAAGGCGCTGATCCGCATGCTGCGCGACGAACACAACGTCACCGTGCTGCTGATCGAGCACGACATGAAGCTGGTCATGAGCATTTCCGACCATATCTATGTGATCAACCAGGGCACGCCCCTGGCCGACGGCACACCGGAGCAGATCCGCGCCAACCCGGACGTGATCAAAGCCTATCTGGGGGAGGCGTAACCATGCTGCATTTCCATAACGTCTCCACCTTCTACGGCAAGATCCAGGCGCTGCATGGCGTCAGCGTCGAAGTGCGCCAAGGCGAGATCGTCACCCTGATCGGCGCCAACGGCGCCGGCAAGTCGACCCTGCTGATGACCCTGTGTGGCAGCCCGCAAGCCGCCAGCGGCAGCATCCGCTTCGAGGGCGAGGAACTGATCGGCCAGGAATCCTGCGACATCATGCGCAAGAGCATTGCCGTGGTGCCGGAAGGCCGCCGGGTATTCTCCCGCCTGACGGTGGAAGAGAACCTGGTGATGGGCGGCTTCTTCACCGAGAAAGCCGACTTTCAGCAGCAATTGGACAAGGTCCTGCAGCTGTTCCCGCGCCTCAAGGAACGCTTCGCGCAGCGCGCCGGGACCATGTCCGGCGGCGAACAGCAGATGCTCGCCATCGGCCGCGCGCTGATGAGCAAGCCCAAGCTGTTGCTGCTCGACGAACCGTCGCTGGGCCTGGCACCGATCATCATCCAGCAGATCTTCGACATCATCGAGCAGCTGCGCAAGGACGGCGTGACCGTGTTCCTGGTCGAGCAGAACGCCAACCAGGCGCTCAAGCTGGCCGATCGCGGCTATGTGCTGGAGAACGGACGGATCGTCATGCAGGGCAGCGGCCAGGAGCTGCTGAACGATCCCAAGGTGCGCGACGCCTACCTCGGGGGCTAAGCGCTCTCATGCTGGAAAAGACCGCTCTTCGGAGCGGTTTTTTTATCCGCGCGCAGAACCTGTAGGCTGGGTTAGCGGCGCCTACGGGTGTACGGGCGACGCGGGCTCCGAGCGACGCGTAACCCAGCATGGCGCTGATGCCGCTGGCGCTATGCTGGGTTACGCCGCAGCGAATCCGGCTGCTTGATCCGGACTTCCCATGCGGCTAACCCAGCCTACGACCTGGGAAAAGCCGCTCTTCCGAGCGGTTTTTTATGGCCTGCCATCCATGGCGGCCACCCTTCTGGCCATCGCTACGCGACGTTAAAAATGGCTCCTGGCCATTTTTTATCCTCACCGTTCGCCCGATGATCCGCGCACTGGCGCCCCGGCCAGTTACAATGGTCGCCCTTTTTTTGTCGATGACTGCTTTTATGACCGACCCCATCCGCCTGTCCAAACGCCTGATCGAAGAGATCGGCTGCTCGCGCCGCGAGGCCGAGTTGTATATCGAAGGCGGCTGGGTGACGGTCGATGGGGTGGTGGTGGAAGAGCCGCAGTTCAAGGTTAGCGAGCAGCGCGTCGAGCTGCTCCCGGATGCCGTGTTGACCCCGGTGGAGCCGGTGACCCTGCTGCTGCACGTGCCCGCCGGGCACTATCCCGATCGCGCGATCGAGTCCATCAGCCCGGCCAGCCATTGGCCGGACGACGGCTCGGGCATCCGCCCGCTGAAAAGCCATTTCGCCCGGCTCACTAGCTGCATCCCCCTGCAAGCCGGGGCCGATGGCCTGCATGTGCTGACCCAGGACTGGCGCATCGAACGCAAGCTCAAGGAAGACCTGAACAAGCTGGAACAGGAATATGTGGTCGAGGTGCTCGGCACCCTCAGCCCCAGCCAGCTGCAACGCCTCAATCACGGCCTGATCTTCAATGGCGTGGCCCTGCCACCCTGCAAGGTCAGCTGGCAGAACGAAACCCGCCTGCGCTTCGCCTTGAAGAACCCGCAGCCCGGGCAGATCGTGTTTATGTGCAACAGCGTCGACCTCAAGGTGCTGGGCATGAAGCGCATCCGCATCGGCGGCGTGCCCATGTCCAAGGTTCAGCCGGGGCAATGGCGCTACCTCGCGGCGAAAGAACGCTTCTAATTTTTTTCAGCTGATGCCTCTGTGCGTCAGCCCCTCTCAGGACACCCCCATGCTCAATAACGATGTACTGCGCAGCCTGCGCTATATGCTCGACGTCAACGACGCGCAGCTGGTCGAGATCATCCAGCTCAGCGGCAAGCAGGTCGCCTTGGCCGACCTCGGCGCCCTGCTGAAGAAGGAAGATGAAGAAGGTTTCAGCCCCTGCGACGACGAGCTGATGGCCCATGCTCTCGACGGCCTGGTGTACTTCAAGCGCGGCAAGGACGACAGCCGCCCGGCCCAGCCCTTCGAGCTGCCGGTGACCAACAATATGGTGCTGAAGAAACTGCGGGTGGCCTTCGAACTGAAGGAAGACGACATGCACGCGATCATGAACAGCGTCGACTGCCCGGTCTCCAAACCGGAGATGAGCGCGCTGTTTCGCAAGTTCGGCCACAGCAACTACCGCACCTGTGGCGATCAGTTCCTGCGCAACTTCCTCAAGGGTCTGACCCTGCGCGTACGCGGCTAAGAGCCATAAGAACCTGTTAAAAGTCTGCTGCGCGTCGGCCCTGCTGCGTTAAAAACAGGCTCGGAATGCTCATTTACAGCTCGTAAACTCCGCTTCCTCGCCTGTTTTTGCCTTGCATGGCTCTAGCTCGCGAGACATTGAACAGGCTCTAAGCGCTAGGGAAAAACTACGCGAAATGCCGAGTTCTCTGGAGACCATAGTGCGTAGGTTGGGCTGAGGAGCGCAGCGACGAAGCCCAACGTCGATGGTTCGGGCTCAGCGTCGTCGGTTTGTGCCGTGTTGGGCTTCGCGCAGCTCAGCCCAACCTACCGCCTGCTACCCACACAGCGCCGCATGGCGCTGTATTTCCAAGTGCAATAGTGCCTGCCGTACGGCAGGCAGACGATTAGGGTAGTGGCACTCATCCCCCTGAAGGATTCGCCATGCACCCTTATTTCTCCCTGCAAGGCCGCACCGCCCTGGTCACCGGTGGCACCCGCGGTATCGGTAAGATGATCGCCAAAGCCTTTGTCGAAGCCGGCGCCACGGTGTACGTGTGCGCCCGTGACGGCGCAGCCTGCGCGCAAACCGCCGCCGAGCTGTCGGCCTTCGGCACCTGCCACGGCATCGCCGCCAATCTGGGTAGCGAAGAAGGCGTGCAGGCTTTGGCCGAACAACTGAGCGGCACCCTCGGCCAGCTGGATATCCTGGTCAACAACGCCGGCACCACCTGGGGCGCGCCGCTGGAAAGCTACCCAGCCAAGGGCTGGGAAAAGGTCATGCAGCTCAACGTGACCTCGGTATTCAGCTGCATCCAACAGTTGCTGCCGCTGCTGCGCAAGGCCGGCTCCGCGGCCAACCCGGCGCGGGTGATCAATATCGGCTCGGTGGCCGGCATCAGCTCCCACGGCGAGGACGCCTATGCCTACGGCCCGAGCAAGGCGGCGCTGCACCAGCTGTCGCGCATGCTGGCCCGCGAGCTGGTCGGTGCGCATATCAACGTCAACGTGATAGCCCCGGGGCGCTTCCCCAGCAAGATGACCCAGCATATCGCCAAGGATGACGCGGCCATGGCCGAAGACTGCGCGCTGATCCCCATGCAGCGCTGGGGCCGCGAAGAAGAAATGGCCGCCCTGGCGATCAGCCTGGCAAGCACCGCCGGCGCCTATATGACCGGCACCATCATCCCCATCGACGGCGGCTTTAGCCTCTAGAGCTAAGGACTGTTGACGCTTCGCAGCGGCCGCGACGGCGGCGTGTCGGGTGCAGAACCAGGCACACTGCTGCTGATGCGAGTCGAGGGTCTGCCCGGCAACAAACTGGCCACCCTCGATCTGCCCGCCTGGGTCACTCAGCGGGGCCTGGCCCGCCAGCTGTCACCGTCGCGCAGCAACGGCCTGCACGCCGTGCAGCAACGCATGCGCGGGCTGGTGGCGAGCTGATCAGCGGCGCCACGCCTCAAATACGGCGAACTCCCAGCGCCGCATCGCCAGAACCAGCGTATAGCCCTCTCGCTCGGCCTCGGGCAGTTTCTGGTCGGCCAGATGCTGCTGGGCGAATTCCTGCGCCACCCGCTGCAGGCGTTCGACGAACGAAGGCGCCAACGCGCGACTGATCCGTCCGTGCACCAGCAGCAGGCCTTCGTCGCTACCGGCGAATTCGCCATCGTAATAATCCTGCAATGCATGTTTGCGGAAGTAGCGCATCACCGGTCCGTCGGGTTGCCAGCGAAACGTCTTGGCCAGCTTAAGGCGGTATCGGTTCAACGGCTTCAACTCGATGACACCCAACCGGTCGAGACGAATCAGGGCACGGATCAACTCTGCCTCGCTCAGGCGATAGGCCGCCAGAATCTGCTCGGCGGTCCACTGACTCAACACACAGAGCGCCACCAGCATTAGCTGCTCATCGCCCACCACCGCCTGTTCCTGCTCCAGGCTGAGCGTGCTGAGTAATGGCTGAGCATCGGCGACCTGACGGGCCAGGTCGGCAAAGTCCAGGTGCAACACGCGGCAGATAGCGTCCACCCGCGACAGCGGCATGTCCGCCTTCGCCAGCATGCGCTTGACGTTGGACTCGGACATGCCCAACTCGCGGGCTAGATCCGCATAGGTGAGCTGCTGCGCCTTGAGCTCACGCTTGATGATGCGTACCAGCTCGGATGAAGCGCCCATAAGTATCTCCAAAATGAACTTGATAGCTACATATACGCTACCAAGAACACTGAAGAGAGACTTAGCCAAGAAAAAGACCCAGAGTGCCAGCCACGACTATCGACCCGATGGAGAAGGCCATGCATGCGAATACCACCCCACCCCGCTATTGGCACAGACAAAGCCTGGCCTCATTCGCACTTTGCCTGTTCGGGCTCGGCCTGGCGCTCGCGGCAATCCTGGCCCCATCGGTGCAGCAACCCGCGCACTATCATGCCTTCGCCGATCAGCGCGCCCTGCTCGGCATTCCCCATGCCTTGGACGTGTTCAGCAACCTGCCGTTCCTGCTACTCGGTCTGCTCGGGTTGACCCGCCTGGCGCAGGTGCTCGACCCTCGCTGGCGCAGCCTAGCGTTGCTGATGTGTCTCGGGCTGCTTTTCACCTTCGCCGGCTCCAGCGTCTATCACCTGTCGCCCAACGACCACAGCCTGCTCTACGACCGCCTCGGCATGCTGGTGTTGTTCTCCGGAATACTGAGCCTGGCGACAGCCGATCGCCTGGGCCTGGCGGCAGCCAGCGGCGTGCTGCTGACCGTCGCCCTTGGCGGAGCGGCAAGCCTTTGGGCCTGGCGGGCCAGCGACAACCTGCTGCCCTGGATACTATTGCAGGCTGGCGGCATGCTTGTGCTGGCCTCGCTCGCCTTCTGCCGAGCGCGGAGTGGCGGACATGGATTCAGACTCGGCTTATGCGTTGCCTGGTATGCCCTGGCCAAGCTCTGCGAACTCACCGACGACCACCTGTTCCACCTGAGTGGCGAGTTGCTGTCCGGCCACAGCATCAAGCATGTGCTATCCGCGATCGCAGTACTGCCGCTATTGCTCCCACTGGTCGGAAGCAGAAACAAAGGTTAGAAATCGGGCCGCTACTGGTCGACATCACCGGCATACAGCATTCTTACAACCGCCGAGGAGTGAGGTTGGGTTGTTCCAAATAAGCGACGAGTAACGCCGTGCTGCTCCAAGCGGGCCTCGTCCCTTTGGGTCGCACGGCTCGCCGCGAAACGTCAACAGACCCTAGCGCCGCAGCCGGTAAACCTAGTTTGATAAGAAGGTTTACCGGTCAGGCGGCCGCTGGTCTGGCGCCCCGCTCGGCGCCCCCCTGCTCTGCTAGCGTTATTGATTGGGGGCAACCACACCTCAGCCGCACCGGCGGCGAGGAGGCTAGCCATGAGCATGGCGGACTGGCGCATGCAGGGCGTCGAATTTGCTACCTGCAACTGCAACTGGGGCTGCCCGTGTCAATTCAGCGCCCTACCCAGCCACGGCAAGTGCGAGGCCGTGGTGGCGATGCGCATCGAACGCGGCCACCACAACGCTGTCAGCCTGGACGGCCTGTGCTGGGCCGGTACCTTCGCCTGGCCCAAGGCGATCCATGAGGGCAACGGACGCTGTCAGGTGTTTATCGAGGCCAAGGCCACAGCCGAGCAACGGGCGGCCTTGCTGCGCATCCTTGCCGGCGAGGACACCGAACCCGGCGCCACGGTATTTTCGGTATTTGCCAGCACCATCAGCGAGATGCACGAGCCGCAGTTCGTGCCCATAGAGTTCAGTGTGGACGTGGATAAACGCGAGGCCAGCGTACAGATCCCCGGCGTGCTCGAGGCAAGCGGCGAACCTATCCGCAGCCCGGTCAATGGCGAGCCCCAGGAGGTGCGCCTGGTACTGCCTAAGGGCTTCGAGTTTATCGAGGCGCAAATGGCCAGCGGCAGCTTCCAGAGCCAGGGCGCGATCAAGATCGCCTCGCAGCAGAACCACAGCCACTTCGCCCGGGTTCACTTTACCGGGCAAGGGGTGGTCCACTGAGCGCACCGGAACTACCCGCCGGGCCGGCGCGCCAACGCCTGCCGCGCCAGCCGCTGAGCCAGGAGCAATGGCTGTTACTGCTCTGCCTGCTGGCGCTGACAGGGCTGGCGTGGTGGATCTTGCTGCGCATGGCCGTCGCCATGGCGGCACCGGGCGGTATGGCCGATATCGCCATGGCCGGCATGCCGATGCCCTGGAGCACCAGCGATGCCCTGCTGATGCTGGCCATGTGGGCGGTGATGATGGTCGGCATGATGCTGCCCAGCGCCCTGCCGATGATCCTGCTCTACCAGCGCATGCTGCGCCGCTACAGTGGTGGGCTGCAGCGGCATCTGGCCTTGCTGCTGTTCTGTCTGGCCTATCTGCTGGTGTGGGGCGGCTTCAGCCTGCTCGCCACCGGCCTGCAATGGGGCCTGGATCGACTCGCCCTGCTCGACCCGCAGATGCGCAGCGCAAGCCACTGGCTCGGCGCCGCCCTGCTGCTGAGCGCTGGCGTCTACCAGTGGCTGCCGACTAAGGCGGCCTGCCTGGCCTATTGCTACGGGCCGGTGCAGTTTCTTCTGGGTCACTGGCGCCCGGGGATTATCGGCGGCTGGCGCATGGGCCTGGCTCACGGGCTGTATTGCCTGGGCTGCTGCTGGGCGTTGATGGGCCTGCTGTTCGTCGGCGGGGTGATGAACCTGCTGTGGGTGGCGCTGATCGGCGCCTATGTGCTGCTGGAGAAGACCCTGCCCCAGGGCCCCTGGCTCGGCCGTATCAGCGGCCTGCTGCTGATCGCCGCGGGCCTAACCCTGCTGCTGGCCTAACAGGCCGCTTAAGACTGCTGCCCGTTGCGGGTAAGATGGCTGCCTCGTCGCCCTCGATCGCCTCCTTATGCCCTACTCCGTCTCGCCCATAGGTTTTCTCCGCTCCTGCTTCAAGGAGAAGTTCGCCATTCCGCGCCAGCCACAACTGGCGCCGGCGGCCCGGGGCGTGCTGGAGCTGCTCGCGCCCTTCGATACGGGCGAGGCGGTGCAAGGCCTGGAGCAGGTCAGCCATGTCTGGCTGCTGTTCGTGTTTCATCAGGCCCTGGAAGACAAACCGCGCTTGAAGGTTCGCCCGCCGCGCCTGGGTGGCAACCAGTCGGTCGGGGTGTTCAGCACCCGCGCCACCCACAGGCCCAATGGCCTCGGCCAGTCGGTGGTCAAGCTGGACAAGGTCGAAGCCGGCAAGCTGTGGCTGTCCGGCATCGACCTGCTCGACGGCACCCCGGTGCTGGATATCAAACCCTATGTGCCCTATGCCGACAGCGTGGCCGGCGCCTATAACCGCATCGCCGAAAGCGCCCCGGCGCTGATCGAGGTGCGCTGGCAGGACGAGGCCCTCAGCCAGGCCCGCCGCCATGGCCTGCGCCTGGGCGAACCCCTGGTCGAGTTGATCGAACAGTGCCTGGCCCAGGACCCGCGCCCGGCCTATCAAGTGCCAAGGCCCGAGCGGCGTTACGGCGCCGGCTTCTGGGACCTCGACGTGCGCTGGCACTACCCGCAGCCCGGCATTATCTGCGTGCTTGAAGTGATCGCAGCTAGCTAAGAACCTGTTTACGATCTGCTGCGCGTCGGCGATACCGCGTTAAAAACAGCCTCAGCAAGCCGCTTGCGGCTAACGCGCTTTAGCGCGGCCCCGAATGGGCGAGCGAAGCGAGTCATGCTCATTTACAGCTCGTAAACTGCGCTTCTTCGGCGTTTTGACCAGCCGAAGGCTGTTACTAACGTAGCGCCTTGTCTCGCTCTAGCTCGCGAGATCGTAAACAGGCTCTAAGGGGCGCCCGCTTAAGCGCAGCCAAGGCTGTTCCTACAGAGTTTCTCACCCGCGAGGCGGGTTAAACGCCAGCCAGGCAGCCCGGTTTATCGCGCACCGAAGCCGCCGCATTGACCGGCATGGCGCGCATAAAGTCAGCCAAACTGCCGAGCTTGAGTTGGGACTCGAGTAGCAAGCAATACACAGCGGACTCATTTTTGTCTTATATTAAGCACAAATTGTATACAAGATGGAGAACCTGAACATGCTCGAACGCCCCGGTCGCCTCAACGGACTACGCCATCTGGCGTTGCTGGTGCCTAACCTGGAAGCCTGCGAACGCTTTTACGTGGATATTCTCGGTATGCAGGTGCTGCATCGCGCCAACGAAGACCTGGTCTACCTGACCTGCGGCAACGACAACCTCTCGCTGGGCCGTGCCTATGCCGCCAGCAGCGGCGAACAGGCGGTGGATCACTATGGTTTCGTCGTCGACAGCATCGAGGAATTGCATGCCTGGTACCAGTACTTCAAGGCCCAGGGCGTGACCCTGCTGGATCGGCCCTTCGCCCATGGCGACGGCGCGCACAGCTTTCATCTGCTCGACCCCGCGGGCAACAAGGTGCAGCCCATCTACCACCCGGCCATCTCAGGGCAACGTTTTAGCCAGCCGGGTCAGCCCTAAATAACCGCGCCTGCCCGCCCGATTCCCCGGCGGCGGGCGAACCCGGCCGAACGGTAGCGCACCGTAGCGAGCATTAGCTGCCGACTGCTGCCAAGCGCTCATCCCCCAATAAAAAAGGCTATGTCCCAATTATGTGTTGCATGGTTCGCCCCATCGCTTCCTGGATGCAGTAATCCGGATGAATACGCTGTTGGTAACTTTCAAGCATGCGCCGCCAGCCCAGATAATTCGGCAGGTAGCGGGTGGCGACACCATGAAAACGAGTCATCCAGTTTTTCAATCGGCTGTGGTACGCATTAACGTTCTGGATGTGGAAGGCTCCCTGGAGCACCCGCTGGCC
>NZ_JAUYNP010000132.1 GCF_030696055.1 Pseudomonas sp. | reverse complement strand
CGCGCCACCGCCATCAGCGTGTATTCCATGGGGGTCTACCTGGGTTCGGGCCTGGCCTTTCTGCTCGGCGGGTTGGTCATCCAGTTCGCCTCGGCCCAGGGCGATCTGTCGCTGCCGGTGCTGGGCGAGGTGCGCCCCTGGCAGCTGATCTTCCTGTTGCTCGGCGCGGCCGGATTGCTCTTCACCCTGCTGATGCTGGCGATCAAGGAGCCGGCGCGGCGCGGCGTGGGTGCGGGTGTGGCGGTGCCCCTGGTGGATGTCGGGCGTTATATCCGCGCCAACCGGCGTACCGTGCTGTGCCATAACTTCGGTTTTGCCGGCCTGTCGTTTGCCGGCTACGGCAGCTCGGCCTGGGTGCCGACCTTCTTTATCCGTACCCATGGCTGGGATGCCGGCCAGGTCGGCATCATCTACGGCAGCATAGTGGCGGTGTGCGGTTGCCTGGGCATAGTCTTCGGCGGGCGCCTGGCCGACTGGATGGCCAAGCACGGGCGCAGCGACGCCAATATGCGCGTCGGCCTGTACGCCGCCATAGGCGCGGTGCCCTGCGTGCTGACATTCCCCTTGCTGGACAGCGGCTTCTGGGCGGCAGTGGTGATGGCCCCCACGGTATTTTTCCTGAGCATGCCGTTCGGCGTGGCGCCGGCGGCGATCCAGGAAATCATGCCCAATTCCATGCGCGGTCAGGCCTCGGCGCTCTATCTGTTAGTCATCACCCTGATCGGCCTGGGCATAGGCCCGACCGCGGTGGCGCTGGTGACCGACTATGTATTCGGCGACGATGCGGCCCTGCGTTATTCGCTGCTGATCGTCAGCTCGTTGGCGGTATTCAGCTCGCTGGTGCTGCTGAGCATGGGCCTCAAGCCCTATCGCGACAGCGTGCTGCGCTTGCAGCAGTGGAGCAGTGCCGGGTCTGCCAAGGCCGAGGCGCAGGTCGCCGGTGGGCTGCAGCATTCGACCTAAGGCTGTGTCTGCATAAAAAGGCCTCGCGATTGCGGGGCCTTTTTTATGGCTATGTCCCAATCATGTGTTGCATGGTTCGCCCCACCGCTTCCTGGATACAGTGATCCGGCTGAATACGCTGCTGATAACGCTCAAGCATGCGTCGCCAGCCCAGATAGTTCGGTAGGTAGCGGGTAGCGACGCCATGAAAGCGAGTCATCCAGATCTTCAACCTACTGTGGTACGCATTGACGTTCTGGATGTGGAAAGCCCCCTGGTGCACCCGCTGACCAGGACGAGAGTGGACAACATGGTGGGTGATGCCCTGAGTACGGGAAAAGCTTGCATATACCGCAGCGCCATCACTACAAAGCACGGCCTCTCGGTCGATCAGCGGCAGCAGAGCTGCTCGCACATGCTCGGTATCCAACTTCTCCAGCTTAAAGTCCGCCGTGTGCCCCTCACGGTCACGCACCACCATCACCGGAATCTGATCCTTGCCAGTGCCGCGAGTCATGCTGACGCCGCCTCTTTTGCGTGGTGCTCGCGGTAACTGGCGCTGGCCTTTGAATGACTCCAGAAAGAACGTCTCGTCGACTTCAACGATCCCAGCCTCATGGGACGCATGATGCTGGGCTGCGGAGGTAAGGAAACGATGCCGCCAGAGAAAGGCCGTGTTCTTGCTTATGCCGCATTGCTTAGCGGCTTTGCGCACGCTCAGGCCATCGATCAGTGTCTGGGCGTAGTCTTTCCAGCGTTCGGGATAGTGCAAGCGAGCAAGGCCG
>NZ_JAUYNP010000129.1 GCF_030696055.1 Pseudomonas sp. | reverse complement strand
AACTGCAGAAACTCGCCATCCAGGCCGACGCTGCCGACTGTGATGGTTGGCTTGCCGGTCAGTTTGCGCGTCCAGCCGGCCAGGTTCAGCTCGGAACCCTCGAACTCCGGCTCCCAGAAGCGGCGGGTCGAGCAGTGGAAGATATCCACGCCGGCGTCGCTCAGCGGCTTCAAAAAGGCTTCCAGGGCCTCCGGGGTTTCCACCAGACGCGCGCTGTAGTCCTGCTGCTTCCACTGCGAGAAGCGGAAGATGATCGGGAAGTCCGGGCCGACCGCGGCGCGCACGGCCTGGATCAGCTCGATGGCGAAGCGCGAACGCTGGGCCAGATCGCCGCCGTATTCGTCGCTGCGCTGGTTGCTGCCGGCCCAGAAGAACTGGTCGACCAGGTAACCGTGGGCACCGTGGATCTCCACGCCGTCCATGCCAATGCGCTGGGCATCCTTGGCGGCCTGGGCGAAGGCGGCGATGACCTCCTGAATATCGTCCTGGGTCATGCCGTGCACCACGACATGGCCTTCCTTAACTTTTTCGCTCGGGCCATAGCCCGGCACGCTGGCGTCCGGCTCGGTGCCCAGCTTGCGCACATTGCCCACGTGCCACAGCTGCGGAACTATCTTGCCGCCTGCGGCGTGCACCGCCTCGACCACTTTCTGCCAGCCGGCCAGGGCGTCTTCACCGTAGAAACGCGGCACGTTCGGGTAACCGTTGGCGGCCTTGTGGCCCACAGTGGTGCCTTCGGTGACGATCAAGCCAACCCCGCCCGCGGCGCGGCGCCGGTAGTACTCGACGACCTTGCTGTTGGGCACGCC
Source organism: Pseudomonas sp. (assembly GCF_030696055.1). Classification (GTDB taxonomy): domain Bacteria; phylum Pseudomonadota; class Gammaproteobacteria; order Pseudomonadales; family Pseudomonadaceae; genus Aquipseudomonas. The sequence continues at coordinate 5,151 of NZ_JAUYNP010000129.1, read as the reverse complement.
GCCCGGCGAGAAGGAACGGGTCATGGGCGCCATCACCACACGGGTCGGCAACTCCAGCGCGCCCAGGCTGAAGGGTTGAAACAGCGCTTTTACTGGATCGGTCATCATTATTCCTCTAGCTCGCGAACCTTTGAACGGGCTCTACAGTTCTTAAAAAATCAGGCCTGCAACAGCAGCTGCAAACGGTGGATAAAGTCTTCTAGCACGCGGGTATTGCTCGACACTTTCAAGCGGGTCAGCGCGCCCTGCCAGGCATTGCTGATAAAGCTCGCCAGGTTGCGGCAATCCTCATGGGCGGCCAGTTCACCGGCGGCCTGGGCCTGCTCGAGGCAACCCTGAAGAATGTCCGCCGAGCGCTGCAGGATGGCATCCACCTCGGCACCCAGGGTCGGCGACAGTTCGGCCATCTCGAAACTCAGGCTGCCGATAAAGCAGTGGTATTCCAGGCGCTCCTGGCGGGCGAAGTGCTCCACCAGTTCGCCGTAGTAGCCCAGGATGCGCTGGCGCGGGCTGAGCAGCGGATCGGCCATGGCCTGGGCATAACGCTGCAAACGCGGCTGGTAGACCTGCTGCAGCGCCTGCAGGGCAAAGTCTTCCTTGCTGGCGAAGTAGTGGTAGAAGGAGCCCTTGGGCACCCCGGCGGCCTGGACTATCTCCTGCACGCCGGCGCCGTGATAACCGCGACGGGTCATCACCTCGGCGCCTTTGGCGAGGATCAGGTCACGCTTGTCGAGTCGGATACTGGAGTTCATGCCGGGCAGAATATGACCGGTCGTCTCGCTCGCCCAGCACTATTGATTTGCGTGATTAGCAGCGAGAAGCAGAGAAGATTTGTTCAAGTGGATTGAGCAGCGATCAACTCGTGGCTCAATCGGGGGAGGTATAGAACCTGTTCAAAATCTCGCGAGCTAGAGCCATGCAAGGCGCTACGTTAGTAACAGCCTCTGGCTGGTCAAAGCAGGCGAGAAACGCAGCGCAGCGTAGTAACAGCCAACGGCTGGCCCGTAGGGTGAGCGCAGCGAATCAAGCGGAGTTTACTGCTGTAAATGAGCATTACTCGTTCCACTCGCCCTTCGGGTCGCGCTAAAGCGCGTTAGCCGCAAGCGGCTTCCGAGCCTGCTTTTAACGCAGCAGGGCCGACGCGCAGCAGACTTTGGACAGGTTCTCAGCCGCGAGCGGCTTTGATTATGTCGATATAGGCGTCGGCAAAACGCTGATCCTGGATCAGGGCGATAAAGTCGTGGCCCTGGGCGTCCTTGGCATTGAGGTCGTAACCGGCGGCGACGAAGAAGCTGACAAAACGCTCGAAATCGTCGATGCGCAGGCCACGGTAGGCCTTGACCAGCTTGTGCAGCGACGGCGGCGTGGCATCGGCCGGCTCCACCGCGAGGAACAGCTTGATCGACTCGTCACTGATCTCTTCGCCAATCACCTGTTTCTTGTCTTTACGCATCATCAACTCCAGCATACCGGGCCTCGGGGGGCGGCAGTTTACCCCCGGCGCGGCCCGCGGCTCAACGCATCGGCGCTAAGCCGCACTGGCTTGCCCATGCTAGCAAGTGCGCGACAGCCGACTTAGAACCTGTTTACGATCTTGCGAGCTAGAGCCAGACAAGGCAAAAACAGCCGAGGAAGCGCAGTTTACGAGCTGTAAATGAGCATTCCGAGGCTGTTTTTAACGCCGGATGGCCGACGCGCAGCAGATAGTAAACAGGTTCTTAGGTCAACGCAGAGTCGGCAGCTCAGCCTCTATACTGCGGCTATCCAACGCGGAGCCATTTATGTCGCTACCCTTGCCACCGCTGTTCGCCGCCTGGCGGCAAAGCCTGCGTGCGGGCTATTCCTGGAAGAGCCTGCGCGGCGATCTGAGCGCGGGCGTTACCGTCGGCATTATCGCCATCCCCTTGGCCATGGCCCTGGCGATAGCCGTGGGGGCGGCCCCGCAGCACGGGCTGTATACCGTGCTGGTGGCCGGCAGCCTGATCGCCCTGTGCGGCGGTTCGCGCTTCAATGTCTCCGGACCGACCGCCGCCTTCGTGGTGATACTGCTGCCGATCACCCAGCAATTCGGCCTCGGCGGCCTGCTGCTGTGCACCCTGCTGGCCGGGCTGATCCTGATCATTCTGGGGCTGCTGCGCGCCGGCCGGCTGATCGAATTTATCCCCTACCCGGTGACCCTGGGCTTTACCGCCGGCATCGGCATAGTGATCGCCACCCTGCAGTTCAAGGACTTGCTGGGCCTGAGCCTGGCCACGCAGCCGAACAACTATATCGAGCAACTCAACGCCCTGTTGCACGCCCTGCCCAGCCTGCAACTGGGCGACAGCCTGGTGGCGCTGGTGTGTCTGGCGGTGCTGCTGATCTGGCCGCGCTGGGTACCCAAGGTACCCGGCCATCTGGTGGCGCTGTGCCTCGGCGCCCTGCTCGGGGTGCTGCTGGAAGCCAATGGCATCGCGGTGGCGACCATCGGCGAGCGCTTTAGCTACAGCCTGGATGGCGTCACGCATCCGGGCATCCCGCCCTTTCTGCCGAGCTTCAACTGGCCCTGGCTACTGCCCGGCGCCGATGGCCAGCCGCTGCCAATCAGCTTCGAACTGTTCCGCCAGCTGCTCGCGCCGGCTTTCGCCATCGCCATGCTCGGCGCCATCGAATCGCTGCTCTGCGCGGTGGTGGCCGATGGTATGACCGGCAGCAAACACGACCCCAATGGCGAGCTGATCGGCCAGGGCGTCGGCAACCTGATCGCGCCCTTGTTCGGCGGCATCACCGCCACCGCGGCCATCGCCCGCAGCGCCGCCAATGTGCGCGCCGGAGCCTTCTCGCCGCTGGCGGCGGTCATTCACTCGGGCGTGGTGCTGGTTGCCATCCTGTTTCTCGCGCCGCTGTTCAGCTACCTGCCGATGGCCGCGCTGGCCGCCTTGCTGTTGCTGGTGGCGTGGAATATGAGCGAGGCGCGCCATGTGCGCCATACCCTGCGCATCGCCCCGCGCAGCGATGTGCTGGTGCTGCTGACCTGCCTGAGCCTTACCGTGCTGTTCGATATGGTGCTGGCGGTGGGCGTCGGCCTGCTGCTGGCCGCCGGGCTGTTTATCAAGCGCATGAGCGACCTGACCGACACCGAGGCGCTGCCCAAGCATTTCCACCAGGCGCTGCACGACTTGCCCGAGCATGTGCTGGCCTACGCCATCCGCGGCCCGCTGTTCTTCGGCGCGGCGGAAAAGGCCCTCAGCGTGCTGCGGCGCTTTACCCCGGGAGTGCGGGTGGTGATAGTGGATATCAGCGCCGTGCCGCTGCTGGACATGACCGCCCTGGCGGCGCTGGACAACGTGCTGCGCGATTACCGCGAGCAACAGGTGGCCCTGATCCTCAGCGGGCCGACGCCCCATGTGCGCCTGCAACTGCGCCGCGCCGGCATTCAGCGCAGCGAAGGCCAATTGGTCTATGTGCAGGACCTGGCTCAGGCCCGGGAAAAGGCGCTGCGCTGGCTTAACCCAAAGGGCGATGGAGAATGAAGGCTCGGCGCAGAGTGTCGCTCTCGTAGCCCGGATGCAATCCGGGAAATTTGTATAGCCGCACAAACCGCTCCCGGATTGCATCCGGGCTACAGGGCTGGAGCTGGAGCGGATTGGTCGCCGCTATCTCAATCGCCCAAGCGAAGAGGCTGTGATTGAGATAGCGCGCCCCGCCTATAAGACTTACAGGCCCTTGACCGCATAGATGCCCGGCGCATTGCGCCAGTAGCCCTTGTAGTCCATGCCGTAACCGAAGATATAGCGGTCGATGCACGGCAGGCCGACGAAATCGGCTTTCAGGTCCGGGCGCGCCTTGCGCTGGTGGTCCTTGTCGATCAGCACCGCGGTGTGCACGGCGCGGGCGCCGGCGTGGCGGCAGAAGTCGATGATAGCGCCCAGGGTGTGCCCTTCGTCGAGGATGTCGTCGATGATCAGCACATCGCGGTCGATAAAGGAGATCTCCGGCTTGGCCTTCCAGAACAGCTCGCCGCCGCTGGTTTCGTTGCGGTAGCGGGTGGCGTGCAGGTAGGACAGTTCCAGGGGGAAGTCGAGCTTGGGCAGCAGCTTGCCGGAGAAGATCAGGCCGCCATTCATCACGCAGAACACCACGGGATTGCGTTCGGCCAACTCGCCGTTGATCGCCGTGGCGACTTGACCGATGGCCGCTTCCACTTCGGCCTCGCTATACAGGCAATCGGCTTCGGCCATGACTTGGCGGATATGCGCGAGATCGGCGGACATGCTGTTTCCTCTTCTAGGGTAGGTCTGCACTGCCCAGATAAGCTGACCAATGCGTCAAAATAAAAGCCGGCAAAGGTACGCATCTGCTCGGAACAGAGCAAGCCCCGGCGGACCAACTGCGTCAATTGTCGGCAATAGGCGCAATTTAGCCGCCAATGACCGGTTTCAGCCACGCCTCGCGCAGCCATTGGCCTGGCCAATGCTTTACTCTAAGGCAATTTTCGCCCGACCCGCCGGAGAACCCGCCCATGCCCATACTCGAGATCCGCCACCCGCTGATCCGCCACAAGCTCGGCCTGATGCGCCGCGCCGATATCAGCACGAAGAATTTCCGCGAGCTGGCCCAGGAAGTGGGCGCCCTGCTGACCTACGAAGCGACCCAGGATCTGCCCCTGGAAAGCTACGAGGTCGAGGGTTGGGCAGGCAGCGTGCAGGTGGAGAAGATCTCCGGCAAGAAGATCACCGTGGTGCCGATTCTGCGCGCCGGCATCGGCATGCTCGACGGCGTACTCAGCCTGATTCCCGGGGCCAAGGTCAGCGCCGTGGGCGTGGCACGCAACGAGCAAACCCTGGAAGCGCATACCTACCTGGAAAAGCTGGTGCCGGAAATCGACGAGCGCCTGGCGCTGATTATCGACCCGATGTTGGCCACCGGCGGCTCCATGGTCGCCACCATCGACCTGTTGAAGAAAGCCGGCTGCAAGGAGATCCGCGCCATGGTCCTGGTGGCCGCGCCCGAGGGCATCAAGGCGGTGCATGACGCGCACCCGGACGTCACCATCTTCACCGCCTCCATCGACCAGCGTCTCAACGAGCACGGCTATATCATTCCCGGGCTGGGTGATGCCGGCGACAAGATCTTCGGCACCAAGCAGAAGGACGCCTAGGGTCTGCTCCC
>NZ_JAUYNP010000128.1 GCF_030696055.1 Pseudomonas sp. | reverse complement strand
TGGGCGGCGATGAATTCGCCGTGCTGATCGGCGGCGCCGATGCCGAGCAGCACGCCCGGGATATCGCCGGCCGCCTGCTCGCTGCACTGGCGCAACCTGTGCTGTATGGCGCCGAACGCCTGACCGTAACCATCAGCATCGGCGTGGCGCTCTATCCACAGCACGCCAGCAACTTCACCAGCCTGTACAAGGCCGCCGATGAGATGCTCTACAAGGTCAAGGCCCGCGGCCGCTCGGGCTCGGCGGTCTGCGGTGAGGATGGCGAACTGAGCAGCAGCACGCGTCTGTATCTGGACGTACTGAACGTACCCAGCGGGCTCAGCTGACCGGCTCCGTCAGCGGGGCAGCGAATGCTGGCGGCATGGCCACAAGCAAGCTGCTCCAGCCTTACCCGCCCCCTCTATGGCCATCCGCCAGTCGGCCTCTGTTTATCCGTGCCATTGTGCTTATACTCGCGGCTATCTGCCTCGACCCCAGGAAGCACGCGGTGCAGCGCCTAGTCCTCTCGATTCTCCTGCTCCTCAGTCTGGTCTGTGTTGCCGTCTCGGCCAGCGCGGCCCCCATACCGCTGACGCCCGCCAGCAGCGGCAGCCTGTTAAATGGACAAACCGAGCTGCTGGAAGATGTCGATGGCCGGCTGACTATCGCCGACATGGCCGATCCGGCGATCCAGAGTCGCTTTCAACCGGCCGCCGGGCGCACCAGCGTCGGGCAGAGCCGCAACCCCTGGTGGATCAAGGTCAGCCTGCAACGCAACAGCGCGGCGCCCAGCCAGTGGTGGCTGGAAGTGGGCGCAGTCACCTTGCTCGACTTGCAGCTGTTCCTGCCAGACGCACAAGGCCTCTGGCAGACCCGCCAGGCCGGCGAGCGGGTCAGCTTCGCCGCAGGCCGCGACCACGACTATCGGCGCGCCGTGTTCCGCCTGCCGGAACTGGGCAGCCAGCCCCTGACCTTCTACCTGCGCAGCTTCGACCCGGCGGGCAACTCCTTCCCCCTGCGCGCCTGGCAGTTGCAGGACCTGGACCAGCAGGCCAAGCGCGAACACCTGAGCCTGGGTCTGATCTACGGGGTGATTCTCGCCCTGCTGCTGTACAACCTGTTTATCCTGCTGGCGCTGCGCGACCCGGCTTATCTCTGGTATGTGCTGACCATGGCGGCCTCGCTGGTGTTTATCGCCAGCATGAGCGGCCATGGCTTTCAGTATCTATGGCCCGCTGGCCCGGTGCCGGTCTGGCTGGATCGCATCAGCCTGCCCATTCTGGTCAGCCTCGGCATCCTGCGTTTCGCCCAGGAACTACTCTCCACCCGCACCACAGTGCGCATTGCCCACCACCTACTCAATGGCTGCACCCTGCTCTACCTGATGGCCCTGGCCGTCAACCTGGCGGGCTATCGCAGCGCAAGCGGCATGGTCATCGGGCTGATCCCGATTATCACGGTACCGACCCTGCTGCTCTGCGCCGCCATCCGCTGGAAGCAGGGCTTTACCCCGGCGCTGTTCTACCTGCTGGGCTACGGCGGCGTGCTGCTGAGCTTTGTGATTCTGGTGCTGCGCGCCGCCGGGCTGATCCAGCCGGGCGAATCCACCGCCTACCTGTTCCCCCTGGCCGTGGCCGCCGAAGCCATACTGTTCTCCTTCGCCCTGGCCTACCGCATTCAGATCCTCAAGCAGGAAAAAGCCGAAGCCAAGCTGCAGGCGGATCGGGAGAAAAGCGCGCGCCTGGCCTTGATCCAGGCCAATGCCGATGAGCTGCAGCAAGCCGTTACCGAGCGCACGGCCGAACTGGCCGCCACCAATGAGCGCCTGCAGCAGCGCGAACAGGCGCTGCAACACGCCGCCTTCCACGACCCGCTGACCGAGCTGCCCAATCGCCGCTATCTGATCGAACACTGCGAGGCGGCCCTGGCCAACGCCATCCGCCATGGCGAGTCGATTGCCCTGATGCTGATCGATCTGGATCACTTCAAGCCGATCAATGACCGCTTCGGCCACGATGCCGGCGATCTGATGCTGCAGGCGATCGCCCAGCGCCTGCGCGAGCATGTGCGCGCCGGCGACACCGTGGCACGCCTGGGTGGCGATGAGTTCGCGGTGCTGATCGGCGGCGCGGATGCCGAACTGCACGCCCGGGAAATTGCCGAGCGCCTGCTCGCCGAGCTGGCGCAACCGGTGCTGTACGGCGCCGAGCGGCTGACCGTGACCATCAGCATCGGCGCGGCGCTGTATCCGCAGCACGCCAGCCACTTCGCCGGTCTGTACAAGGCCGCCGACGAGATGCTGTACAAGGTCAAGGGCCGCGGCCGCTCGGGCTCCGCCGTGTGCGGCGATGATGGCGAGCTGAGCAGTAGCGCCCGCCTGCACCTGGACGTGCTGAGCGTACCGAGCGGCCTGGGCTGACAGCCTCAGAACCTGTTCACGATCTGCTGCGCGTCGGCTAAACGGCGTTGAAAACTACCTCAGAATGCTCATTTACAGCTCGTAAACTCCGCTTCCTCGGCCGTTTTCGCCACCGCCTATCTCTAGCTCGCGAGATCGTGAACAGGTTCTCAGCCCTGGTGGTAGCGCCGTGGCACGCGCTGGGTGACCTTGCTCAGCAGCTCGTAGCCGAGGGTACCGGCCGCCTGCGCCACCTCGTCCACCGGCAACTGCGCGCCCCACAGCTCGACCGCATCGCCCACCGCCGCATTCGGCAGATCGGTCAGGTCGACCGTCAACATATCCATCGACACCCGCCCGACCAACGCCACGCGCTGGCCGCGCACCAGCACCGGCGTGCCGCTGGGGGCATGGCGCGGGTAACCGTCGGCGTAACCGCAACTCACAGTGCCGATGCGCGATGGCCGCTCGGCCCGCCAGCTGCCGCCATAACCGACGCCCTCGCCGACCGCCACCTCGCGGCAGGCGATCAGCTGCGCGGTTAAGCTCATGGCCGGTTTCAAGCCCAACTCGGCAACGCCCAAGTCGGCGAAAGGCGTGGCGCCGTAAAGCATGATGCCCGGACGCAGCCAATCCATATGGGCCGCCGGAATGGTCAGGATCGCCGCCGAGTTGGCCAATGAACGCTGGGCAAAATCCAGGTCGAGCAGGTCGAGAAAGGCCTCCAGCTGCTGCTCGGTCATTTCACTGCCCCGCTCATCGGCGCAGGCGAAGTGGCTGAGCAGGTTCAGCTCGGCGACCTGGCCGGCGCCCAGCAGGCGCCCGTGCCACTCGCGCACGGCAGCTTCACTCAAGCCCAGACGGTGCATGCCGCTGTCCAGCTTCAGCCAGATATTCAACGGCCGGCTCAGGCTGGCCGCGAGCAATTGCTGCGCCTGCAGCTCGCTATGCACCACCAGATCCAGCCCCAGCTGCGCGGCGAACTGATACTCCGCCGCCTCGAAGCAGCCTTCCAGCAGCAGAATCCGCGCCGCGCCATGCAGCGCCCGCACCTCGGCGGCCTCCTCCAGGCTGGCCACGGCAAAGCCGTCGGCCTCATCAAACAGCGCCGTGACCACTTCACGCACGCCATGGCCATAGGCATTGGCCTTGACCACCGCAAAGGCCTGGCGCCCCGGCGCGCAGCGCTTGGCCACCGCATGGTTATGGCGGATGGCGCTCAGATCGATGCTGGCGATTAGGGGGCGCATGCGAAAAGGTCCTTAAAACGAAACGGGCGGCCAGTTTAACCACTGGTCGCCCGTTTTTATTGATCTGCCGCGGGATCGGCGGCGATTTCGTTGCACCAGCGAACGATCAATCCTCGTCGAACTGATAGCTGCCCGGCGCCAGGTTCTCGAAACGCGAATACTTGCCGAGGAAGGCCAGGCGCGTGGTGCCGATCGGGCCGTTACGCTGCTTGCCGATAATGATTTCGGCGACGCCCTTGTACTCGGTTTCCGGGTGATACACCTCGTCCCGGTAGACGAACATGATGATGTCGGCGTCCTGCTCGATCGCCCCGGATTCACGTAAGTCGGAGTTGATCGGGCGCTTGTTCGGGCGCTGTTCAAGCCCGCGGTTGAGCTGCGACAGCGCCACCACCGGGCAGTTGAATTCCTTGGCCAGGGCCTTCAGCGAGCGCGATATCTCGGAGATCTCGTTCACCCGGCTGTCGCCGCTGGAGCCGGGGATCTGCATCAGCTGCAGGTAGTCGACCATGATCATGCCGATCTCGCCGTGCTCGCGGGCCAGGCGCCGGGTGCGCGCCCGCATCTCCGACGGCGAGATGCCGGCGGTGTCGTCGATAAACAGCTTGCGGTCGTTGAGCAGGTTGACCGCCGAGGTCAGGCGCGGCCAATCGTCGTCGTCCAGGCGGCCGGCGCGCACCTTGGTCTGGTCGATGCGCCCGAGCGACGCGAGCATACGCATGACGATGGAGTCGGAGGGCATCTCCAGGGAGTACACCACTATGGCCTTGTCGCTGCGCAGCACGGCGTTTTCCACCAGGTTCATGGCGAAGGTGGTCTTACCCATGGACGGGCGGCCGGCGACTATGACCAGGTCCGCCGGCTGCAGGCCGCTGGTCTGCGCATCCAGATCGGTGAAGCCGGTGGACAGCCCGGTGATCGCATCGCCCGAGTTGAACAGGGTGTCGATACGGTCAATGGCCTTGACCAGAATGTCGTTGATTCCCACCGGGCCACCGCTCTTCGGCCGCGCCTCGGCGATCTGGAAGATCAGCCGCTCGGCCTCGTCGAGGATCTCCTCGCCGGTGCGGCCTTGCGGCGAGTAGGCACTGTCGGCGATTTCACCGCTGATGCCGATCAACTGGCGCAGGGTGGCGCGTTCACGAATGATCTGCGCATAGGCCTTGATGTTGGCCACCGACGGGATGTTCTTGGCCAGCTCGCCGAGATAGGCCAGGCCGCCGACTTGGGATAGTTGACCCTCCTTGTCCAGCTGCTCGGATACGGTCACCACATCGAAGGGGTGGTTACGCTCGGCCAACTTGAAGATGGCGCGGAAGATCAGGCGATGGTCGTGGCGGTAGAAGTCGCCATCTGAGACCTGATCGAGCACCCGCTCCCAGGCATTGTTGTCCAGCATCAGGCCGCCGAGCACGGCTTGCTCGGCCTCGATCGAGTGCGGCGGCACCTTCAGGGCAGAGGTTTGCAGGTCGTACTGTTCGGGAAGGCTGATGTCGTTCATAAGGCTCTGGGCGAAAATTCTGCGTGATAAAACTCTGCGTACAAAAACAAAGGGCACGGCAGCGCTTACGCAATGCCGTGCCCGATGTTAGCGAGCCCGCACCCAAGTGCAAGCCCGTTTAGCGGCCGATTAGGCTGCTACGACAACAACCCGTACGGTTGCTTCAACGTCGCTGTGCAGGTGCACGGCTACGTCGAATTCGCCAACCTGGCGAATGGTGCCGTTCGGCAGACGCACTTCAGCTTTGGCCACTTCAACGCCAGAGGCGGTCAGGGCTTCAGCGATGTCGTGAGTACCGATGGAGCCGAACAGTTTGCCTTCATCGCCCGCGGTAGCGGTGATGGTGACTTCCAGTTCAGCCAGCTGGGCAGCGCGGGATTCAGCGTAAGCTTTCTTCTCGGCAGCCAGTTTTTCCAGCTCGGCGCGACGTGCTTCAAAAGCAGCAACGTTGGCAGGGGTAGCCGCGGTGGCTTTGCCTTGCGGCAGCAGGAAGTTACGGCCGTAACCAGCCTTAACATTCACTTTATCGCCCAGGTTGCCCAGGTTGGCGATTTTTTCCAGCAGGATCAGTTCCATTTGGTAATAACCTCTTAACTTTTAACCTTCACCGTTCGCGGGGCCCGAGCCGTGCTTGCGCTCGAAGCGACCACGAAAATCAAACAGACTGTCGACAATGGCCAAAACCACCAGTAACGGATAAGTCAGCTGCATAAACAGCAACAGCGTGATGTACAACCCGACCAGCCAGAACTTCGCCAGCCGACCTTGCGCCACCAACCCATGCAACAGGGCGATGCCCGCAAACGCCAACGGCACACTGCACAACGGCGTCAACATGGCCATTTGCGAGCCCAGATTGGGCCCCAACAGCATGCCGACCAGCAGCAACATCGCCAGCGGAGTAGGCAGTCGCAACGCGCGAAACTCGCGCCCGAAACCACCCGGGTTATACAACTGCGCCTGCCAGAAGCGCCCAAGCATCAGGCTCAACAGGCTGACTATCTGCAACAACGCCGCGATCAAACCGGTCAGTACCGGTGCAATCAGGCTATCCAGGCGTGCTCGCTCATCCACCGACATCTGCTGGTGCATGCCATCGAGCATTTGCGGCATGAGCTTTTGCAGCTCAAGCGCCATTGCCTCGATGGGTTCGCGAAACTGCGCGCCCAAGATCAACCCATACACCAGGCCCAATGCCACGCTGCAGAGCAGCACACGATTCCAGGACGGGGCGGCGCGTAACAACAGCGCCAACCCCAGCGCACCGAGCAACACCAACAGGGTGCGCGGTTCACCGAAATACCACCAGCCAATGGCCGGTAGCAGGGCCCAGGCGAGGATGCCCAGGGCATCACTCCAACCGCGCCGCAGAAGCACCAGGCTTCCAGCGGCAGCACTTAACCAGAACAGCAGCGGCAATGCCGCAGAAACAACCACCACCAGGGTGGCCTGCATACGGCCGCGCATAATGAATTCAGCTAAGGCGCGCATGCAATTTATCCCTTACTTCTTGTCGAACATCCGGTCTCAGCGGCCGTGGCTGTCGGTGTAAGGCAGCAGGGCCAGGAAGCGGGCGCGCTTGATAGCGGTAGCCAGCTGACGCTGATAACGAGCCTTAGTACCGGTGATACGGCTAGGAACGATCTTGCCGGTTTCCGAGATGTAGGCTTTCAGGGTGTTGAGATCTTTGAAATCGATCTCTTTCACCTCTTCAGCGGTGAAACGGCAGAATTTACGACGACGGAAGAAACGTGCCATGAGTTGGCTCCTCAATAGATCCGTGGATTACTCGTCAGCGTTGTCGCTGTCGCTGCTGTCACTGTCATCGCCATCAACAGAATCGGCGTGTTCAGGACGGTCACGACGCTCACGACGCTCACTGCGGTTTTCTTCGGCCTTGAGCATCTCGGACTGGTCAGTAACGGCCTCGTCGCGACGGATGACCAGGTTACGGATCACGGCATCGTTGTAACGGAAGTTGTCTTCCAGCTCAGCCAGGGCTTTGCCGGTGCACTCAACGTTGAGCATCACATAGTGAGCCTTGTGGACGTTGTTGATGGCGTAAGCCAGCTGACGACGACCCCAATCTTCCAGGCGGTGAATTTTGCCGCCGTCTTCTTCGATCAGCTTGGTGTAACGCTCAACCATGCCGCCGACTTGCTCGCTCTGGTCCGGGTGAACCAGAAAGATGATTTCGTAATGACGCATAAATGCTCCTTACGGGTTGTAGCCTGCCGCCAAATGCGGTCAGGCAAGGAGTGAATGACACTGTTTGTCTTGCTGCGACAGAAGGGCACAACAGCGCCTGCCGTCGCGGCAAGGGGCGACATTCTAGTGAAGCCCCCGGGCACAAGCAAGGCGAACTGGCGATTATTTGAACAACGCGATGGGGTGCGCACGAATGACGCGCGGTTGGGCCGAGCGACACTCAGCCCAACCCAGCTTAAGGCTTGCGACTGGTGGCTTTGTGCTTGTTGCTGCGCTGACGCAGCGCCTCGAACAGACAGACCCCGGTCGCCACCGAGACATTGAGGCTGCTGACGCCGCCCGCCATCGGCAGCTTGACCAGGTAATCGCAGTGCTCGCGAGTCAGGCGGCGCATGCCTTTGCCTTCGGCCCCCATGATCAGCACGGTCGGCCCGGTCAGGTCATGCTCATACAGCTCCTGCTCGGCCTCGCCGGCCGTGCCGACCACCCACAGACCGCGCTGCTGGAGTTTCTCCAGGCTGCGCGCCAGGTTGGTCACCGCCACCAGCGGAATCACCTCGGCGGCGCCACAGGCAACCTTGCGCACCGTGGCATTCAGCGTGGCGGACTTGTCCTTCGGCACTATCACCGCCAGCGCACCGGCCGCATCGGCAGTACGCAGGCAGGCGCCGAGGTTGTGCGGATCGGTCACCCCATCCAGCACCAGCAACAAGGGCGGACCTTCGGCGCGATCGAGCAACTCGTCGAGCATCGCCTCGCCCCACACCTGGCTGGGGCTGACATCCGCCACCACGCCCTGATGCACGCCCTCGACCCAGGCATCCATCTCGCGCCGCTCACACTGACCGACCGCGACCCGCGCCTCGGCCGCCAGCGCCAGCAGGCTTTGCACCCGCGGATCGCTACGCCCCTCGGCCAGCCAGACCTGCTTGACCCGCTTCGGGTGGTGACGCAGCAGGGCTTCTACGGCATGTACGCCGTAGATCTTTTCCAACTGACTCATGATTTCGCCTTACGCTTGCGTGGCCCACCCGAAGCCGGCGCAGCACCTGACGCGGCGCCCTTGCGATGACCGCCAGCTTTAGCAGCGCCCGCCGGCTTGACCGGCTCGCTCTTAGCACCGCGGCCTTGGCCGGGCTTGCCCTTCGACTCGGCCAACAACGATTTTTTCAGCGCACGGCTTTTTTCCACATCGGTATTGCCGGCACCGGCACGCTCGCTCCGGCGTCCAGTCTTGCTGGAGGCCGACTCGAAGCCACCGCGCCGCGGGCCCGCCGGGGCGACCGCCTTGCCTTCCGCCAGTTCGAAGTCGATCTTGCGTTCATCCAGATCGACGCGCATGACCTTCACTTCCACGCTATCGCCCAGACGGAAACTGCGGCCACTGCGTTCACCGGCCAGACGATGATGGACCGGGTCGAAGTGGTAGTAGTCGCCCGGCAAGGCGGTGACATGCACCAGGCCTTCCACGTAGATGTCCTGCAGCTCGACGAACAGGCCGAAACCGGTCACCGCGGTGATCACCCCCGGGAAGGTCTCGCCGACGCGGTCCTTCATAAACTCGCATTTCAGCCAGTTCACCACATCGCGCGTGGCCTCGTCGGCGCGCCGCTCGGACATCGAGCACTGCTCACCGAGCTGCTCGAGAATGGCGTCATCGTAGGGATAGATACGCGCCTTGGGCATGATCGCCGCGCCGGCACGCTGCACGTGCGGGGTATCCTGCTTGGAGCGGATCACGCTGCGAATCGCCCGATGGATCAGCAGATCCGGGTAGCGGCGAATCGGCGAGGTGAAGTGCGCGTAAGCCTCGTAATTCAGGCCGAAGTGCCCCTGATTATCCGCGCTGTACACCGCCTGACTGAGCGAGCGCAGCATCACGGTCTGGATCAGGTGATAGTCAGGACGCTCGCGAATGCTTTCCAGCAGAGCCTGGTAATCCTTGGGCGTCGGGCCGTCCTTGGATTTGCCGCGATGCAGCGACAAGCCCAGCTCGGTCAGAAACGCCTTGAGTTTCTCCACCCGCTCGGGCGGCGGGCCGTCATGCACCCGGTACAGCGCCGGAATTTCATGCTTCTGCATAAAGGCGGCGGTGGCCACGTTGGCGGCCAGCATGCACTCTTCGATCAACTTGTGCGCATCGTTGCGCTGGGTTGGGCGAATCTCGGCGATCTTGCGCCCAGCACCGAAGATGATGCGGGTTTCCTGGGTCTCGAAGTCGATGGCACCACGCTCATGGCGCGCCGCCAGCAATACCTGGTACAGCGAATAGAGCTGCTTGAGGTGCGGCAGCACTTCCTTGTATTCGCTGCGCAACGCCTTGCCTTCACTGCTCTTGGGCTGCTCGAGCATGGCGCTGACCTTGTTGTAGGTCAGGCGCGCATGGGAATGGATCACCGCCTCATAGAACTGGTAATCGGTCATCTTGCCGGTTTTCGAAATGCTGATCTCGCAGACCATGGCCAGACGATCGACCTGCGGGTTCAGCGAGCACAGGCCGTTGGACAGCTCCTCCGGCAGCATCGGGATCACCCGCTCGGGGAAATACACCGAGTTGCCGCGCACCTGGGCCTCGGCATCCAGCGCCGAGTCGATCTTCACATAGTGGGAGACGTCGGCGATGGCCACATAGAGCTTCCAGCCGCCGGAGAACAAGCGCCAGTTGCTGCCGTTCTTCTCGCAATACACCGCATCGTCGAAGTCGCGGGCATCTTCGCCGTCGAT
This sequence comes from Pseudomonas sp., assembly GCF_030696055.1. Classification (GTDB taxonomy): domain Bacteria; phylum Pseudomonadota; class Gammaproteobacteria; order Pseudomonadales; family Pseudomonadaceae; genus Aquipseudomonas. The sequence continues at coordinate 1,226 of NZ_JAUYNP010000128.1, read as the reverse complement.
GGTGACGAACGGCAGATGGCGCATATCGACGCGCTTCTCCTTGTCCTTCTCCTCGACTTCCGGCTTGAGCTTGCGCGCTTCCTTGACCACGGCTTCCGGCCAGACATGCGGGATGTCATAGCTACGCAGGGCGACGTCGATCTCCATGCCCGGCGCCATATAGTTGCCAACCACCTCGACCACATCGCCCTGGGGCTGGAAGCGCGGAGTCGGCCAGTGGGTGATCTTCACCTCGACGAACTGGCCCTGCTTGGCCCCGGCATTACGGCCCGGAGTGACCAGCACCTCCTGCTGGATCTTCGGATTGTCGGCGACGACAAAACCGATGCCACTTTCTTCGTAGTAGCGGCCGACTATGGATTCATGGGCGCGGGAAATCACCTCGACCACACCGCCTTCGCGCCGACCACGACGGTCGAGCCCGGTGACGCGGGCCAGCGCACGGTCGCCATCGAACACCAGGCGCATCTGCGCGGGACTCAAGAACAGGTCGTCGCTGCCATCGTCCGGGATCAGGAAACCAAAGCCATCGCGATGGCCACTGATGCGGCCCAGCACCAAGTCGAGCTTGTCCACCGGCGCATAGGTGCCGCGGCGGGTATAGATCAGCTGACCATCACGCTCCATGGCGCGCAGGCGACGCCGCAACGCCTCCAGTTGATCCTCAGTGGCCAGGCCGAACTCGTCGGCCAGCTCTTCGCGCGCTGCCGGCGAGCCACGATCGGCCAGGTGCTGCAGTATCAGCTCACGACTTGGAATGGGGTTTTCGTATTTTTCCGCTTCACGGGCGGCCTCGGGATCGAGGGATTGCCAATCGGCCATTGAGAGAGAGCTACCTTTGCGTATGTATATATGTGCGGGTCATGTGCCTATTGAAGCGCGAAAAAGGCTTCGGGGTCAGCTTTTACCGCGACATTATTTTTTTCGACGCCAGGGGTTTACAAGGCAAAAGCTCGCCCGTATAGTTCGCGCCCACAGCGTCGGACAGACGTTGTAACACGGAACGCATGAGGAATCATCGTTTCAGTGCCCAGGTGGCGGAATTGGTAGACGCGCTGGTTTCAGGTATCAGTGATCGCAAGATCGTGGAAGTTCGAGTCTTCTCCTGGGCACCAAATTCAAGAATCGAGTCACTGACTGGCTTCTTGCAATATAAACGGACGCAACGCTCCGTACCGGCAACGGTTAAGCTTGCTGCAATGCCCAGGTGGTGAAATTGGTAGACA
>NZ_JAUYNP010000126.1 GCF_030696055.1 Pseudomonas sp. | reverse complement strand
CCTGCCAGTCGACGCTGACCAGGCTGCGGCACATCAGCGGTTCGAGGTTTTCCGGCCGGTAGCTGCCCCGCAGCAGCTGCATATAGGCGGCGAACTGGCCCTGGCTGACCAGGGTGCTGCCGAAGCGCGCGATGGGCTGGTTGGTGATGCACAGCAGGTGGTTGAAGACTATGCCGAAGTCTTCCAGCAGATGGCGCTTATAGTCGGCCTCCAGCGCCTCCTGCGGCGGCGGCAGGCTGGGGCCCTGCGGGTTGTACACCAGATTGAGCAGCAGGCCGCTGTCCGCCTGGCCATAGCCCAGGGCATTGAGCCGCTGCAGGCCCTGGATGCTGGCGTCGAACACGCCATCGCCGCGCTGCCGGTCGACGTTGTCCCGCGAATAACAGGGCAAGGAGGCGGTCACCTCGACGCCCTGCGCGGCGAGAAACTGCGCCAGGTCCTCATAGCCCGGTTCACCCAAGATGGTCAGGTTGCAGCGGTCGATCACCCGCAGGCCCTCGCGCCGCGCATGCCGGACTATCTCGCGAAAGCGCGGGTGCATCTCCGGCGCGCCGCCGGTGAGGTCCAGGGTATGCACCGGATGGGCGTCTATCACCTGATGCAGCAGCGCCAGGCTGTCGTCGGTCATGGCCTCGCTGCGGGTCGGCCCGGCGTTGACGTGGCAATGCAGGCAACGCTGGTTACAGCGGTAGGTCAGGTTGACCTGCAGGGCCTCCAGGTGGCCGCGGCGGATCGCCGGGAAGGCCAGCTGGTCGAGCAGGGGGAGCATGGCGTGCATGGGCTATCTCCATAAATGCAGTCAGCATATCGCTGTAGAGGCGCTCGCTGGCTATTTGTTACGGGCCGCTGCAGAAGAATCTATTCGAGTGTGTCGAAAGCCTAGGGGCGGCAGATGCCTTGGACTGGGCCGGCTTAATTGGCCCCATCGGCTGCTGCCGAGCTAGGCGTTGCGGCGGGTTTGACCTGAATCTGGTAGCGGCCAAAGATCTGCGCCAGCTTGCCATTTTCGCGCAGCTGCTGAAACAGCCCGCGGAACTGCTCGGCCGAGATCGGCGCCTGCGGGCGCAGCAAGGCGTAGTGGTGGTAGACCTGATCCACCCGCTGCGAGGCCAGCAGCTGGCCGGCGTATTGCGGGTGCTGCTCCAGGTACGCGCCCAGGTAGGAGCGGGTGATCAGCGCGATGTCGGCCCGCCCGCGCAGGATCATCAGCAGGTTGCTGTCGTGGGAATAGGTCAGCCGCGCGTTGAACTGCTTGATCAGGAATTCCTGTTCGGCATTGAAATCGGCGAAGCCATAGTGATAGCCATTGAACAGCGCCAGGCGCTTGCCCGCGAGGCTGGCGAAGTAATCCTGGCCGCGCCCGGGCTCGGTGCGGGCGACGAATATCTCGGCATCCTCCAGGCCCATGTCAATGCGCGTGCCGGCGATGCCCTGCCAGCCCCAGTCCGGGTTCTCGAACACCGCCATATCGATCCGGCCCTGCTCGAAGTCGCGAAAGCGCCGAGCCACAGCTGTGGGTTGCAGGACGAAGCGGTAATCGCCCTGCAGCTGGTTGAGCGCCGTGAGCAGCTCAAGCAACAAGCCGCCCGGATTCGCCTGCTCGGCCTTGAGCACATAAGGTGGGAAATCCGCCCCGCCGACCTGCACCAGCTGCTCGGCCAGCGCCGGCCCGCAACATGCGCTGCAGCCCACCCATAGCAAGCCCTGCAAAACCCTGCGAAGAGCTAGCGACATACGGCCCCCATATCCCTATCGGCTGATGAAGAGACGGCCCAATGTGAACCTCCTCACAGACTAGGCCAGTTTTCCAGCGGCCGTGGCGCCGGGCGAAGGCTCAGGGGGTAGCTAGCCCTCGCGCGGGCATGCCTGGCTGCCGCTCTCAGGTTGGCGCCGGCCTCTCGGCGCGGCGCTGACTCGCCGCCTACTGCAAGGGTCGCAGCAGCGGCTCGCCAGTTGGCAACAGCTGCCAGACCAGCAGCGTGGCCGGCACCTGATCGCTGCCGTTGCGCGCCTGCACATGCGGCACGCCGGGCGCCTCGTACCAGCTCTCGCCGGCCTTGAAGCGCTGCACCGGGCCGCCTTCCTGCTGGGTGACGATAGTGCCCTCCAGCACATAGGCCATGACCGAGCCGGCATGCACATGGGACGCCGACACTTGCCCTGGGGCGAAACGCACGGTCAGCAGTACGCCGCGCTGGCCGGGGGCATCGCTCAGCGGCTGATCGTGGAGGATGTTGATGCGTTTGAGCTCCTCCTGATGGGCCGCCGCGAGCTGCGGGAGCAGCGCCAGCAGGCCGATGGCCAATGCCTGTTGCAGGCTGCGCATAACCACCTCCTTATTCGGGCTGTAAGGCGAAACCGACACCGAAGCGGTTCCAGGCATTGATGGTGGAGATGGCCAGGGTCAGGTCGACCATTTCCTTGTCGGTGAACTGCTCGCGCAGGGCCTCGAACAGCGTCTGGGGCGCGGCCCGCTGCGCGACCAGGGTCAGGCTCTCGGTCCAGGCCAGGGCGGCGCGCTCGCGCGGGGTGAAGAAGCTGGTCTCGCGCCAGACGCTCAGACACTGCAAGCGCTGCTCGGTCTCGCCGGCCTGGCGCGCGTCGCCTGCGTGCATATTTACGCAAAAGGCGCATTCGTTGAGCTGCGAGGCGCGCAGGCGCACCAGTTCCAGCAGGGACAGCTCCAGGCCGGACTTCTCCAGGGCCTGCTCCAGGCCGAGCATGGCCTTGTAGGCCTCGGGGGAGGCTTTGTACCAGTTCAAACGGGCGCTCATCGCGTATTCCTCTTGGCTCTGGGCTCGCCCCTTGCGAACCCTGGCGCTACTCTAGGTCGTGCTTTGGCCTCTAGAAATGGCCAATTTCAAGAATCTACAGGTGACCAATTCGATGGAGTTGCATCTCGCTCTGGAGGGCCGTCAGGATCTGGCCGGCCAGCTCTACCGGCAATTGCGCGCGGCCATTCTCGACGGCCGTCTGGCCAACGGCGACCGTCTGCCGGCGATGCGTTTTCTCGCCGAACGCCTGGCGGTGTCGCGCAAGACAGTCGGCGAGGCCTACGAGCGGCTCGCCGCCGAAGGCTTCCTGCAGGGCAAGGTGGGCAGCGGCACCTATGTCAGCGCTCAGGTGCTGGCGGTCGAGCACCCGCCAGCCGCTACCGCCGCCCTACGCGCCAATCCGCGCTGGCAGGCGCTCGCCGCCAGGCCGCGCCTGCCGCCGCAACTGCCGGTGCGCTACAGCTTCGCCGGCGGTACCACCGATAAGCGCCGTTTTCCCTTCGATGCCTGGCGCGCCTGCCTGCACCGCGCCCTGCGCCTGCAGGCGCGCAGCCCGGCCTTCTACGCCGAGGTGCTGGGCTACCCCGAGCTGCGCCTGGCGATCTCGCGCTATCTGGCGATCAATCGCGGGGTGCGTTGCGACTGGAACGACATCCTGGTCAGCCAGGGTGCGCAGCAGGCCATCGACCTGCTGGCGCGGGTGATGCTGGTGCCGGGCGATCTGGCGGTGGTCGAGGAACCCGGCTATCCGCCGATACGCTTGGCCTTCGAGGCGGCAGGCGCGCGGGTGGTCGGCGTGCCGGTGGATGACGAAGGGCTGCGGGTAGACTGCCTGCCAGAACAGGCCAAGCTGGTCTATGTGACGCCCTCCCACCAGTTTCCCCTGGGCCAGCCGATGAGCCTGCAGCGCCGTCTGCAGCTGCTGGAGTGGGCGCGTGAGCGCCAGGCGCTGATCATCGAGGACGATTACGATGGCGAATACCGCTTCGACGGCCGTCCGCTGGAATCGCTGCAGAGCCTCGACCGCGAGGGCCGGGTGGCCTATGTCGGGACCTTCTCCAAGACCCTGTTCCCCGAGTTGCGCCTCGGCTACCTATTGATGCCGGCCGCCCTGCGCGCCGAACTGCGGGTGGCCAAGCAGCTGGCCGACCAGCACAGCGAGAGCCTGCAACAGCTGGCGCTGGCGCACTTTATCGGCAGCGGCGCATTCGCCAAGCACACCCGGCGCCTGCAACGCGAATACGCGCAACGCCGTCAGCATCTGCTAAACCGCCTCAACGGTGATTTAGCGCCCTGGCTGGAGGCCTTGCCGGCGGTGGCCGGCATGCACCTGGTGGCGCGCCTGCGCCAGCCCCGGGACCTGGTTAGGCTGTGCGCCGAACTGGAGCGGCGCGGGGTGTTCCTTATCAGCCTCGCCCCCTTCTACGCCGAAGGCCTCGCCATGCCGGGGCTGCTGTTCGGTTTCGGCGCCATCGAAACGGCGGATATCGACCCGGCCCTGGATATACTGCGCGAGCTGCTTAGCCAGGCCTAAGAACCTGCCCAAAGTCTGCTGCGCGTCGGCCCTGCTGCGTTTAAAACAGGCTCGGAATGCTCATTTACAACTCGTAAACTCCGCTTTCTCGCCTGTTTTTGCCTTGCATGGCTCTAGCTCGCGAGACTTTGAACAGGTTCTAAGCAGTAAATCCCAGGCAAAAAAAGACCCGCCGAGGCGGGTAATGCCAGTCAGTTAAGCTGACTGGCATTTTTATTTCTGATCGGATACTTCGACGATTTGAGCCTGATGGCGCGTGGATAGATACGATCTTCTCGTCGATGGGGCAGGACGTAGTGTGGGGCTGAAGCATGCAGTT
>NZ_JAUYNP010000125.1 GCF_030696055.1 Pseudomonas sp. | reverse complement strand
GTGTGGGGCGAGCGCAACCAGATTTCCGTAATCGCCCAGCACACTGGTGCCGATTCGGCTTCGGTGATCTTCGATGCGGTGCAGGCGGCCAAGGCCCGTGGCATGGACGTATTGATCGCCGACACGGCCGGGCGCCTGCATACCAAAGACAACCTGATGGAAGAGTTGAAGAAGGTCCGCCGGGTGATCGGCAAGCTGGATGACACCGCGCCCCACGAAGTGCTGCTGGTGCTGGACGCCGGCACCGGGCAGAACGCGATCAACCAGGCCAAGCAGTTCAACCAGACGGTCAACCTCACCGGCCTGGCCCTGACCAAGCTGGATGGCACCGCCAAGGGCGGGGTGATCTTCGCCCTGGCCAAGCAGTTTGCCTTGCCGATTCGCTATATCGGGGTGGGCGAAGGCATCGACGACCTGCGCACCTTCGAGGCCGAGGCCTTTGTCCAGGCGCTATTCGCTACCCGGGGGCACTGATGATCAAGTTCGAGCAGGTCGGCAAACGCTACCCCAACGGCCATATCGGGCTGCACGAGCTGAGTTTCCGCGTGCGCCGCGGCGAGTTCCTGTTCGTTACCGGCCACTCCGGCGCCGGCAAGAGCACGCTGTTGCGCCTGCTGCTGGCGATGGAGCGGCCGACCAGCGGCAAGCTGCTACTGGCCGGGCAGGACCTGGCGCAGATCACCAATGCGCAGATCCCCTACCTGCGTCGGCAGATCGGCGTGGTGTTCCAGAACCACCAACTGCTGTTTGACCGCAGCGTGTTCGACAACGTCGCCCTGCCGCTGCAGATACTCGGCATGTCCAAGGCGGACATCGGTCAGCGCGTCGGTAGCGCTCTGGAGCGCGTGTCGCTGTCGGACAAGGCCGAACAATTCCCCAGCGAACTGTCCACCGGCCAGCAGCAGCGCGTCGGCATCGCCCGCGCCGTGGTGCATCAGCCGGCCTTGCTGCTGGCCGATGAACCGACCGGTAACCTCGACCCCCGTCTGGCCGCTGAAATCATGGGTGTATTCGAAGATATCAACCGCCTCGGTACCAGTGTGCTGATCGCCAGCCACGACCTGGCGCTGATCGCGCGCATGCGCCACCGCATGCTGACCCTGCAACGTGGCCGCCTGATCGGCGACGGGGAGGCCGTATGAGCGCCACCCGCATGCCGCCACCGCAGCCGGCGCAACGAGTCGGTGCCGCGCCGAAGAAAGCCGATGCACCGAGCCCGGATGACGGCCCGGACCTGCGCAGCCAGTTGCATGCCTGGCTGGAGAACCATCGCGCCAGCCTGGTCGACAGCCTGCGCCGTTTGGCCAAGCAGCCGATCGGCAGCTTCTTCACCTGCCTGGTGATGGCCGTGGCCCTGAGCCTGCCCATGGGCCTGGCCTTGCTGCTGGATAACGTCGAGCGCCTGGGCGTGTCCTGGCAGCGCGCGGCGCAGATTTCCCTGTTCCTGCAAATCGATGCGACCGAGGCCCAGGGCCAGGCGCTGCGCGAGCAGATCGCCGCCATGGAGGATGTCAGCGAGGCCGAGTGGATCAGCCGCGAGCGCGCGCTGGAGGAATTCCAGCAGCAGTCCGGCCTCGGCGAGGCGCTCAAGGAGTTGCCGGATAACCCGCTGCCAGGCGTGGTGGTGGTGACACCCCAGGAAGTCGACAAGGTCGCCCTGGAAGCCTTGCGCCTGCGCCTGGCGGAATTGCCCCAGGTGCAGCAGGCACAGCTCGATCTGCTCTGGGTCGAACGCCTCAGCGCCATGCTCAAGCTGGGCGAGCGTTTCGTCTTCGGCCTGACCCTGCTGCTGATCATGGCGCTGCTGCTGGTGATAGGTAACACCATCCGCCTGCATATCGAGAATCGCCGCACCGAGATAGAGGTGATCAAGCTGGTCGGCGGTACCGACAGCTATGTGCGCCGGCCCTTCCTCTATATGGGCACTCTCTATGGTCTGGGTGCCGGCCTGCTGGCCTGGCTGGTGCTGGCCTATGGCCTGGGCTGGTTGAACGGCGCCGTGGTGCGCCTGGCCGGGCTGTATGGCAGTGACTTCGCCCTGGGCGGCGTGCCGCTGGCCGATGGTCTGTCGCTGCTGCTCGGCGCCGTATTGTTGGGCTATATTGGCGCCTGGCTGGCTGTCGCTCGTCACCTGAACGAGCTTGCCCCTAGATAAGCTATTGTTTTTGTTGATATTGACTATCTGTAACGGAACTTGTACAGACGTTCCTAGTCGTATGGCTCAGTGCTACACTGCGATCGATTCGTAAGTCGGAGGATTCAGATGTCCACTTCTTTGCAACCTGTTCATGCTCTGGTTCCGGGTGCCAACCTGGAGGCATACGTGCATGCGGTAAACGGCATCCCGCTGTTGACCCCCGAGCAGGAACGCGAACTGGCGGAAAGCCTCTTCTACCAGCAAGACCTCGAAGCCGCCCGGCAGATGGTGCTGGCTCACCTGCGTTTTGTCGTGCATATCGCCCGCAGCTACTCGGGCTACGGCCTGGCCCAGGCCGACCTGATTCAGGAAGGCAACGTCGGCCTGATGAAGGCGGTCAAGCGTTTCAATCCGGAAATGGGCGTGCGCCTGGTGTCCTTCGCCGTGCACTGGATTCGCGCCGAGATCCACGAATTCATCCTGCGCAACTGGCGCATCGTCAAAGTCGCCACCACCAAGGCGCAGCGCAAGCTGTTCTTCAACCTGCGCAGCCAGAAGAAGCGTCTGGCCTGGTTGAACAACGACGAAGTGCACGCCGTGGCGGAAAGCCTGGGTGTCGAACCGCGTGAAGTGCGCGAGATGGAAAGCCGCTTGACCGGCCATGACATGGCCTTCGACCCGGCCGCCGAGGCGGATGACGAAAGCGCCTTCCAGTCGCCGGCGCATTATCTGGAAGACCACCGCTACGACCCGGCGCGCCAGTTGGAAGATTCGGACTGGAGCGACAGCTCCAACGCCAATCTGCACGAAGCCCTGGAAGGCCTCGACGAGCGCAGCCGCGATATCCTCTACCAGCGCTGGCTGGCCGAGGAGAAGTCCACGCTGCATGACCTGGCGGCCAAGTACAAGGTCTCCGCCGAGCGCATCCGCCAGCTGGAAAAGAACGCCATGAACAGGCTCAAGGGCTCAATCATGGCCTAAGCCTGACGCCGTAGAAAGCCGCACCCGGGTGCGGCTTTTTTCTGCCTGACGAAAAATGCCGGAGGCATCTGCCGTCCGCCTGCTGCATGGGCCAATCTTCGCCATGGCCGCCGGGCAATGGCTCGGCGGCCCTAGGCCTTGCCGATTAGCCTTAGGCGAGTAGCCACTTGGGCCATCAGGTCGGGCGTTTGGATTCTAGGCGGTCGAGGTAATGGCTGCCGCCCAGTTGCCACATCTGTTGGCGTATCCAGGCCGCGCGCCGGCTGATCCTGGAACCGGGCCGGCTGGCGCTCCAGGCCCGTGGGTTGGGCAGCACGGCGGCCAGCAGGCTGGCCTGCTGGCGTGACAAGTAAGGTGCGCCGACCTTGAAGTGGTGTCGCGCGGCGGCTTCGGCGCCGAAGATGCCGTCGCCCCATTCGACGCTGTTAAGGTACACCTCGAGAATCCGCTGCTTTGGCCAGAGCAGTTCGATCAAGCCGGTAAACCAGACTTCCAGCCCTTTGCGCAGCCAGCTGCGCCCCGACCAGAGAAACAGGTTTTTCGCCACCTGCTGGCTCAGGGTACTGGCCCCGCGTAGCGAGCCGCCTTGCTGGTTGTGCGCCATGGCGGCCTGAATCGCGGCCACGTCGAAGCCCCAGTGCTCGACGAACTTCTGATCCTCGGCGGCGATCACCGCGATCTTCAGGTGATCCGGCAGCTCCTGCCAGGGCCGCCAGCTGCGCTGCAGGTCGATGGGCTGGCCGTAGATCCAGGATTCGACCTTGCGTTCGGCCATCAGCGCCGAGCCCGGTGGCGAAACCCAGCGCAACAGCAGCACCAGCAGCACCGAGCCGATAGCCAGCCAGAGCAGCAGTTTGAACAGGCGTTGGAGGATGGATCGAAGCATATGAACTTGGCCGGTACGGGTTTGCGCGCCATTATAGCCAGCCCTGCCCTTATAGCTGGAGTGATGCATGGCTCGTCTGTGGTTGTTGTTGGCCGCTTTGGCCGGTTTTAGCGGGGTTGTCCTGGGTGCCTTTGCCGCCCATGGTCTGAAAAGCCAACTGACGGCCGATTATCTGACGGTATTTCACACCGGCACCCACTACCAGTTGCTGCATGCCTTGGCCTTGTTCGGCGTGGGGCTGCTGGTGCTGCAGCGGCCGAGTCGCCTGGTCAATTGGGCTGGCGGTTTGTTCGCCCTGGGCATTCTGTTGTTTTCCGGCAGCCTCTATCTGTTGACCCTGAGCGGCATCGGCGCGCTCGGCATTATTACCCCTTTCGGCGGCCTGGCTTTTCTCGGCGGCTGGCTGTGCCTGGGCCTGGCGGCCTGGAAGCTGAAGGCGCCTGACTCTTGAGTCAGAAAGTAGGACGAACGGCAGCCTTTAGCCTTGGTCATAGTGCGTGAGCAGGCTAGAATGCCCGCCCCTTTCCCCCAGTTGTGACCGTACCGTCATGCATATTCAGTTAAACGGTGAAGCATTCGAATTGCCCGATGGTGAAACCGTCGCCGGGCTGATCGGCCGTCTGGATCTGGCTGGACGCCGTGTGGCGGTTGAACTCAACCTGGATATAGTGCCGCGCAGCCAGCAGGCCACCACCGCGTTAAGCGAAGGTGATCGGGTTGAGGTGGTGCATGCCATAGGCGGCGGTTGAAGCCAGCGCCTGCGCACTGATACAGCCCGCCCACTGCAAGAGGAATACCCATGAGCCAAGTTCGTAGCGACAAGCCCTTTACCCTGGCTGGCCGTACCTACCAGTCGCGCCTGTTGGTGGGCACCGGCAAGTACAAGGACCTCGAGGAAACCCGCCTGGCCATCGAGGCATCGGGTGCCGAAATCGTTACCGTGGCGGTGCGCCGTACCAATATCGGGCAGAACCCGGACGAGCCGAACCTGCTCGACGTGATCAGCCCCGAGCGCTACACCATCCTGCCGAACACCGCCGGCTGCTATGACGCCGTCGAAGCCGTGCGCACCTGCCGCCTGGCCCGCGAGCTGCTGGATGGACACAAGCTGGTCAAGCTGGAAGTGCTGGCCGACCAGAAGACCCTGTTCCCCAACGTGATCGAAACCCTCAAGGCCGCCGAAGTACTGGTCAAGGACGGTTTCGACGTGATGGTCTACACCAGCGATGATCCGATCATCGCCCGCGAGCTGGCCGCCATGGGCTGTATCGCGGTGATGCCGTTGGCCGGTTTGATCGGCACCGGCCTGGGCATCTGCAACCCCTACAACCTGCGCATCATTCTGGAAGAGGCCACCGTGCCGGTGCTGGTGGATGCCGGCGTGGGCACCGCCTCGGACGCCACCATCGCCATGGAACTGGGCTGCGAGGCGGTGCTGATGAACAGCGCCATCGCCCACGCCCAGCACCCGGTGCTGATGGCCCAGGCCATGAAGTACGCCATCGAAGCCGGGCGTCTGGCCTATCTGGCCGGGCGTATGCCGAAGAAGCTGTATGCCAGCGCCTCCTCGCCGCTGGATGGTCTGATCAGCTAAGCCTGGTCGTGGCCTGGCGGCGACAGAACGGACTCGGCAGGCTTGCCCACTAAGGGTAAACTCCGCGTCCTTTGCGTTGCCCCGAATAGGTGCGGCGTGACTCTAGAGCGGCTGCACGAGAACTTTATGAGCGACGAGATCCAGCAAGCAGGCGCTAGCGCTGCTCCGCGCGCCCTGCGCACCATCAAAAGCTTTGTGATGCGTGCCGGGCGCATGACCGAAGGCCAGCAGCGCGGCCTGGAACTGGGCTGGCCGAAGTTCGGCCTGCAACTGGAAGATGGTCTGCGCGATTTCGATCAGGTCTTCGGCCGCAGTGCGCCGCGCACCTTCGAGATCGGCTTCGGCATGGGGCATGCGACCCTGGAGATGGCCGCCGCCGCTCCCGAGCAGGATTTTATCGGCGTCGAAGTGCACAGGCCGGGTGTCGGCGCCCTGCTCAATGGCCTGATGACGCAGAACCTGAGCAACGTCAGGGTCTATAGCTGCGATGCCCTGGACGTGCTGCGCCAGTGCGTGGCCGATGCCAGCCTGGACCGCCTGCTGCTGTTCTTCCCGGATCCCTGGCACAAGGCCAAGCACAACAAGCGGCGCATCGTGCAGCCGGCCTTCGCCGAGTTGGTGCGGCAGAAGCTGAAGATCGGCGGCGTGCTGCATATGGCCACCGACTGGCAAGCCTACGCCGAGCATATGCTGGAGGTGATGAACGTGGCGTCCGGCTACCAGAACCTGGCGGCGGACGGCCAGTACGTACCGCGTCCGGACGAGCGGCCCACCACCAAATTCGAGCGCCGTGGCGAGCGCCTCGGTCATGGCGTATGGGACCTGAAGTTCCAGCGCAACGCCTGATCAATCTCTACCCGCCGAATCGCTCGGCGCGGCAACGCACAAAAGCGCAAGGACGATGGCAGAAGATCGGACTAATCCGACGCCAGCCAGGACGGCTCCTCACCAAGACGGCAAATAAACCCGGGCTCCGATTGCCTGGGTCATAAGAACAGCAGCCCTGCTTTTTGCCAGGCTGCGAGGAGAACGCTGTGTTGAGAACGCTTTCAATTCTGCTACTGGCTGTCGCGCTACAGGCGCAGGCCAAGATCGATCCCATCCAGGCCGCGCGCCTGGGCCAGGACCTCACCCCCCTGGGTGGCGAACGTGCCGGCAATGCGGCCGGCACCATCCCAGCCTGGAATGGCGGCCTGGCCAAGCCGCCCGCCAACTACCAGCCAGGTATGCACCACCCCGACCCCTATGCGGCGGATATGCCGCTGTACCGGATCGACAGCCAGAACCTGGCGCAGTACCGCGCGCAGCTGCCGGCCGGCCTGCAGAGGCTGCTGGAGAAGAACCCCGACTACTTTATGCGGGTGTTCCCCACCCGGCGCAGCGCGGCCGCGCCGCAGCGCATCTATGACGCCACCCGCTTCAATGCGCAGAACGCCGAGCTGATCTCCGGCGGCAATGGCGTGGCCGGCGTCGCCGCAGGGGTGCCTTTCCCGCTGCCGCAGAGCGGCCAGGAAGCCATCTGGAACCACATCATGCGCTACCGTGGCGACCAGATCAGCTTCGTCACCAACCAGGCGGCGGTGCTTTCCAATGGCGCCTACAACCTGCTCAAGCTGGAGCGCGACGTCTACTTCCTCTACGGTCGCGAGGGCGTCAGCCCCCAGGACCTGGACAACACCCTGTTCTATTACAAGTACAAGGTTGTCGCCCCGGCCAAGCTGGCGGGTTCGGCGCTGGTGGTGCAGGAAACCCTCGACCAGATCCTGGCGATCCGCAAGGCCTGGCGCTTCAACCGTGGCGAGCGTCGCGTGCGGCGCCTGCCGATGCTGGCCTACGACACCCTGCAACCGGATAGCAACGGCATGGCCACCGCGGATCAGGTCGATGCGTATAACGGCGCGCCGGACCGATACGACTGGCAGTTGCTCGGCAAGCAGGAAATGCTGGTGCCCTACAACAGCTACGCGGTGCACCAGAAGGACATTCCCTACGACAGCATCCTCAAGCGCAACACCCTCAACCCCGAGCTGCTGCGTTACGAGCTGCACCGGGTCTGGGTGGTTGAGGCCGATCTGCGCAAGGGTTTCAGTCATCCCTATGCCAAGCGCCGCTTCTATCTAGATGAGGACAGCTGGCAGATACTCGCGGTCGATCTGTACGACAAGAGCGGCGAGCTGAGTGGCGTGCAGGAAAGCCACCCGATCAGCTACTACGATGTGCCGATGTTCGGCAGCACCCTGGAAAGCATCTACGACTTCAAGGGCGGGCGTTACTTCGTCGACGGCCTGGATAACAACGAGCCGATGTACAACTTCAAGGCCCCGCTGACTCCGCGCGACTTCACCCCGCAGGCGCTGCGCCGCGAAGGTAACTGAGGTTCACTCGATCCACGAAAAAGCCGCCCAATTGGGCTAATGCCAGTCAGTTAAGCTGACTGGCATTTTTATTTCTGATCGGATACTTCGACGATTTGAGCCTGATGGCGCGTGGATAGATACGATCTTCTCGTCGATGGGGCAGGACGTAGTGTGGGGCTGAAGCATGCAGTT
>NZ_JAUYNP010000124.1 GCF_030696055.1 Pseudomonas sp. | reverse complement strand
GGCCGGCTTCGCCGCCCTGGTGCAGACCGACATCAAGCGCATCCTCGCCTACTCGACCAGGAGCCAGATCGGCTATATGTTCCTGGCGGTGGGGGTAGGAGCCTGGGACGCGGCGATCTTCCACCTGATGACCCACGCCTTCTTCAAGGCCCTGCTGTTCCTCGCCTCGGGCGCGGTGATCAACGCCTGCCACCACGAGCAGAACATCTTCAAGATGGGCGGCCTGTGGAAGAAACTGCCACTGGCCTACGCCAGCTTTATCGTCGGCGGCGCCGCCCTGGCCGCGCTACCGCTGATTACCGCCGGTTTCTACTCCAAGGACGAAATCCTCTGGGAAGCCTTCGCCAGTGGTCATCAGGGCCTGCTGTATGCCGGCCTGGTCGGTGCCTTTATGACCTCGCTCTACACCTTCCGCCTGATCTTTATCGCCTTCCATGGCGAGCAGCAGAGCGAAGCCCATGCCGGCCATGGCGTGGCCCACTGGTTGCCCTTGAGCGTACTGATCGTGCTGTCGACCTTCGTCGGCGCGCTGATCACCCCACCGCTGCACGGCGTGCTGCCACAGAGCGTCGGCCATGCCGGAGGCCCGGCGCAGCACAGCCTGGAAATCGCCTCGGCGGCCATCGCCCTGAGCGGCATACTGCTGGCCGCCCTGCTGTTCCTCGGCAAGCGCAGCTTCGCCAGCGCCGTGGCGCAGAGCGCGCCGGGACGTTTCCTGTCGGCCTGGTGGTTCGCCGCCTGGGGCTTCGACTGGCTCTACGACAAACTGTTCGTGCGTACCTATCTGCTGGCCTGCCGTCTGCTCGGGCGTGACCCGATCGACCGCAGCATCGGCCTGATCCCGCGTCTGGCCCGCGGCGGCAACGCCCAGCTGGCCCGCGCCCAGACCGGCCAGACGCGCTGGTACGCCACCTCTATCGCCGGGGGCGCCGTACTGGTGCTCGGCCTGCTGCTGATTCTGAATTAAGGAAAACCGACCGTCATGATTCTGCCCTGGCTAATCCTGATCCCCTTTATCGGCGGCCTGCTGTGTTGGCAAGGCGAGCGTTTCGGCAACATCCTGCCGCGCTGGATCGCCCTGCTGACCATGTGCCTGCTGTTCGGCCTGGGCCTGTGGCTGTGGGCCACCGGCGACTTTAGCCTGGCCCCCGCGCCAGGCGCCGACCCAGTCTGGGCCGCCGAATTCCAGCTGCAGTGGATCGAGCGGTTCGGCATCAGCGTGCACCTGGCCCTCGATGGCCTGTCGGTGCTGATGATCAGCCTCACCGGCCTGCTCGGTGTGCTCTCGGTGCTCTGCTCCTGGCACGAGATCCAGAACCGCGTCGGCTTCTTCCACCTCAACCTGATGTGGATACTCGGCGGCGTGGTCGGTGTGTTCCTCGCCATGGACCTGTTCCTGTTCTTCTTCTTCTGGGAAATGATGCTGGTGCCGATGTACTTCCTCATCGCGCTCTGGGGTCATAGCGGCAGCGACGGCAAGTCGCGCATCTACGCCGCCACCAAGTTCTTTCTCTTCACCCAGGCCAGCGGCCTGATCATGCTGGTGGCGATCCTCGCCCTGGTGTTCGTCCACTTCAACCAGACCGGCGTGTTCACCTTCGACTACGCCGACCTGCTGAAGACCCAGATGGCGCCCGGCACCGAATACCTGCTGATGCTCGGTTTCTTTATCGCCTTCGCGGTGAAGTTCCCGGTAGTGCCCTTCCACTCCTGGCTGCCGGATGCCCACGCCCAGGCGCCGACCGCCGGTTCCGTGGACCTGGCCGGCATCCTGCTGAAGACCGCCGCCTACGGCATGATGCGCTTCGCCCTGCCGCTGTTCCCTAACGCCTCGGCCGAGTTCGCGCCTATCGCCCAATGGCTCGGCGTGTTCGCCATCGTCTACGGCGCCCTGCTGTCCTTCGCGCAGACCGACATCAAGCGCCTGGTGGCCTTCTCCAGCGTGTCGCACATGGGCTTCGTGCTGATCGCCATCTATTCCGCCAGCGACATCGCCCTGCAGGGCGCGGTGGTGCAGATGCTGGCCCACGGCCTGTCCGCCGCCGCACTCTTTATCCTCTGCGGCCAGCTGTATGAACGCCTGCACACCCGCGACATGCGCGAGATGGGCGGTGTCTGGGCGCGCATGCCCTGGCTGCCGGCGGTGAGCCTGTTCTTCGCCGCCGCCGCGCTGGGCCTGCCGGGCACCGGCAACTTCGTCGGTGAATTCCTGATTCTGATCGGCAGCTTCCAGGTCGCCCCTTGGATCACCGTGCTGGCTGCCACCGGCTTGGTCTTCGGCTCGGTCTACTCGCTGATCATGATCCACCGTGCCTTCTTCGGCCCGGCCAAGGCGGACAGCGTGTTGCAAGGTCTCAAGCCACGTGAACTGAGCATGGTGCTGGGCCTCGCGGCGCTGCTGATTCTGCTCGGCGTCTACCCGCAGCCCGTGCTCGACACCTCTGCCGCCAGCATGCACGGCGTGCAGCAGTGGCTGAGCGGTGCCCTCAATCAACTCGTTTCGGCCCGGTAAGCTGCTCAATGGAAAGTCATGCTATGCAACTGACGACTCAACACTTTATCGCGCTGCTACCGCTGCTGATCACCAGTGCCACCCTGGTGCTGGTGATGCTGGCGATCGCCTGGAAACGCCACCATTCCTGGACCTTCGGCCTGTCGGTGCTGGGCCTTAACCTGGCCCTGCTGTCGCTGCTGCCGGCGCTCAAGGTGACGCCCCTGGAAGTCACTCCACTGCTGCTGGTGGACAACTTCGCCTGCTACTACATGGCCCTGGTCTTGGCCTCGACCCTGGCCTGCGTGACGCTGATCCACGCCTACCTGGGCGGCGAGTCCGGCAAGGGCTATCCGGGCAACCGCGAAGAGCTGTACCTGCTGATGCTGCTGGCCGCCGCCGGCGGCCTGGTGCTGGTCAGCGCCCAGCATCTGGCCGGGTTGTTTATCGGTCTGGAACTGCTGTCGGTGCCGACCTACGGCCTGATCGCCTACGCCTTCTTCAACAAGCGTTCGCTGGAAGCCGGGATCAAGTACATGGTGCTGTCGGCCGCAGGCTCGACCTTCCTGCTGTTCGGCATGGCCCTGCTGTATGGCGAATCCGGCAGCCTGAGCTTCGCCGGCATCGGCGCCAAGCTGGCCGCCGATGGCCTGCCGAGCATGCTGGCGCAAATCGGCATCGGCATGATGCTGGTCGGCCTGGCGTTCAAGCTGTCGCTGGTACCCTTCCACCTGTGGACCCCGGACGTCTATGAAGGCGCCCCGGCGCCGGTGGCGGCCTTCCTCGCCACCGCCAGCAAGGTGGCGGTATTCGCCGTGCTGCTGCGCCTGTACCAGATATCCCCGGCCACCAGCGGCGGCTGGCTGAACGAGCTGCTGACGGTAATCGCCATCGCCTCGATCCTGTTCGGTAACCTGCTGGCGCTGCTGCAGAACAACCTCAAGCGCCTGCTCGGTTATTCCTCCATCGCCCACTTCGGCTACCTGCTGGTGGCGCTGATCGCCAGCAAGGGCCTGGCCGTGGAAGCGGTCGGCGTGTACCTGGCCACCTATGTGCTGACCAGCCTCGGCGCGTTCGGCGTGATCACCCTGATGTCCACGCCCTACAACGGCCGCGATTGTGACGCCCTGTACGAGTACCGCGGCCTGTTCTGGCGCCGCCCGTACCTGACCGCCGTGCTCACGGTGATGATGCTGTCGCTGGCCGGCATTCCGCTGACCGCCGGCTTTATCGGCAAGTTCTACGTGGTCGCCGCCGGCGTGCAGGCACAGCTGTGGTGGCTGCTCGGCGCGCTGGTGCTGGGTAGCGCCATCGGCGTGTTCTACTACCTGCGCGTCATGGTCACCCTGTTCCTGGTGCAGCCGAACCTGCGCCGCCACGACGCGGACATGCACTGGGCGCAGCACGCCGGCGGAATCATGCTGCTGTTCGTCGCCCTGCTGGCCTTCTTCCTCGGCGTCTACCCGCAGCCGCTGCTGGAACTGGTGCAGCAGGCCGGCCTGGTGGCCATCGCCCACTAAGCCTGCACGCGCAACGACAAACCCGGCCTTGGCCGGGTTTTTTCTGCCTGCTCGATACACAGCCGAGCAAGCCGCCTGCCGGCAGACGTGGCAGTTGGGGGATTTTATTGGCCGAGCAGTCAGCTTGCAGCGGTTTTGTGCACTGCGGCACAGCCACTGTCATGCTTCCGTCGTTTTCCCCGGTTAGCGTCATGGCTCCGTCGATCAACCTGAAGGAGCCCCCATGAGCCCCAACGATAAAGCCAACGAGCTGCTGTTCGGCAATGGCGATGAACTGCCCAG
Source organism: Pseudomonas sp. (assembly GCF_030696055.1). Taxonomy (GTDB): domain Bacteria; phylum Pseudomonadota; class Gammaproteobacteria; order Pseudomonadales; family Pseudomonadaceae; genus Aquipseudomonas. The sequence continues at coordinate 11,647 of NZ_JAUYNP010000124.1, read as the reverse complement.
CAACCACTCAACCAACCCGCATATCACTGAACTGAGCAGTGCTATCGGTCGTCGCCAGGTGCTGGCCGGCGGCGTCGCCCTGGGCGCCTTGGCCTTCCTCGGCAGCGCCATGCCCGGCATCACCGAGGCAGCCGAGCCTGCCGCCCATGGCCTGCAGAAAGCGCCCTTCAAACGGCGCAGCAAGCTGCCCTTCAGCGCAGTCGCCACCACCCGCGCCGATACCATCACGGTGCCGGCCGGTTACCGCGCCACCGCCTTTATCCCTTGGGGCACGCCGCTCACCGGCGGCTATCCGGCCTACCTGGAAGATGGCAGCAACAGCGCCCAGGACCAGGCCGAACAATTGGGCATGCACCACGACGGCATGCATTTCTTCCCGATCGATGCCCAGCAGCGCGGCAAAAACAGCCAGCATGGTTTGCTGGTGCTGAACCACGAATATATCGACGTGCCCCTGCTCCACCCCAATGGCGCCACCCTGGTCGCCGGCAAGCGCAGCAGCGCCGAGGAAGTGCGCAAGGAAATCAACGCCCATGGCGTCTCAGTGGTGGAAGTGCGTCGTGGCCTCGCGGGCCAATGGTCGGTATTGCCCAGCGCGCGCAACCGCCGTATCACCGGCGCCACGCCGATGCAGATCGGCGGCCCGGCACGTGGCCATGCTCTGCTGCAGACTCGTCACAGCCCGCAAGGCACCGCCAGCCGCGGCACCCTCAACAACTGTTCCAACGGCTTCACCCCTTGGGGCACCTACCTCACCTGCGAGGAGAACTGGGCCGGCTACTTCGCCAGCGCCGATGCTGATCTGCCGCGGGAACTCAGCCGCTATGGCCTGCGCAGCAACAGCCGCTATGGCTGGGATCACCTGGCTGGCGACGAGTTCGAGCGTTTCAACGCCACGCGCAAAGCCGCCACGGCCCAGGATGACTACCGCAACGAACCCAATCACTTCGGCTGGATAGTCGAGATCGATCCCTTCGCCCCAGAGTCAACGCCGGTCAAGCGCACCGCCCTGGGCCGCTTTGCCCACGAGGGGCTGGTGTTCGCCCCGGTAAAAGCGGGCCGCCCAATTGTCTGCTACTCCGGCGACGACTCGCAGAACGAGTACATCTACAAATACGTCAGTCGCGACAAATACCGCCCCGGCCGCAGCGATGGCCGTCTGCTGGATGAAGGCACCCTCTATGTGGCGCGCTTCGATGCCAACGGCAAGGGCCAGTGGCTGGCCCTGGATATCCACGACCCGCAGTTCCAGGCCGCCTGTACGGCCGCCGGCGTAAGCTTCGCCGATCAGGGCGAAGTGCTGATCAATACCCGCCTGGCCGCCGATATCGCCGGTGCGACCAAGATGGACCGACCGGAATGGGGCGCAGTCAATCCAGATAACGGCGAGGTGTATTTCACCCTGACCAACAACAGCTCGCGCACTACGGCCGACGCCGCCAACCCGCGCTCGCCCAACCCCTACGGCCATATCATCCGCTGGCGCGAGCTGAGCAAGAACTATGCGAGCCGCCACTTCGCCTGGAGCCTGTTTATGCTGGCCGGCACCGAGGCCGACAGCATCGGGCCGAACGGCCAGCCACTCACTGCCGATAACCGCCTGGCCAGCCCGGACGGGCTGTGGTTCGACGAAGAAGGCCGGCTGTGGATCCAGACCGACATGAGCGGTAGCCAGCTCAACAGCGGGCCGTTCGGCAACAACCAGATGCTGGTGGCCGAGCCGCGCACCGGCGAGCTGAAGCGTTTTCTGGTCGGGCCTCTGGGCGCCGAGGTGACCGGCATTGCCGCCACCCCGGACTTTCGCACCCTGTTCGTCAATATCCAGCATCCCGGCGAAGGCTCGACGCCGAACAACCTGCTCAGCACCTGGCCGGATGGCCCAGGCAAGCGTCCCCGTTCGGCGACCGTGATCATCACTCGTGAGGATGGCCGGCGCCTGCTGTAACCCCCGCGCAACAGAGTGACCGGCCAAGCCTGGCCGGTCACTTTTCGCTATGCCAGACTCGCGCCTCTTCCCCTGCCCTCATCAGGAAACGCGCATGTCCAGCAACCGTCTGAGCCGTATAGTCGCCAAGCTCCACAAACTGCCCGCAGTCCTGCACAGCCCGGCACTGTCCCTGCTGTTCGGCTCCCAGGTGAAGTTCGCCGGCACCGCCAAGGTGCGGGTGCACGAACTGACTCAAACGCGCGCGGTGATGAGCCTGGCCAATAAGCGCAAGGTGCAGAACCATATCCAGGGCGTGCATGCCGCGGCCATGGCCTTGCTGGCCGAATCCGCCACGGGTTTTCTGGTCGGGATGAACGTGCCGGACGACAAGCTGCCGCTGATCAAGAGCCTCAAGGTGGATTATCTCAAGCGTGCCGTCGGCGGCCTGCGCGCGGAAGCCAGCCTGACGCCCGAGCAGATCCAGGCGATCCATAGCCAGGACAAGGGCGAAGTGCTGGTGGCGGTGCAGGTGACCGACGACAGCGGCAACCAGCCGATCCAGTGCGAAATGCTCTGGGCCTGGGTCAGCAAGAAGCGCTAACAGCTGATCTGAGTCCACGCATGACTCAGCCAGCGCCTGGAAAAACCCCTGCAGACCTGAGCCATCCCTCCTGTGCCGCAGGCTTAAAGCCAGGCTAAGCCTGCATAAGCAAGACCGGCAGCACCGGCCTCCTGCGCACGGCCAGGCCTTTGGGCCCTAGAGCCAAAACGGCCGCAACAGAGCGCCAAGTCCATCCCCCCAGCCTAGCCAGATTGCCGCCCTAACGGGTTGCAGCGACCACGCAACCTAGCCGCATGCACTGCGCGACCGCCCTCTAGGCCCAGCCTGCCAGCCTGCTGCTGAGCAAGCAGTCGCAGTTGCCGTGCAGCATCCGCTGCGCCCTGTCCTAGATTTCGTTTAAGCTCGGGTAACTCCAGGGGCGAAAGGCGCGTCCCCTCTACTCTGCTTTATTTAAAGAAATGCCAATGGCAGCCGATAGGCGCATCAAGCCTCACTAATAAAAAGGTCGTGAAAATGCTGTTCAGCCGACTCTCCATCCAGCTAAAAATCACCCTGCTCGCAGGCCTGTGTCTGCTGGCCATTGTGGCCGTACTGGTCTCCGCCTCGGTGATCCAGGCTTCGCGCAATGCCAGCTTGGTCAAGCAAGCCAGCTCGGCCATGCTCAAGGAGTCGGCGCAACAGCGCATGGAGGCGCGCGCCGAGTCCCAGGCGCTGCAGATGCAGCGCTACTTTATGGATGCCTACCAATACGGCCGCGGCGCCGCGTCCCAGGTGTTGTTTATCCGGGAACAGGCGGAGAAGCGCTTTCTCGATGCCTTCGACCTGCGCGAAGACCTCACCCGCCAGGTGCGCAGCGCCCTGGAGGCCAACCGCAGCCTGCTCGGCATCTACGTGGCCTTCGAGCCCAACGGCCTGGATGGCAAGGACGAGCTCTTCCTCGACCAGGACAATCTCGGCAGCAATGACAAAGGCCGCTTCGCGGTGTACTGGGCACAAGCCAAAAATGGCGAGCTCAGCTCGGAGTCCCTCAGCGAAAAGATGCTGGGCGACAGCACCCCAGGCATCAGCGGTGCCGCCTATAACGCCTGGTACACCTGCCCGCTCGAGAAAAAACAGGTGTGCCTGCTCGATCCCTATATAGATGAGGTCGACGGGGTGAAAACCCTGATGACCAGCATCGCCTTCCCCCTGATGCTGGCCGATAAAGTCATTGGCGTGCTGGGGGTCGATATCAGCCTGGCCAGCCTGCAGGAGCTGAGCAACAGCGCGCATAACGCCCTGTTCGACGGCGCCGGACACGTCAGCATCATCAGCCCAGCCGGTCTGCTGGCTGGGCATAGCCGCGACAGCAGCCTGCTCGGCGGCAAGCTGGAGCAAGCCTTTAGCGATCAACACACAGAAATGCTCGGTCTGCTCGCCAATAATCGCCCCGAGGTGCTGCACCATGAGGGCACGCTGCAAGTCCTGCAGCCACTGCTGCCTATTCCCGAGTCCAAACCTTGGGGCGTGCTGATGGAGGTCCCGGAACCCGTGCTGCTGGAGCCGGCGACCCGCCTCGAGGGCGAGATGGACGCCATGAGCACCCGCAATACCGGCATCTCGCTGGGCCTCGGTCTGGCCGCCGGGGTGATTGGTATCCTGCTGATCTGGCTCACCGCCCTGGGTGTGACCAAACCGATTCTCGGCGTGGCGGCCATGCTCAAGGACATCGCCAGTGGCGAGGGCGACCTCACCCGCCGCCTGGAGTATGCCAAGCAGGATGAACTGGGCGAGCTGGCCAGCTGGTTCAACCGTTTCCTCGACAAGCTGCAGCCGATCATCGCCAACGTCAAACTCAGCGTGCAGGACGCCCGCAGCACGGCCGACCAGTCGGCCTTGATCGCCAGCCAGACCAGCCAAGGCATGCAGCAGCAGTTCCGCGAAGTCGACCAGGTGGCCACCGCCTTCCAGGAAATGAGCGCCACCGCTCATGATGTGGCACACAACGCCGCCCAGGCCGCGGAAGCGGCACGCACCGCCGATCAGGCCAGCCGTGAAGGCTTGTGCGTGATCGGCAAAACCACCTCGACCATAGAATTGCTGGCCAATGAAATGAATGTGGCCATGCAGGAAGTCGAAGGCCTGGCCAGCAGCAGCCAGCAGATCGGCTCGGTGCTGGAAGTGATTCGCTCGATCGCCGAGCAGACCAACCTGCTGGCGCTCAACGCCGCCATCGAAGCCGCCCGCGCCGGGGAAGCCGGGCGCGGTTTCGCCGTGGTCGCCGACGAGGTGCGCAACCTGGCCAAGCGTACCCAGGACTCGGTGGAAGAAATCCGCCAGGTGATCGAAGGCCTGCAGAACGGCACCAAGGAAGTGGTCAGCACCATGCACAGCAGCCATCGCCAGGCCCAGGGCAGCGTCGAGCAGGTCGAACTGGCGGTGGTGGTGCTGCAGCGCATCAGCCAGGCCGTCAGCGTGATCACCGACATGAACCTGCAAATCGCCAGCGCCGCCGAGCAGCAGAGCTCGGTGGCCGAAGAGATCAACCGCAACGTCGCCTCGATCCGCGATGTCACCGAGTCGATCTCCGGGCAGGCCGATGAGTCGGCGAAAATCAGCCAGAACCTGAACAAGCTGGCCAACCACCAGCAAAGCCTGATGGATCAGTTCCGCGTCTGAGTTGGCCTGATAAGACCGCCATTGTGGCGGTTCCTTCCTTGCGACGCAGACTAGCCCCCGGCTAGTCTGCGTTTTTCTATTTATGGGGGTACACAATGCTCAATATCGCGTTGGTGGCCGGCTCCGGCCGCAGCAACAGCCAGTCGGGCAAGGTCGCGCGATTTATTCGCCAGCGCCTGATTCGCCTGGAACATAGCACTGAGGCGCACAGCAGCCTGATCGACCTGGGCCTGGACCCGCTGCCGCTCTGGCCCGCCGAAGATGCCGGCCTCTGGGAGCAATACCGCACGCAATTGCAGGCCGCCGATGCCCTGGTGATAGTCGCCCCCGAGTGGAACGGCATGGCCTGCCCAGCGATCAAGAACTTCTTTATCTACGCCAGCAAGGCCGAACTGGCGCACAAACCGGCGCTGCTGGTGGGCGTATCGGCCGGGGTCGGCGGCGCCTACCCGATCAGTGAGCTGCGCGCCTCCAGCTACAAGAACTGCCGCCTGTGCTACCTGCCCGAACACCTGATAGTGCGCCGGGTCGAGCAGGTGCTGAACGGCCCGGAAGCGGCCAATGAGGACGATCAACGCCTGCACGCGCGCCTGGATTACGACCTGGACATTCTGCTCAAGTACGCCAAGGCCCTGCAGCCGGTGCGTGAAAGCATCGACATGGGCAACCCGGCTTTTGCCAACGGCATGTAGAACGGCAGACAGCAAGCAATAGCCCCCGAGTGGGACAGTGCAGCATTGCCCCCGGAGCCGTTGCCTTACTCAATCGTCCTGCTGGTTTTTCAGAATTTGCCCGTTGGTGGCATCCAGCTCGACATCCCACTGCACGCCTTGGGCGTCACGCACTTCGGCCTGATAGACATAGCGGCCGTACGCCTCTTCCAGTTCGCCCTCTTCGACCTGGCCGCCCGCATGCGCGGCCAAGGCGACGGCCTCGAGTTTTTCCAAGGATTGAATGATGCCGGCGTCGCGCAGCTTGAGCGCTTCGTCCGGGCCCAGGTCGCGGGCCTGAGTCAGGCCCGCGGTCAGGCTCAGGGCAGCAGCGGCGGATACAGCGGTCACTAGGTTCATGTTCAGTTTCCTTCTGGGGTTTGCTTGCGACGAAGCCCAAGCTACTGCACGGGACTTAACTCCAGCTGAATGGGCTTAAGCTGCGATTTATCACCCACTCAAGCGGGGGCATGCAGCCCTTATTCACGCGCTGAAGTCACTTGGCCTGACTGCCCAGCGCTCTATAATCCCTGCCTTGCGCGATGGAGGCCAGCATGAGTGCGATTCAAATCAAGTCCCCTACCCTGACTATTAAAGCCGGCAAACGCGCCCTCGCACGGATTCGCGAGCGCGGCCTGCAACCGGCCGACGTGGGCATTCTGCCGGGCGCGGCCGGCGGGCCCAAGGCCCTGGGCATCCAAGGCCTGGACCTGGCCCTGTTCGGCGACTGGCTGCTGCGCGCGCCACGGGAACGCTCGCTGATCGGCGCCTCCATCGGTTCCTGGCGCTTCGCCAGTGCCTGCCTGCCAGACGCGGCGGCCGGCATTCGGCGCCTCGGCGAGCTGTATACCGCGCAACGCTTCGCCAAGGGCGCGAGCATGGCCGAGGTGTCGCAGAGCTGCAGCCTGATGCTCGAACAACTGCTGGAAGGTCAGGACGCCCAGGTGCTGAGCAATGCCCATTACCGCCTGAATATAGTGGTGGTGAAAAGCCACGGCCTGCTCCGCCACGATCATCGCGGAGCTCTGGGCCTGGGTTTGGGCTCGGTAATCGGCAGCAATCTGCTCGGCCGCTCGCGCCTAGCCCGCCACTTCGAACGGGTGATTCTGCACGATGCACGCCTGGCGCCACCGCTGGGCGCGCTGGAGGATTTTCCCTCGCGCTACCTGCGGCTCGATAGCGCCAACCTGCGCCACGCCCTGCTCGCCTCGGGCTCGATTCCCATGGTCATGCAAGGGGTACGGGATATTCCCGGGGCCGGCCCTGGCACCTACCGCGATGGTGGCCTGCTCGACTATCACCTGGACCTGCCCTACAGCGGCAGCGACATAGTGCTGTACCCGCACTTCACCGATAAGGTGATTCCCGGCTGGTTCGACAAGGGCATGCCGTGGCGCCGCGGAGACAGCCAGCGCCTGCAGGATGTGCTGTTGCTGGCCCCCTCGCGCGACTACCTGGCGCGCCTGCCCCACGGCAAGCTGCCCGATCGTAAAGACTTCAGCCGTTATCTGGGCGATGATGGCGGCCGTGAACGCTACTGGCGCCAGGCCATGAGCGAGAGCCAGCGTCTGGGCGATGAATTCCTCGAGCTGGCCGACAGCGGCCGCTTGGGCGAACGTCTAGAAGCACTTTAACCACCAGTGATGTTGCTCAGCAGCTAAGGATGGCCAGGATAAAACTTGCAGTTGCCATTATTCATGGCATAGGTACCCAACCCGATTCGCGCAATGACGAAGGCCAGCACAGCTATGCCCACAGCCTGATTGACGGCCTGCGCCAGCGCCTGGGGGCCGACGCCGACCAAGTGGCGTTCCAGACCCTGTACTGGGCCAGCGTCTTGGACAAGCGCCAACTGGCCTTTCTCGACAAGTTGCGCGATCAACCGGTGCGCTGGCGCTGGCTCAGGCGCATCGTCACCCTGTTCCTCGGCGATGCCAGCGGCTATCGCAAGGTCAGCCAGGCCTACGACACCACCTATGAAGAAGTGCACCAATGCCTGCGCAGCGGCCTGAATGCCCTGCGCGCCAAGGTCGACGCCGACACCCCGTTGGTGGTGCTGGCTCATTCGCTGGGTGGGCATATCTTTTCCAACTTCGTCTGGGACCAGCAACGCGTCAACAAGGCCGCAAGCTGCCCACTCGATCCCTTTCTCGCCCTGGAAACCCTGAGCGGCCTGGTGACCTTCGGCTGCAATATCCCGCTGTTCACCTTCGCCTACGATCCAGTGGTGCCCATCCGTTTTCCCGGCCACTGCCTGACCGAAGCCGTCACCGCGCAGGCACGCTGGCTCAACCTCTACGCCCCCGCCGACCCCCTGGGTTACCCGCTGCGGCCGCTGCCCAACTATGCGGCGGTGGTGGCCGAGGATCGCGCCATGCCGGTCGGCCCCTGGTACGCCCGGCATACCCCCCTGAGCCACCTGACCTACTGGGGCGACAGGCGCTTTCAGGACTATATCGCCCGCTATCTGCGCCGGCTTCTAGCGGCCTGTTAGGGTCCTCGAGCCGCCTTAAACCCTTAGAAATGTGATCTATCGGACAATTTCTTGCATTTCTAGGCAGGCATGTGACTTAAGGGTCAGCTTCGACCATCAACGACTATGACCGGCAAGCGTGAATAGACCGCCTGCCCTTGTAGATTTGGGATCAACTCGGAGAGACCGACCCCATGAACGCCCCGCTGCGTTTTAACGAAGCCCTGCTGATTGCTGACCGTGCCTTTCAACCTTTCCAGTGCGTGGCCTGGGCGCCCCAGGATGGCACGGGCAACCTCAGCCTGAGCGTCATCGACCGCACCAGCACCCGCCTGCTCGGCCGTACCCAGTTGTCGAACACGGTGTACAGCGACCCGGTGCAGTTCGCCAAGGTGTTGAAGCAGTCCCGCGAGCAACTCAGCCAACAAGGTTTCGCCCTGGAACCTTGGAGCATGCCGGAGTAATCCAGCCTGCCTTAAGGGGCTCTGGGCTGCTGCGCAGCACGTTCCAACCGGAGTCCTTTTACACCGCTGTCGCGCCAGCCTGGCGTGACAGCCAGATGGCAATATCTGTGGGCTTATTGTCCTTGTTGCCATTTACTCGATAGGTGCACACTGCATCCATAGCTTATCGAGACAACCCCATGGATGCCCTGAAGACCATCGCCTGCCTGCTCTACCCCGATGTCATGAGCCTGGATCTGACCGGCCCGCTGCAGGTCTTCGCCTCGGCCAATGTCGAGCGCCAGCGCCAGGGCTTGCCGGCCTGCTATCGCCTCGTGGTGCTTGGCCAACAGCCGGGGGCCATCGCCACCTCGGCCGGTTTCCAACTGGTGGCCGAGCAGGCCTGGAGCGCGATAGACCTGGCGCAAATCGACACCCTGTTGATTCCGGGCGGTCGGGGCGAACAAGCCCAGTGCCAGAACAGCCAGCTGCTGGCCTGGCTACGCGACGCCGCCCCCCAGGTGCGCCGCCTCGGCTCGGTCTGCTCCGGCGCGCTGATTCTCGCGGCCGCAGGCCTGCTCGATGGCCGCCGCGCCACCACCCACTGGGCCGATATGGACTGTCTGCGCACAAGACACCCGCAGGTGGAGATAGCCGGCGACTGCTTGCACACCTATGACCCGCAGGATCCCCAGGGCAATGGCCATATCTTCACCTCCGCCGGCGTGACCGCGGGTATCGACCTGGCGCTGGCCCTGGTCGAGGCCGATCTGGGCCGCCCCATCGCCCTGGCGGTGGCCAGGCGTTTGGTGATGTTCCTGCGCCGACCGGGTGGGCAGGCGCAATTCAGCGCCCTGCTGACTCCGGAACCCAGCCGGGTGCCGCGCCTGGCCGCCCTGCTCGAGTGGATTCCCCTGCATCTGAGCGATGACCTGTCGCTGGCGGCCTTGGCCGCCCAGGCCAATATGACGCCGCGCACGCTGTCGCGGGTATTTGTCCAGGAATTGGGCATGGGGCCCGGCCGTTATGTCGAAAACGTCCGCCTGGAGACGGCGCGCAGCCTGCTGCAAAGCGCCCAGGCCTCGATCGGCACGGTGGCGCGTCTGAGCGGTTTCGTGCACCCGGAGAACCTGCGCCGCACCTTTCACAAGCACCTGGGCATCAGCCCTCAGGAATACAGCGAACGCTTCGCCTGATCGCCTATATCATCGCAAGGAGCCTGCCATGCTGCAACTACGTCCCAACTGTGAATGCTGCGACCGCGATCTGCCCGCCGACTCGGCCGATGCGCTGATCTGCTCGTTCGAGTGCACCTTCTGCCGCGACTGCGCGAGCAATAACTTGCAGGGCATATGCCCGAACTGCGGCGGTGAACTGCTGAGCCGCCCACGCCGCCCGGCCGACAAACTGGAACGCGCCCCGGCCTCCAGCCAGCGGGTGCTTAAGCCCGCTGGCTGCAGCGCCAAGCACTAAAACCAAGATACCTCGGGACCCTAGCTGTTCTCTGGAGCCGCCTTATGCTGCTGTTACGCAACCCCTCGATTCGCTTGTTGTTTGCCGGCCAGGCGCTGTATTGGTCGTGCTCGATGATCGGCATCACCCTGACCGCCCTGGTGGGGCTGCAACTGGCCCCCCTGAATATCCTGGCGACCCTGCCGCTGTGCTTGTGGATGCTGGGCAACTTGTTCGCCGTGCAACCCCTGTCGCTGTTTATGCAGCGTCATGGCCGCCGCCCCGGCTTGCTGCTCGGCGCCGGCGCCGGCGTGCTGGGCGGCTTGCTCAGCGCGCTGGGTGTCTGGCTGGGCGACTTCGCCCTGTTCTGCCTGGGTGCACTGCCCATCGGCGCCTATCAGGCATCGGCGATGTACTACCGCTTTGCCGCGCTGGAGGCCGTCGAAGAGGCGCACAAAGGTCGCGCCAGTGCCTATGTGATCGGCGGCGGCGTATTGGCCGCCGTGCTGGCGCCGAGCCTGACCCTGTGGGCGCGCAGCGCCCTGAGCACGCCTTTTGTCGGCGCCTACCTGCTGATCGCGACCCTGGCCCTGCTCGCCTTGCTACTGCTGATACGGCTGCCCGAGGGGAACGCGCCGCGCCGCGCCAAAACCGGCCTCCACGAGCTAAAACAGTTGCTGCGCCGCCCCGTGGTACGCGCGGCGATCGCCACCACGGCGGTTGGCAATGGCCTGATGGTCTTGGTGATGAATGCCACGCCCCTGGCCATGAACTCCTGCGGTTTTGGCCTGGCCAGCAGCGCCCAGGTGATTCAATGGCACATGCTCGGCATGTTCCTCCCGGCCTTCCTGGCAGGACCCTTGGTGGATCTCCTCGGCAGCCGGCGGGTAGCCCTGCTGGGCGGGGTGATACTGCTGATAAGCGCCACCATAGCCTTGACCGGCCTGCAGCAGTTGCACTTTCTGCTCAGCTCGCTGTTGCTCGGGCTGGGCTGGAACCTGATGCTGGTCGCCGGCACTACCCTGCTGGCCGAAGGCCACAGCGATGCGGAACGCGGCCAGGCCCAAGGCTTGATGGAACTGCTCAACGGCCTGCTGGCGGCCTGTGCCGCGTTCACCGCCGGCGCGCTGATCAGCGGCCTCGGCTGGGGCGCGATCAACCTGGTCATCCTGCCCCTGGTCGGCCTGGCCATGCTGATGCTGCTGCCGGCCAGGCGTGGCTTGCTGGAGGCTGCGGGCTAAGCCCATGCGCCCAGACCAGACAGCAAAAAGGCGACCCCTGGGGCTAATGCCAGTCAGTTAAGCTGACTGGCATTTTTATTTCTGATCGGATACTTCGACGATTTGAGCCTGATGGCGCGTGGATAGATACGATCTTCTCGTCGATGGGGCAGGACGTAGTGTGGGGCTGAAGCATGCAGTT
>NZ_JAUYNP010000123.1 GCF_030696055.1 Pseudomonas sp. | reverse complement strand
AACTGCATGCTTCAGCCCCACACTACGTCCTGCCCCATCGACGAGAAGATCGTATCTATCCACGCGCCATCAGGCTCAAATCGTCGAAGTATCCGATCAGAAATAAAAATGCCAGTCAGCTTAACTGACTGGCATTAGCCGATTAGGCCGCCTTTTTCGTATCGGTGACAGAGGGATCAGAAGTCGTCTTCCACCTCGCCATCACGCACCCGGAACTCGCGGTTCTGCAGGTAGGCATTGCGGATAAAGAGGTACTTGTCGCCACTGATCAGGCGCTCGGCCGACAGCAGGCTGGCGCGGGTATCCACGGCATTGATCCCATGCACCACATTACGCGTCGGCACATGGTCGATATAGGCCTGGGCGGTGAGCATGCTGTCCGGAACCTTGCCGAACGCATCGCGTACCGTGCTCGGCCCCAGCAGCGGCAATACCACATAGGGTCCGCTGCCCAGGCCCCAGGCACCCAGGGTCTGGCCAAAGTCTTCATCGCTGCGTTGCAGGCCCATGCTCGTGGCTACATCGAAGAAGCCCAGCACGCCGAAACTGGTATTGAAGATCAGCCGGCCGGTGTCCACCCCGGCATCGTGCACCTTGCCCTGCAACAGGTTATTCGCCAGGTTGCCGACATCACCGATATTTCTGAAGACGTTGTGCACCCCGTCCTCCAGCACTTGCGGCGTCACCGCCTGATAGCCCTTGGCCAACGGTTTCAGGGTATAGGCATCGAGGTTGTCGTTGATGCGGAACATAAAGCGGTTATAGCCCTGCCAAGGGTCCTCTTCACTGGCCTGAGCCAGCGCCGGCAGCAGCAAAGCCGCACAGACCAGCACGCCGCCCAGCCGCTCAATCCAGTTCGCAGCAATCACACGCATTACAGGCTCTCCTCGAGAGGGGTGGTAGGCGGCCTGCCGGCAGCCATTTCAAGGCGCGCAGTATAAGACCTCAGGCCCTTCAATGGGCAGCATGGCGAATCAACAAAATCCGAGAATATCCTTGCTGCCCCATGCCCCGCACCCAGGTTCATCGGCCTGTCATCTGCCGGCCTTAGGCTGGGCCTGACGACAAGGATGACCCCAATGCCCATGCTGCCCACACCCCCTCGCTTCAGCGCCCTCTTGTTCGGTCTGTCCGGCTGCCTGGTCGATTTCGGCGCGCGGACCGTGCCCGTGGCGTTGCAGCGCCTCTACCCGAACGCCAGCCCACAGCGCGATCTGCACCAGCTGCTCGGACGCAGCCCGCAAGCCCATGAACTGCTGGCTTACCAGCACGCCTTGAGCGAGGCGGCCGACGAGCATGCCGAGGCCACCCCAGGTGCCCTGGAGCTACTGGCGCAGCTGCGACAACAAGACGTGCCCTGCGCCTGGCTGGATGAGCTACCGCGGGACGCCAGCGTCACTCTGGCCAGCGCCTTGCCCGATTGGTTGCCTGCCGCCCCGCAGCGCAGCCATAGGCCCTGGCCGGCGCCTGACGCCATCTGGCACAGCCTGATCGAGCTGCAGGTCGAGCAACTCGACGGCTGCGTGCTGATCAGCGGCGAACCGCGCCTGCTCCAGGCCGGCATCCATGCCGGGCTGTGGACCATAGGCCTGGCCATCTGCGGGCCACTCTGCGGCCAGGCGCTGGCGGACTGGCACAGTCTCGCGTGCGCGCAACGCGATCAGCTGCGCAGTCAGGCCACCCTGAGCCTGTACCGCCTGGGCGTGCATTCGGTGATAGATCAGCTGAGCGACCTGCCCGCCTGCCTGACCGAGCTGGCGCAGCGCCGGCAGAAAGGCGAAAAGCCCTGACGCCAGAAGCCAAGTGCCCCTAAAGAACGCCTGGCTTGATCCAAAACAAGCAAAGCACCAGCGCTTGGATTAACCTGAAGTTATGCCTTGCGCTCAAGCGTCGGCTCAATCTATTGATGTATCAAGAGGGACAAGCCCATGCCTGCAAACCGCCTGCAGCAACAACTGCAAGACCTGCGCGATCAATTGGCCGAAGAGCCGCCGCTCAGCGAAGAAGAACGGGCCGAGCTGTTGCTCCTGACCCAGGAAATCGAATTGCAACTGGCCCGCCAGGCCGCCGCCGCGCCGGACGCCTCGCTGATCGATGGAGTCAATCTGGCGGTGGAGCGCTTCGAAGCCAGCCACCCGACCCTGGCCGGCACCCTGCGCAATATCATGCAGAGCCTGGCCAATATGGGCATCTGATCCCCTGCAGCAAGAAAAACCCCAGCTGCTTGGCTGGGGTTTTGCGTTACTGGCGGACCAAACGGCGATTATCCGGCGTTATCGCGGCGCTGCTGCGGTACGGGTTGATATCCAGCCCGCCGCGACGCACATAGCGGGCATAGACAGTCAGCTGCTCGGGCTTGAGCAGGCGCTGCAAGTCGAGAAAGATCCGCTCGACGCACTGCTCGTGGAAATCCGCGTGCTGGCGGAAGCTCACCAGATAGGCCAGCAAGCTGGCGTGATCCAAGGCCGCGCCGCGGTATTGCACCACCACAGTGCCCCAGTCCGGCTGGCCGGTGACCGGGCAGTTGGATTTGAGCAGATGGCTGTGCAGGCTTTCCTCCACCGTCCGCGTCGAGTCGCAGCGCAGCAATTCAGGCTGCGGCTGGACGTAATTGCTGATCGCCACATCCAGCTCATCGATGCACAGGCCCGGCGCACTCACCACGCCCTCCGCGGTCACTTCCGCCAGGCTGCGCAGGCGCACGCCAACCGGCTTACCCGCCGCCGCCGAAAGATCCTTGACCAGCACCGCGAGCACTTCGGCGTTATCGGCGAACACCGTCTGGTTCAGCGAGTTGAGGTACAGCTTGAACGACTTGGACTCGATGATATGCGGCGAATCGGCGGGAATAGCGAACTCGCCTATGGCCACCACCGGCTTACCCGAAGGCAGCAACCAGGACAGCTCGAAGCAGTTCCAGAAATCCACGCCCTGATAAGGCAGGGTCTCGGCGCTCAGTCCCAACTCGGCCCACTTGGGCGCGCGGGGAATGGGGAACAGCAGGGACGGCGTGTAAGTGGCGATATATTCGCTGGCTTTACCCAGGGGCGAATCTTCGGCGGCAGGGTGCATGGCAAAAACCTGATTGAGTCGAATTAAGAGCGTTGTGAAACCCTTAGGAAAGCTCGGCGACCACGGCCGCCAGAGCCTGCGCCGGGTCGGCGGCCTGACTGATCGGTCGGCCGATCACCAGATAGTCGGAGCCGACTTCCAGGGCCTGGCGCGGAGTCAGGATACGCCGCTGATCGTCCTGGGCGCTGCCGGCCGGACGAATGCCCGGGGTCACCAGTTGCAACGTCGGATAGGCGGTTTTTAGCGCCCGGGCTTCCTGGGCGGAACAGACCAGGCCGTCCAGCCCGGCTTGCGCGGCCAGCCCGGCGAGGCGCAGCACCTGCTCTTGTGGCTCGATATCCAGGCCGATCCCGGCCAGGTCCTCGCGCTCCATGCTGGTCAGCACGGTCACGCCGATCAGCAGCGGCTTGGCGCCGCTCAGCTGGTCCAGGGTCTCGCGACAAGCCGCCAGCATGCGCAGGCCGCCCGAGCAGTGCACGTTGACCATCCACACGCCCATCTCGGCGGCGGCCTTGACCGCCATGGCGGTGGTGTTGGGGATATCGTGGAATTTCAGGTCGAGAAACACCTCGAAGCCCTTGCCCGCCAGCGCACCGACCACCTCGGGGCCGCAGCGGGTAAACAGCTCCTTGCCGACCTTGACCCGGCACAGCTTTGGGTCGAGCCGATCGGCCAGCGCCAGGGCGGCATCACGGGTCGGGAAATCCAGGGCAACTATGATCGGGGTCTGGCAAGCGGACATGGCTGGGCTCTCGGACAAGACAAATTCGGCGCGCATTGTAGCGGAAGCCGTACACAATTGCCGATCCGGCGATCCGGCGATCCGACAGCCTCAGGCTAGATGACTGCGCAAGCGTGCGGCAGCGACGCTCTGGCAGTTGAGCTTGATCTGGCGCAGCCCCAGCCAAGTGGCCAATGCCTGGAGGTTGCGCGCCAGCGCCGCCAGGCCCTCGTCATCCAGGCCTGGCGCCTCCACATGCACGGCGTGCACCGCCAGGCACTGCTGTGCGCGTTCGGCGCGCAGATCCAGGCGCGCCGCCAGGCGTTCGTGATGCAGAAAGGGCAACACGTAATAGCCGTACACCCGATTGTGCTGCGGCGTGTAGATTTCCAGGCGATAGCGGAAGTCGAACAACCGCTCGGTACGCGCCCGCTCCCAGATCAACGAGTCGAAGGGCGAGAGCAAGGCACTGGCCTCGATTCTGCGCGGTATCTTCGGAGTACCCCGGCAGTAGGCGGGCTGCGTCCAACCCTGCACCTGCACCCGCTGCAACTCGCCGGCCTCGAGCAACTCGGCCAGGCGCGCCTGGCTATCGGCTGCGTCCAGGCGGTAGTAATCGCGCAAGTCCTTTTCCGTGGCCACCCCCAACGCCTGCGCCGCCCGCAACAGCAGCTGGCGTTGGGCCTCGGCCTCAGGCACCTCGGCAACGCGTAATAGCGCAACCGGCAATACCCGCTCAGGCAGATCGTACAAGCGCTCGAAGCCACGCCGCCCCGCCACCGTCACTTCGCCGGCGGCGAACAGCCATTCCAGCGCATGCTTTTCCGCACTCCAGCCCCACCAGCCGCTGCTGCCTGCCGCCCGTTTGCCCAGGCTGCCGGCACCCAGGGCGCCTTGTTCGCAGACGCTGCGCAAGACCTGACGAATCAGCGGCTGCTGCTCGCGGCCGAAGTGCGCCAGTTGCCGATAGATACCCTCGCCGCTGCGCGCCCGCTGCATGCGCCAGCGCAGCAAGGGATAACACGACAGTGGCAGCAGCGAAGCCTCGTGCCCCCAATACTCGAATAAACTGCGCCGCCGCCCCTGGCTCCAGGCCGCCTGCTCCAACAGGCTTGGCTCGTAAGGCCCAAGACGGGAGAACAGCGGCAGATAGTGCGAACGCACCAGGGCATTCACCGAGTCGATCTGCAGCGCACCCAACCGCTGAATCTGCGCCAGCAGCTGGCGAGGGCCGATTGCGCCTGACACGGCGCAGCCGAAGCCCTGAGCACGCAGGGCCAGGCGACGGGCTTGGGCAAGGGATAGGGAGTCGGTCATAGAGCAGAAGGCTAGCAGCCTGCCTGACTTAGGACTGCTCCAGCGCGACAGCCTGGCTATCGGCAGGCAGAAAGGCCTGACGGAAGCTGAATGCCTGCGCGCTCGGCCCCTGCTCGCGCAGTAACTGCAGGCGCTCGGCGGCCTCTCCGACGCTGGGCAGATGGCCGGCTGGCACCCACCACAGCACCATATGCGCCTCGCCCATGCGCTCGAACCATTCATTGCGACGCTTGAGCATCTCGGCGTGGGCGGACTTATAGACATAGTCCTTGAGCGCCTCGACATCGCGCCAGACCGACAGGTTGACCAGCACCTCCTCGCCAAAGGGACGGATGGCGGTGGCATCCCCCGCCTCGTCCTGCAGGCGCCAGACAAAACCCGGCGAAGCCTCGGCCAAGGCATTGATGCGTTCCAGATTGGCGACGAAATCCGCCATGCCTGGAGATTCCAGCGGCTGCTGCATGCTGGCGATATTCAGTTGCGCGAGTTGGTAGCGGGACATGCTCATTCCTTGTGCGTTTTACAGTTCTAGGGGCATTTCACTCATCACCTGCGCCTTGCCGCCGGCCAGCAGACGCTCGATGCGCCCCTCGGCCAACTGCAGGTCGACGGTGATCATACTCGCCGATGGCGGCTGCATCAGGTAGCCCTGTTCGATCAACAAGCGCGGGCCGGCTACACCCAGGTAGTCGTGAAGAAAGCACGCCAGAGGCCCAGCGGCCATGCCGGTGGCGGACTCCTCATCAATGCCATAGCGCGGCGCGAACATCCGCGCGCCGGCATTCCGCCCGGGCTCACGGGTCTGCGGGGAAAACAGATAGAAACCGATCAAGTCAAACTGCTCGCTGAGCCGCGCCAATTCAGTCTGATCGGGAACAATGGCGGCCAGGCTGGCCTCGTCGCTCAGCGGCACTATGACGAAGGACGCCCCGGTATTCACCCGGGTCGGCCACAACCCGGGTAACAATTGCTCAGGCGTTATGCCCAGGGCGGCCAGCACCTCGGCGAGGGCTTGCGGCTCGCTGCGCAGATCCAGGTACTGCGGCTGGCGTTGCTCCATAAACGCCATGTCGCCCTGCAATAGGATGTCGCGGTTACCGTCTATGGTTTCCTTGCTGCTCCAGCCTTCGCCGACTAGCCCCAGCTGACGCAACAAGGAAAAAGTGGCCACGGTTGCATGGCCGCAATGGGCGATCTGCCGGGTTGGCGTGAAGAACTCCAACTTGAACGCCGCGCTTCCCGAGCGGGACACGAAGGCGGTCTCCGACAGCCCCACCTGCGCGGCTATCGCCTGCTTCTGCGCCGCACTCAGCGCATCGGCCTGCAACACCACGCCGGCGGGATTGCCGCCCTGCTCGCCTTCGACAAAGGCGTTGACTATCCGTACCTGCATATCAGCGTCCTTGTTCAGACTGTGTGAAAACTACTGCGCTCGGTTATGCGGCGTTAAAAACAGACTCGGAATGCTCATTTACAGCCAGTAAACTCCGCTTCCTCGCCTGTTTTTGCCTTGCCTAACCTTCGCTCGTTACGTTTTCACACAGCCTGTTGTTGGTGATTTTTCAATGTTTGCGCCAAGGGATCATCCCAGAATGGCCGCTCGGATTCCTGCATCACATCGCCCCGGCTCAGGCCAAGATCCTTGAGCGCCGCCTCATTGAGCGAGGCCAAGCGCCGGCGCTGTTCAGCCAACTGATACCAGCGTTTAAGCTGCTGTTCAAATTTTCTGGCCAGTGCGCTCAGACTCAGATGCCGGGGTGCTGCCGCTACTAGTGCATAACCTTTTTGACCTTTCATCTCGTCGCCCTCCTGTGGGGTTGGCGACAGTCTCGCGCTAGGCTTATGATCAATCCAACGAATGTTTCTTATGCAATGCATCTCGGAGATTGATGGATGGCCAGCTACCCGAGTATCGACAGCGAGTTGCTGCGTACCTTTGTCGCCATTGCCGACCACGGCGGCTTTACCCGTGCGGCGGAGATGGTCAACCGCACCCAGTCGGCGGTGAGCATGCAGATGAAGCGCCTGGAGGACGACGTGGTGCAGCGCCCGCTGTTCCAGCGCGACGGCCGCCAGCTCAGCCTGACCGCCGAGGGACAGCTGCTGCTGAGTTACGCCAGGCGCATTCTCAAGCTGCACGCCGAAGTGATGAACAGCATGCGCGAGCCGCATATGGTCGGCACCGTGCGCATCGGCACGCCGGACGATTATGTGATGCGCTTTATGCAGGGCATCCTGGTGCGCTTCGCCGGCTCCTATCCGCTGGTGCAGGTGGAGCTGCATTGCGAGCCCTCCTTCCAACTGCTGCAACGCCAGGATCTGGACCTGACCATAGTCACCCGCGAACCGGGGACCGAAATCGGTCAGTTGCTGCGTCAGGAGCATCTGGTCTGGGCCCAGGCCCGTGGCAGCAATCTGCATGAGCGCGACACCCTGCCCCTGGCGATGTTCAACTCGCAGTGCTTCTGCCGCTCCTGGGCCTGCAATGGCCTGGACGCCCTGGGCCGCAGCTACCGCATCGCCTACACCAGCCCCAGCCTGTCGGCGATCATGGCCGCGGTCAGCGCCGGTCTGGCGATTACCGCACAGCTGCAGAGCCTGATCACCCCGGATTTGCAGATTATCGGCGAAGCCGAAGGCCTGCCGACGCTGCCCTCCGCCAGCATCGTGCTGCTGCGCAACAGCCACAGCCAATCCCAGGTCACCGACACCCTGGCCGAGCAGATAGTCGAAGGCTTCAGGCTTTAAGCCCCAGCAACAGTGCGCAGAGCAGCAGGAAGGCGCTGAACAAGGCGCGCAGCAGCGGCTCGGGCAAGGCATGGGCGAAACGCACACCCCAGCTGATGCTGAGCAGCCCGCCCAGTGCCAAGGGCAGTCCCAGCAGCCAGTCGACATGGCCGTGCAGCGCATAGGTGGCCAGAGTCACCCCGGTGCTGGGCGCCGCCAAGGCCAAGGACAGCCCCTGGGCCATCACCTGGGTGGTGCCGAACAGGCCGGTCAATACGGGCGTCGCCAGCACCGCACCGCCCACCCCGAACAAGCCGCCGAGCAAGCCCGCGCCGCTGCCCAGCACGCTCAGCCAGGGCCAGGGATAGCGCATTTCGGCCAGGGCCGCAGGCGGGCGGAAAAACAGCCGAGACAGGTTGTACAGCGCCAACAGCAGCAAAAAGATCACAAAGCCCAGACGCATGCGCTCGGCATCCAGGGTTACCGCCCAGCGGGCGCCGAGCAGCGCGAACAACAAACTGCTCAGGGCCAAGGTCAGGGCATGGCGCGGCTCGATGCGGTTGCGTTGGTGGTAGCGCCATAGCGCCAGCAGCACATTGGGTACCACCATCACCAGGGCCGTGCCCTGGGCCAGCTGCTGATCCAGATCGAACAGCACGCCCAGCGCCGGAATCGCGATCAGCCCGCCACCTATGCCGAACAGGCCACCCAGGGTGCCGAGCGCCAGGCCCAGCAGCAGATTCAGGGCAAAATCGAGCAGGTCCATCGAATCGCTCCAGATAAGGAGCCGCCAGCCTAATCACTGGATACTGGCAGGGAAACGCACAGCCACGCACAATGGCTGTGCCTTCAACGCATAGCCGAGCCTGCGCATGAATCCAGATGCCCTGACCGATCAGCTCAGCCTGTTTCTCGACGTGCTGGACAGCGGCAGCTTTTCCGCCGCCGCCCGCCGCCATCCCCTGACGCCCTCGGCCGTGGCGCGGCGCATCGATGCATTGGAACGCTCTTTGGGCAGCAGCCTGTTCAGCCGCAGCACCCATGCGGTGCGGGCCACGCCGGCCGGGTTGGCCTTTGCCGAACGGGCGCGGCGCATCCTCGCCGAACTGCACCTGGCCCGCGCCGAAGCCGTGTCCCTGAGCAGCGCCCCCGAAGGCCTGATCCGCATCGACGCCCCCGCGCCTTTCGGCCGCCGTCATCTGGCCCCGGCCATCGCCGAATTTCTGCTCGCCTACCCTGGACTGGATGTGCAATTGCGCCTGATCGACAGCTTTGTCGACCTGCACGGCGCGCACCTCGGCGAAGTCGATCTGGTGCTGCGCATCGGCCCCTTGGCCGATACCCGCCTGGTCGCCACCGCCCTGTCGCCCATGGTGCGGGTGCTCTGCGCCAGCCCGGATTACCTGGCCAGACGCGGCGTGCCGCGCAGCCCCAGCGAACTGCTCGAGCATGACGGCCTCGACTGGGACGGCCTGGCGCCTCCCTATGCCTGGCGCTTCGAGCAGGACGGCAAGCTGCAACTGTGCCGGCCCAAGCGCCTACGGATGACCGCCAACAACGCCGAGGCCCTGCTGTTCAGCGCCCTCGCAGGACTCGGCATCGCCCACCTGCCGACCTGGCTGATCAGCGACTACCTGCTGCGTGGCGAGTTGTTGCCGCTGTTCTGCGAAAACAGCCTGCCGGCGCCCGAGCCCAGCGGCATCTACGCCCTGCGCCTGGAACGGGAAACCGACTCGCGCAGCCGTCTGCTGCTGGAGTTTCTCAAGAGCCGCTTCGGCCCAGTCGCGCCCTGGGATCTGGCGCTGCACAGCGGCCTGAATCGCGCCTAAAGCAGGCCCAAGCTAAATCCCAGGCAGAAAAAAGCCCGGCGCTAAGGCCGGGCTCTTTCTGCTCGCGATTAACGCCGATCTTAGACCGGAGCTTTAGCGCGGGATTTGTACTCGCCGGTACGGGTATCGATTTCGATCCAGTCGTCGATGTTGCAGAAGTCAGCAACCTTGATCTCGGTACCGTTGCTCAGCTTGGCTGGCTTCATCACTTTGCCGGAGGTGTCGCCACGGGCGGAACCTTCGGTGTAGGTGATCTGGCGCACGATGGTGGTCGGCAGGTCAACCGAAACCACTTTGCCTTCGAAGAATACGGCTTCGCAGACATCGGTCATGCCATCGACTATGTAAGGCATAACGCTTTCCAGGTCGTCTTTGTTCAGCTCGTACTGGTTGAACTCATTGTCCATAAAGACGTAGTTCGGTTCGCTGTAGTAGGAGTAAGTCACGTCTACGCGATCGAGGATAACCGGCTCGAGCTTGTCGTCGGCCTTGTAAACGGTTTCGGTCGAAGAACCGCTCAGCAGGTTCTTCAATTTCATCTTGACGATGGCGCTATTACGACCGGATTTGGTGAATTCGGCTTTCTGGATCAGCCAAGGTTGGCCGTCGATCAGGGCCACACTGTTGGCCTTCATTTCTTGTGCGGTTTTCATACGAATATCCGGGTTTGGATGGAGTTACAGAATTCTAGGCCGCATATCATAGCCAATTTAGGTAAAACTGCACCAGCGTCGTGGCAAGATCGGTCTGCGAGGCCCGCGCTAGACACCAGTCTTCGGCATGCTCAGCCTGTTCCGGCCAGCTCCCGAGCAGCCTTTGCCAGCTGTCGGCCATTGCCTCGCCGTTATTCCAGGCCCGCCAGAAGTCAGCCAAAGCCTCGCTCGCGGCCGGCGACAAGCCTTCTTTATAGAGCGCAAGAAAGGCTTCGAGCTTTTCCAGATGCACGTTTTCCGTCTGCTGGTAGATATGCCAGAGCAGCGGCCGCCCCGCCCACTGCGCGCGCACGAAGGAATCCTCGCCGCGCACCGCATTCAGGTCACAACACCAGAGCAAGCGGTCGTATTGATCCTGCTGGATAAAGGGCAACACCTGGATATGCAGCTGGCCGCGCTGCCGCGTCGCACCGACCGGCAAGGACCCATCGCCGAGCCAGACGTGCAGATCCGCCAGAATGCGCCCCTCCGGCACCAGCAACTGGCTGGGCTGGCTATCGGCGGCCAGGGCATCCAGCCAACTGGCCAACGCCTTGTTCTCATAGGCAAACAGGGAGATCAGCCGCGCGCCCGCCACCGGCTCTACGCCGATGCTGCATAAGAAGGCATCACGTGCCGCTTGATCGGCCTGGAATGCCTGGCGCTGCGCCAGCAGCTCAGGCTCACGCAGCAAGCCGCCGCTGCCCGCGGTAAAGCCGGGAAAGAAGAAGAACTTCTGCAAGCCGTTGGATTGCAACGACGGCAGCCCATGGCAACCCTCGACCCAATCCTCGGCGCTGAGGTATTCCAGGTTCAGCCACAGCACCTTGGCTGGCCGCGCTGCCATGGCGGCGACGTAAGCCTCGGGCAACTGGCAGGCGAAGGCCTCGATCACCACATCGGCCGGTTCGAGCGGCTGCCAGGGCGCAGGCCATTGACGTATCTCGACACCCTGCTGCAGCTGCTGCGCCGCCTCTGGATTCGCCTGCGGACAGAGACGCACAAAGGCGCCCAGATCATCCACCCACAGACGTACCGCCACCTTATGCTCGGCGACCAACTGCCGCGCCAGGCGCCAGGTCACGCCTATGTCACCATAGTTGTCGACAACGCTGCAGAAGATGTCCCAGGTGGGGCGCATGCGAGGCTCCGGTAAGTGCTGAATCAACCTTAAAGACGAATAAGCATTCAGCAAACAGCCAAAACGAAAAAGCCCGACTCGAGGTCGGGCTTTTCGTCAATCTATCTGGCGGTGAAGGTGGGATTCGAACCCACGATACGATTTCTCGTATACACACTTTCCAGGCGTGCTCCTTCAACCGCTCGGACACTTCACCGGGTCTCGACGGTCATTGCTGTCTGTCGAGGCGCGCTAATGTAGCCGAACAGTCCGCCAAAGGCAAAAGTTTTTTCAGAATATTCATGCGCTTATGCCAATGCCGATTATTCGTCGGCTTGTTCACTGCGGCGGGCTCGAAGCCTGCCCGGCCAAACCCACTAAACCCGAACGAAATAAGCAGGCTGCATTTATAGAGAGTTCCATACAGCCGTTGGCTACCGAGGTTGCTCGCAAGCCCTGCAGGCCACACAGGCTGACTCACCAGTCAGCCATGGCGCTTTACCTGGCCAGTGCGGATGAGTAACGTCTGCTGCACTTCAGTCCAAGGAACCCGACCATGAGCGACCTGATCAGCTACCAACTCGAAGATGGCATTGCCACCCTGACCCTGTGCAACGGCAAGGTGAATGCCATTTCCCCGGACGTGATCACCGCCTTCAACGCGGCCCTGGATCGCGCCGAGCAGGACAAGGCGATTGTCATCATCACCGGCCAGCCGGGCATTCTGTCCGGTGGCTACGACCTCAAGGTGATGACCTCGGGCCCGCAGAATGCGATCAACCTGGTCGCCGCCGGTTCGACTCTGGCGCGCCGCATGCTCGCCCACCCCTTCCCGATCATAGTGGCCTGTCCCGGCCATGCGGTGGCCAAGGGTGCCTTTATCCTGCTATCGGCCGACTACCGCATCGGTGTCGAAGGGGCGTTCAGCATCGGCCTGAACGAAGTGCAGATCGGCATGACCATGCACCATGCCGGCATCGAGCTGGCCCGCGATCGTCTGCGCAAATCGGCATTCCACCGTTCGGTGATCAATGGCGAGATGTTCGACCCGCAAGGCGCAGTGGATGCCGGCTTCCTCGACAAGGTGGTGCCGGCCGAACAACTGCTGGCAACGGCCCAGGCGGTCGCCCAGCAGATGAAGAAAATCAATATGACCGCGCACAAGAACACCAAGCTTAAAGTGCGCAAGGCGCTGCTCGAAGCCCTCGACCAGGCGGTCGAGCTGGATAAACAGCAGCTGCTCTGAATGCGCTAACGCATCAAGCAAAAGCCCGGCCTCGCTTGCCGGGCGTTTGCATTGCGTGGCGAAATAATGGCCAGCAACCAAGCAATCCTCCCAGCCTGTATTACTTTTAACTGATAAGGCTGCCCCAAGGATCAGAGGCACCCACCGATCCGTTCGCGATTGTTGCCTGGAGCCTGTCATGAAGATTGCCCACAAGGTTGGCCTAGCCGCCGCCATAGTTCTGTTCCTCACCACCAGCCTGCTGTCACTGGCGCAAGTCACTCAGGTGCGCGGCACGCTGCGCAGTCAGGTGGAGGCGAGCATCGCCGAAACCAGCAATGCCCTGGCCCGACAAATAGAGAACTGGCTGAACGGCAAGCTGCAATTGATCGACATGATTGCCCAAAGCATCGATGCCCAGTTCAGCCCGGAGGGCATCCAACAGGCCTTCAACCCGCCAGTGCTCAAGGAGCAGTTTCTGCTGGTGTTCGGCGGGCTGGATACCGATGGCAAGGCCATTTCCAACGACTCCAGTTGGACGCCCCCCGCCACCTGGGATGCACGCCAACGGCCCTGGTACGCGGCGGCTAAAAGCGCTTCGCGGGCCGTATTGACGGAGCCCTACGTGGACGCCACCACGGGCGACATTCTGATCTCGGCAGTGGGGAAATTTACCGACAAAGGCCAGTTCAAAGGTGCGTTCGGTGGCGATATCAGCCTGAAAACCGTATCCGATGCGGTCAACACCCTGGACTTCAACGGTGCCGGCTACGCCTTTCTGCTCAGCCGCAGCGGCAATATCATTTCCCACCCCAATACCGAGCTGAACGGCAAGTCCTTCAGCGAACTGTTCGATGGCAAGAGCCTGGCCTTGAACAAAGAACTGCAGGAGGTCACGGGTGACGACAAGGATTTACTGGTGTCCTTTACCCCGCTGGCGAATCTAAAAGGCATGGACTGGTATATAGGCGTGGTGCTGGATAAGAGCATCATCATGGCCGAGGCCAATGCCCTCAGTTGGCGGGCGGTGGTGGGCACCGTGCTGGGCGTAATCATCAGCTTGATAGTGCTCGGCGTGCTGATGAACAGCCTGCTCAAACCCCTGGATCACCTGGGCGCCTCCCTGCGTGAAGTGAACAGCGGGAAAGGCGACCTCACTCGCCGCCTACCGGCCACCGGCAATGATGAAATCGCCATGGTGTCCAAGGAGTTCAACAGCTTTCTGCAAAATCTGCAGAGCCTGATCAGTGAGGTGATGAGCAGTTCGAAGCTGGTGCGCGCCAGCACCACCCTGACCTCCAGCGAAGCCAATCAGGCGGCTAACCGCCTGCAGCAACAACTACAGGAGCTGGATCAGCTCGCCACCGCCATGCAGGAAATGGCCTCCACCGCCGAGGAGGTGGCGCGTAATGCCCAGGCCGCCGCGCAGGCGGCGATTGCCGCCAACCAGGAAACCGAGAACGGTGTGCGCGTGGTCTCGCGCTCCACCGCCGCGATCAAGAACCTGGCCGAGGAGATGGATGAAACCAGCCATGCGATCAACGAGCTGGCCAAGCTCAGCCACAATATCGAGTCCATCCTCTCGGTGATCACCAGCATCGCCGACCAGACCAACCTGCTGGCGCTCAACGCCGCGATCGAAGCCGCCCGCGCCGGCGAATCCGGGCGCGGCTTCGCTGTGGTGGCCGATGAGGTGCGCTCGCTGGCCTCGCGCACCCAGCAGTCGACCCAGGAAATCCGCCAAATGATCGACCAGTTGCAGTCCGGGGTGAAGCAGGCCGAGGCGCGCATGCAACAGAGCCGCGACACCGCCAGCAAGACCGCCGAGGACGCCAGCGCGGCCAACGACATGCTCGGGCGCATTCGCGAGGCCATCACCCGCATCAACGACATGAACCTGCAAATCGCCACCGCCGCCGAGGAGCAAAGCGCCACCACCGAGGAGATCAACCGCAACACCACCAATATCCGCGATATCAGCCATGAGGTCGCCGGTGGCGCCGATGAACAGGTGCGTCAATGTGCGGTGATGGTCGAACAGGTCGGCCAGCAGGATCAGCTGCTCGGACGTTTTAGAGTCTGAACCAAGAATCTGTCTCAATGCGGGAGGGCCAACGCTCCCGCAGGTCGCCTGGCCCCGCCCATCAATTGCCGAAAACAGTGCACGACCGTACACTGCGCGCCTTTTTTCCTATGACGGGCGTACCCAATGCTTTTCCTTCTGCGCATGCTGGCCATGGGCGTGCACTTTATCCTCGCCGGGATTCTCGGCTTGCTGCTGGGTATCTGCCGCCCGTTCAACCCGGATAACAGCCGCCTCTGCGCCCGCCTCTATAGCCTGCCGGCCCTCCGGCTGTTGCGCCTGCAACTGAGGACCGCCGTAAAGCCCCTGCTCGAACATACAGAGCCCTGCGTGATAGTGGCCAACCACCAGTCCAACTACGATCTCTATGTCCTGGGGCGAGTGGTGCCCAAGCGCACCGTCAGCATCGGCAAGAAAAGCCTGAAATGGGTGCCCTTCTTCGGCCAACTCTACTGGCTGGCCGGTAACGTGCTGCTCGACCGCGGCAATGCCATACGCGCCAAGCAAGCCATGCTCACCACCACCGACACCCTCAAGCACAAGGACACCTCGATCTGGGTGTTCCCCGAGGGCACGCGCAACCTCGGCCAGGGCCTGCTGCCGTTCAAGAAAGGCGCGTTCCAGATGGCGATTGCCGCTGGTGTGCCGATCATCCCGGTGTGCGTCAGCACCTACGTCAAACATATGCGGCTCAACTGCTGGAACAGCGGCCGCATTCTGATCCGCTCCCTGCCGGCCATCCCCACCGCGGGTCTGAGCCAGGGTGATCTGCCGCACTTATTGGAAACCTGCCGCGCGCAGATGCAGCAGTGCATCGAGGCCATGGACCTGGAGCTGACGCAAGGCGCCCGCTGACAAGTGCACAACAAAAGCCCGGCCTAGAAAGCCGGGCTTTCTTTTGCCTGGATAAAGCAGGTTGTTGGCTTCAACTCTGCCCCGGCAAGCCAGTAAGCTGGGCACTTATGCCATCCGCCAGTGAAAGGACAAAATTATGGGCCGCCTGGTTGCCGCCGCCGTCTACAGCAAAGGCAAGAAAGTCACCGACATCAGCCTGGATGAAGGCAAGGAATGGTCGAAAAAGCCCGGCCACTTCGTCTGGATTGGCCTGCATGATCCTGGCGCCGAGGAGCTGATCAACCTGCAGCGTCAATACGACCTGCACGAGCTGGCGCTGGATGATGCCCTGCAACGGCATACCCGGCCGAAGCTGGAAACCTTCGGCGACGCCTTGTTTCTGGTGCTCTATTCGCCCATCCAGGTCAAGGGCGAACTGGAGTTTATCGAGACCCAGCTATTCGCCGGCGAGGGCTACATCATCAGCGCCCGCTACGGCCAGTCGGCGCCCTACTCGCAGGTGCGCCAACGCTGCGAAGCGCGGCCGCTGCTGCTGGAGCACGGCGAAGACTTCGTGCTCTACGCCCTGCTGAGTTTCGTGATCGAAAACTACCGACCGCTGATGGACAGCTATCACGTAGAACTGGAAGAGGTCGAACAGGATGTGTTCAAGCGGCCACTGGCCCAGAAGGATATCGAACGAATCCAGCGCCTGCGCCGTGACCTGCTGCGCCTGCGCCGCTATGTAGGGCCGCTGACGGAGATCTGCCAGGAACTGCAGCACCTGGACTTCCCCTTTATCGACAAGAATATGCGCCCCTACTTTCGCGACGTGACCATCCACGTCAACCGCCTGCTGGAAGACCTGGCCACCCTGCGTGAAATGGCCGACCACGCCATCGAGCTGGGCCTGCTGCTGGAGTCTTCGCGGCAAAGCATCACCCAGCGCAAGTTCGCCGCCTGGGCGGCGATCCTGGCCTTCCCCACGGCGGTGGCGGGCATCTACGGGATGAACTTCGAACATATGCCGGAGCTGGCCTGGCAGTTCGGCTATTTCGGTGTGCTCGGCATGATCGGCACTGGCTGCATTGGCCTGTATGCCAGCTTCAAGCATTACGGTTGGCTATAAAAAGGCTATGTCCCAATTCCGTGTCGCACGCAGCGCGTAGCCCGGATGCAATCCGGGAGCGGA
>NZ_JAUYNP010000119.1 GCF_030696055.1 Pseudomonas sp. | reverse complement strand
AACTGCATGCTTCAGCCCCACACTACGTCCTGCCCCATCGACGAGAAGATCGTATCTATCCACGCGCCATCAGGCTCAAATCGTCGAAGTATCCGATCAGAAATAAAAATGCCAGTCAGCTTAACTGACTGGCATTAGCCGCAAGGCTCCGTTTTTATTTGTGGGCGCAGCTAGCGGTCTAGACTCAGGCTAGTGAGGTCATTACTGACCGCTATCAGTGTTCAAGCCTATGGCCAAGACTGAGCCCGCGAGGACTATCAGCATGCCTGCTTTCGATCCCCATACCGAGCTCGCTACCCTGCTCAGCGAGTACCGCGCGCGCGCCAATGCGGTTAGCCAGGATTTGGCGCGCAGCCATTCGCCGGATTTTGCCGAGCAGGCCTTGCAGCGGCAGAACGACGAGGTGCTCGAGGCCCTGCTGGCGGAAGCCAAGGCGGCCATGCGTCAGGTCGGCTTGGCGCAGTTACGCCTGGCCGAGGGGCAATACGGGCTCTGCCTGCGCTGCGGCGAGCCGATCAACCCGGCGCGTTTGCAGGCCTTGCCGGCCAGCGAATTCTGCCTAGCCTGCGCCGAGCAACAGGATCGTGGGCACTGAGCGCGGCGTGCCGTCGAGCCAGCCCTGCGCTCTGGGCTATGCCGCGTGCTAGTGCTGGCGCGCGGTCACGCTTATGGCTTGTGGAGAGCCGCCGATGCGGCCATGATTTCATCAGCCCTCCGTCCAAGGATTTCCAATGCCTGACTCCGTTGCAGCCCATTTGCGGCTGGCACCTGAAGCCCTTACCCGTCCCTTCTCGCCCGAGCAGTTCAATTTCACCAGCACCGAGGATCTGGAGCCCTTTCGCGGGGTGCTCGGCCAGGAACGCGCGGTCGAGGCCCTGCAGTTCGGCGTGGCGATGCCGCGCCCCGGTTATAACGTGTTCGTCATGGGCGAGCCGGGCACCGGGCGCTTCTCCTTCGTCAAACGCTACCTCAAGGCCGAAGCCAAACGCCTGGAGACCCCGGCCGACCGGGTCTACGTCAACCATTTCGACGAACCCCGCGAACCCCGCGCACTGGAACTGTCATCCGGCACCGTCGGTGATTTTCTCGCCGACATCAACGGCCTGATCGATAACCTGCTGGCGACTTTCCCGGCGGTGTTCGAGCACCCCTCGTTCCAGCAGAAGAAGAACGCCATCGATCGCGACTTCAACAAGCGCTACGACCAGGCGCTGGATGTGATCGAGCGCCTGTCCCTGGAAAAGAGCGTCGCCCTGTACCGCGACAGCAGCAATATCGCCTTTACCCCCATGCTCGAGGGCAAGGCCCTGGATGAGGCCGAGTTCGCCCAGTTGCCGGAAGCCGAGCGCGAGCGCTTCCATGCCGATATCGCCACCCTGGAGGAGCGCCTCAACGAGGAGCTGGCCAGCCTGCCGCAGTGGAAGCGCGAATTGAGCAACCTGCTGCGTCAGCTCAATGAAGAAACCATCACAG
Organism: Pseudomonas sp.; assembly: GCF_030696055.1. Lineage (GTDB taxonomy): Bacteria > Pseudomonadota > Gammaproteobacteria > Pseudomonadales > Pseudomonadaceae > Aquipseudomonas. The sequence goes on along the minus strand of NZ_JAUYNP010000119.1, from coordinate 2,409 downwards.
TCGCCTTGCAGCCATTGCTGGCCCCACTGTCGCAGAAGTATGCGGAAAATGCCGGGGTCTGTGCCTACCTGCAGGCGGTACAGGTCAACCTGCTGAAAACCGTGGTCGATCAGCTGGTCGAGGTGGAAAAGGCCGACGCCCCGCCCCGCAAGCTGTTGGAAGAACAGTACTGCCCCAGCCTGGTGGTCGACCATCACGCCCACGGTGGCGCGCCCGTGGTGTTCGAATCGCACCCGACCTACGACAACCTGTTCGGTCGCATCGAGTACAACACCGATCAGGGCGCGCTCTACACCAGCTACCGGCAGCTGCGCCCCGGCGCGCTGCACCGTGCCAATGGCGGCTTTCTGATTCTCGAGGCGGAGAAGATGCTCGGCGAGCCGTTCGTCTGGGATGCGCTCAAGCGCGCCCTGCATTCGCGCCAGTTGAAGATGGAGTCGCCGCTCGGCGACCTCGGCCGCATCGCCACCGTGACCCTCAACCCGCAGGTGATCCCGCTGCAGCTCAAGGTGGTGATCATCGGTTCGCGTCAGCTGTATTACGCGCTGCAGGACCACGATCCGGACTTCCAGGAGATGTTCCGCGTGCTGGTGGACTTCGACGAGGACATTCCCCTGCAGGAGGAAAGCCTGGAGCAGTTCGCCCAGCTGATGAAGACCCGCACCTCGGAAGAAGGCATGGCGCCCCTGACCGCTTCCGCGGTGGCGCGGGTGGCGACCTACAGTGCGCGCCTGGCCGAGCACCAGGGGCGCCTGTCGGCGCGCATCGGCGACCTGTTTCAGCTGGTCAGCGAGGCCGACTTTATCCGCAATCTGGCCGGCGACGCGGTGACCGACGCTGGTCATATCGAGCGCGCCCTGAAGGCCAAGGAAACCCGCACCGGCCGCGTATCGGCGCGAATTATCGACGACATGCTGGCCGGCATCATCCTGATCGACACCGCCGGCGCTGCGGTGGGCAAGTGCAATGGCCTGACCGTGCTGGAGATCGGCGACACGGCTTTCGGCGTGCCGGCGCGCATCTCCGCCACCGTCTATCCGGGCGGCAGCGGCATCGTCGATATCGAGCGCGAGGTCAATCTGGGCCAGCCGATCCACTCCAAGGGCGTGATGATCCTCACCGGCTACCTAGGCAGCCGTTACGCCCAGGAATTCCCTCTGGAGATCTCCGCCAGCATCGCCCTGGAGCAGTCCTACGGCTATGTCGACGGCGACAGCGCTTCGCTGGGCGAGGTCTGCACGCTGATCTCGGCCTTGTCGCGCACCCCGCTTAAGCAGTGTTTCGCCATCACCGGTTCGATCAACCAGTTCGGCGAGGTGCAGGCGGTCGGCGGGGCCAACGAGAAGATCGAAGGTTTCTTCCGTCTCTGCGAGGCCCGCGGCCTGACCGGCGAGCAGGGCGCGATCATTCCGCACTCCAACGTCACCACCCTGATGCTCGACGAGCGGGTGCTGCAGGCGGTACGCGCGGGCCTGTTCCATGTATACGCGGTACGCCAGGTCGACGAGGCCCTCAGCCTGCTGGTTGGCGAGGATGCCGGCACGCCGAATGCCGACGGCCAGTTCCCGGCCGGTAGCGTCAATGCCCGGGTGGTCGAGCGCCTGCGTGATATCGCCGCCATAGGCATGGATGAGGACGACAAGGAGGAGGCGAAGAAGGAAGAAGCGCCGGCTCCGGCCAAGGAGAAGAAGCCGCGGGCGAAAAAGCCCGTGGTTTAAATGACTCGGCACGGCTGGCCATTCGCCCGCTGGCTGATCAGTCACTGGGCGGATGCCGCCAGCCGCCGGCGCGAGCTGTTCGGGGCGGCTTTTCCTCGCTCAATCCACAGAGTTATCCACAGGTTGCGGGGGTAACTGCCCGCTTCCCTCAAGCGCCGGCTCGGGTGTAGGCTGAAGACCTGCTCCCGAGAGGGTCGCCGCCATGCCGCGCAGCCTCAACCTCACTCGTCATTGCCTGGGCCTGGATACCCGCATCGAATGCGTGGTGTTGCCGTTGGCCGGTAATTCTGGCCTGTGGACGCTGATCTGCGCCGCCGGCATGTCGGGCAATCAACCCTCGGCAATCAAGTCGCAGGGCCCATTCCACGGGCCTTTTGTCGCCGAAGGGGTGCTCGCCGGGATAGCCGAAAGCCTGCTGGACATGGGCTATGGCGAGTGCAGCGAGGTGCCGATCTGGCGCCTGCATATCCAGGCCGAACTGCGCCGATTGAATGGCGAGCGCGGCCGCCATCTGGGTGACTATCAGTTCCAGCCGGAAACCTGATGGGCCGTTGGGCAGCATTTAACCAGTCGGCGCAGATACGGCTGCCACGCGCTGTGTAGCGATCAATCCTGAGTCTACGCACAAGGTTATCCACAGTTGCCGGGGATAACCCGTGCTGTGGTTTGCTGCAACAACACCAGGGTTGTC
>NZ_JAUYNP010000111.1 GCF_030696055.1 Pseudomonas sp. | reverse complement strand
AACTGCGCCTGCAGGCCCATCGTCAGGGCCTGGACAGCGATTCCCTGGCCGCCGCCGTGGCCGCTGTGGACCTGGTGCTGGATTGCTCGGACAACTTCGCCACCCGCGAGGCGGTGAATGCCGCCTGCGTGGCGGCCAAGGTACCGCTGGTCAGCGGCGCCGCGATTCGCCTGGAAGGCCAGCTGTCGGTATTCGACCCGCGCCGCGATGACAGTCCCTGCTACCACTGCATCTACGGCCACGGCAGCGAAGCCGAGCTGACCTGCAGCGAAGCCGGGGTGGTCGGGCCCTTGGTGGGCCTGGTCGGCAGCCTGCAGGCGCTGGAAGCCTTGAAGCTGCTGGCGCAGTTCGGCGAACCCCTGGTCGGCCGACTGCTGTTGATCGATGCCCTGGGCAGCCGTTTCCGTGAGTTGCGGGTCAAGCGTGATCCGGCGTGCAGCGTCTGTGGTGCGACCCATGGGGAATAACGCGCTGAAGTTGACCGGGTTCGGCGCATCTCTGATCGGCCATCTACTGCTGGTCGATGCCCTGGGCAGTCGTTTTCCTGAGCTGCGGGTTAAGGCGTGCAGCGTCTGTGGCGGCCATGTCGAGTAACGCACCCATTGGCGTGTTTGACTCCGGCGTCGGCGGCCTGTCGGTGCTGCGCGAGATTCGCGCGCTGCTGCCCCAGGAATCGCTGCTCTATGTGGCCGACAGCGGCCATGTGCCCTATGGCGAAAAGAGACCGGAATTTATTCGCGAGCGCTGCCGGCTGCTCGCCGAGTTCCTCCTGGGGCAGGGCGCCAAGGCCCTGGTGCTGGCCTGCAATACCGCCACGGTCGCGGGAGTGGCCGAGCTGCGTGAGCTCTATCCGCAGTTGCCGATAATCGGCATGGAACCGGCGGTCAAGCCGGCGGCGGCGGCGACCCGCAGTGGTGTGGTCGGCGTGCTGGCCACCACCGGCACGCTGAAAAGCGCCAAGTTCGCCGCGCTGCTCGACCGTTTCGCCAGCGATGTGCGGGTGATCACCCAGCCTTGTCCCGGGCTGGTCGAGCGCATCGAGGCCGGTGAACTGGACGGCGCCGCCACCCGCGAGCTGCTGCAGGGCTTGGTCGCGCCGCTGCTGGCCGAGGGCTGCGACACCCTGATCCTCGGCTGCACCCATTACCCCTTTATCAAGCCGCTGCTGCGCAGCCTGGTGCCGGACTCGGTCAGCCTGATCGACACCGGCGCGGCGGTGGCCCGGCAACTGCAGCGCCTGCTGAGCGAACGCGAGCTGCTGGCCACAGGTTCGGCACAGCCGGCGCGCTTCTGGTCCAGTGGCGAGCCCGTGGCGATGCAGCGGGTGCTGCCGTTGCTCTGGGGCGAGGCGGCGTTGGTCAGCCCGCTTTAGCCGGGCCCGGCGTTATTAGTCCATAAGTCGGCTTTCTCAACCGGCAAAGGTTCCTATACTCACAGGCAGTAACGCAGCACTGTCGTTAATGGGTGGAAAAGGATAATTGCCATGAACAAAGTTGTGACCTTGGCTGCGCTTGCAGCCTTATCCCTGGGGCAGATGGCCGCTGTACAGGCCGCAGATATGAGCTTCGCCATTGGCCAGTCGAGTGAGTCGACCATGGTCTATCGCCTGGGGGCGCAGTTCGATTTCAACCGCAGCTGGTTCGAGACAGATGTGGGACGGCTGACCGGCTACTGGGACGCCGGTTATACCTTCTGGGACGGCGACGAGACCTCCAGCAACCACAGCCTGTCCGTTACTCCTGTCTTCGTTTACGAGTTTGGCGGCGGCAACGTCAAACCCTATATCGAGGCCGGCATAGGCGTGGCGGCCTTTGCCCATACCGAGCTCGAGGACAAGGACCTGGGCTCGTCCTTGCAGTTCGAAGACCGCCTCGGTTTCGGTCTGCGTTTTGCCGGCCAGGAAGTCGGCTTGCGCGCGCTGCACTATTCCAATGCCGGGCTGAAACAACCCAACGATGGCGTCGAGGCCTATACCCTGCATTACCGGATAAGTTTCTAGGTCGTAGAGTTTCGATAAAACCGGATCGCGATCCGGTTTTTTCTGTCTGCAGTTTTTCCCGCCATCCTTTCTCGGGCTAAGCAGTCGGCGTCAGGCTGACCCGCAGCCGCTCCGCTGCCAGGGGCTGGCAGTGGATGCGCACCGGCATAAAGGCCTGGATCACCTGGATATTGCTGTCCAGATGGGGCGTCCGCCGCGGCGTGGTAAAGCTGCCACCACCGGCCAGCAGCATCGGCAGCAGCAACTGATCGGCCAGATGCTCGGCCACCGCCGTGTCGCTGTGCAGCCAGTCGCGGGCCTGGTCCACAACCAGGTCGGCGACGCTCTCGGCGCGCACGCGCGGCTGACCGAAGGCGGCGAACAGCTCGCTGACCTGCTCGCAGCGCACTTCCAGTAGCAGGGCATTGCCCGGGCCCTGATCCTCCGGCAGATGGACGCAATGCAGCGCGTCTGCGGGCAGTTGCAAGCGATTGGCCAGCCGCTCCAGCTCGCGCGCGCCGACATGCCCGGGAACGCCGGCCAGCAGGCTGCGGGCCTGCTGGCTCAGCACGGCGCCGCGCCGTTCCAGGTGCAGTGGCTGCAACTGGCTGGGTTGCACGTGTAGTTCCAGTCGGCCGCCGCCAGCGGGTGCGAAACCATGGCGCAGCAGGTTCAGCTCCAGCTGTGCGCCCATGCGCCGCAACAGCGGCAGCCAGGCCAGCTGGAGAAAGTCGCTCGGCGGCGCAGCCGGGTTATGAGTGCCGCCGCTGATCTGCAGGCGGCTGTGATCGGGCGCACACAGCAACGCCGGCAGCAGCGTCTGCAACACCAGGGTGCAGCTTCCGGCGGTGCCTATGCTGAAGCGGTAGTCGCCGGCCTTGATCGGCCCGGGACTGAAGCTCAGGCTGGTCGAACCCAGCTGCGCGCCCTCGACCCGCGCACCGCAGACCTCGGCGGCGGCCAATACCGCGGTGAGATGCTGACGCAGCAGGCCCGGGCGGCTACGCTGGGCGCGGATATTGACGATACGGAAGGGCCGTCCACTGACCATCGACAGGCTCAGCGCGCTGCGCAATACCTGGCCGCCACCTATGGCGCCGTCCAGGCTTAGCAAGTCCTTGTTCATGCATTACTTCCCGATTTATCCGTCCAGTGCGTAGGGAGGGGCTCCCGAGCGCTGATGCTTATGCATTCGCGAAACTCAAGGGAGCCGTAACCCACCAGCTTTGTCGTCGATGGTGGGTTACGACGCCTTCTGACCTGTGTGCTGATAGCCCGATCAATGGATGGGCGTCTAACCCACCCTAGGTTCGTTACGGCTCAGCCCTTAACGCACACCACCTGACGCAGGGTATGCACCACTTCCACCAGCTCGCGCTGGGCGTGCATGACTTTCTCGATGTCCTTGTAGGCCATGGGGATCTCGTCTATCACGTCGAGGTCCTTGCGGCATTCCACGTGGGCGGTGGCGCGGATCTGGTCGTCCAGGCTGAACTGTTTCTTCGCCTGGGTGCGGCTCATCAGCCGTCCAGCGCCGTGGCTGCAGGAGCTGAACGCCTCTTCATTTCCCAGGCCGCGGACGATAAAGCTTTGCGCGCCCATGGAGCCGGGGATGATGCCCAGCTCGCCCTTCTGCGCCGAGACCGCGCCCTTGCGGGTGATCAGCACGTCCTGGCCGAAGTGGCGCTCCTTCTGCACATAGTTGTGGTGGCAGTT
>NZ_JAUYNP010000045.1 GCF_030696055.1 Pseudomonas sp. | reverse complement strand
TTATCCGCGTGCTGCTCCGTGTGCACGGTGCCGCCCAGGCCGTTGAGTATCATCACCGAACGGCTGATCCCGGCCCGACCGAGCTTATCCAGGGCGCTCAGGCTGGACTCGAAAGTCTCGCCCTTGTTGACCCGCGCCAACACCTCGTCGTCGCCGGACTCGCAGCCCACATAGGCCATGCGCAGCCCGGCATCGGCCAGCTCTTTCAGCTCCTCCACCGATTTCTTGCGCAGATTGCGCGGCAGGCAGTAGCTGGAGACCCGCTGCACATCCGGCATATGCGTGCGGATCGCTTGCAGAATGGTCAACAGCCGCCGCGTCGGCAGCACCAAGGCATCGCCGTCGGCGAGAAACACCCGCTGCACTATCATCCGCTCACCCGTGCGGCGAATCTCTTCGAGCACCTGAGCCTCATCGCGGGCGCGGAATTTCTTCTGCTCCTGGTCACACCACCATGATTAAGAAACACTATGGGAAGTTCATTCCCAAGGATGCCGCGCGGATGGCTTCTCGTGTCTCTGAGCAAATGGGTTTTGAGGAGGGCTACAGCGGTCTGTAACGACCTGGGAGCAGCGTTTTTTGCCCCCAAAATGCCCCTTTTTTGCCCCAAGGCGATTTTGAGCATGTCAAAACCAAAGAAAAAGCCCCGTAACTCATTGAATTACGGGGCTTTTTAGTATGGCGGGAAGATAGGGATTTGAACCCTAGGTGCTATCGCTAACACAACGGATTTCGAATCCGTCCCGTTCGGCCACTCCGGCATCTTCCCGTGGCGGCGCGCATGATAGCAGCTGAAGCGCGTTTGGCGAACCCCAGTTGGTAAATTTTTCGCATGCTTTCAGATGCTTGCGATCAAGGGGGAGTCGCAGTGGCGACTGCGCCCCGCACAGCCTACGGACGGCAGCCCATAAAAAGAGGCACCGAAGTGCCTCTCTTATGCCGCAGAACCCGCGCCAGACCGTTTTAGACGGTCAGACGTGTCAGTGCTTCGCGGTATTTGTCGGCGGTTTTCTGCGCGACGTCGGCGGGCACTGTCGGGGCTGGAGCCTGCTTGTTCCAGCCGGTGGACTCCAGCCAGTCACGCACGAACTGCTTGTCGAAGCTCGGCGGGTTCTGCCCTTCGACGTAGCTGTCGGCCGGCCAGAAACGGCTGGAGTCCGGGGTCAGCACTTCGTCCATCAGGGTCAGGGTGCCGTCTTCGTCCAGGCCGAATTCGAACTTGGTGTCGGCGATGATGATGCCGCGGGTGGCCGCGTATTCGACTGCGGCGCTGTACAGGGCGATAGCGGTGTCGCGCACCTTGGCGGCCAACTCGGCACCGATGATGGCTTCGCACTGTTCGAAGGAGATGTTCTCGTCATGGTCGCCCACCGCGGCCTTGGTCGAGGGGGTGAAGATCGGCTGGGCCAGCTTGGAGGCCTCCTGCAGCCCGGCCGGCAGCTGGATGCCGCAGACGGTGCCGCTCTTCTGGTATTCCTTCCAGCCGGAACCGACGATATAGCCACGCACTATGGCCTCAACAGCCACCGGCTTGAGGCGCTTGGCCACCACGGCGCGGCCTTCGACCAGCGGCAGTTCGGCGGCGGACACCACGTCCTCGACCTTATCGCCGGTAAAGTGATTGGGCACCAGGCCGGCCAGCTTGGCGAACCAGAAGTTGGAAATCGCGGTGAGGATCTTGCCCTTCTCCGGGATGGGCTCGTCGAGGATCACATCGAAGGCCGAGAGGCGGTCGGTGGCGACCATCAGCATGCGTTTGTCATCGATTTCGTAGAGGTCGCGGACCTTGCCCGAGTAGATTTTCTTCAGGCTGAGGGTGGTGACTGTGGTCATGTCGGAATTTCCGCCTTTAGTAAACGAAACAGGCGAAACCCACCGGGTTTCGCCTATTGGTATTACAGGTGCTGCAGTGGCCTGCTATCAGCCGAGGTTTTCCTGGATCAGATCAAGCACCTTGCGCGCCACATCGGCAGGCGCGATGGTATTGAGGTCTTTCTCCACCGTGACCTGCACGCTGTCGCCCACGGTGGTCAGGCGCACCTGATAGCGCTCGGCGCGGGCGTCGATCTCTTCCTTGCTCGGCTCGCTGCCGAATACCTTGCCGAAGAAACCTGGTTGCTCTTCCGGCTTCTTCGCCGTCTCGGCCAGGTTGATGTAGTACACGCCCAGGCTGCGGTTGATGTCGTCGATGCGCACATCGGCCATTTCCAGGGAGCGGCCTACGCCCGACCAGGCACGATCGAAGTCGGCACCCAGGCTCAGCACCGGGTTGCCGTTGCCGTCTTCCGTCAGGCTTACGCGGTTGGGGGCGTCGAAATCACGGACTGCCAGCAGGGAGACCGAACCACCCTGTTCGGCGCTACGCGCCAGGCTGACCAGCAATTCATCCAGCAGCGCGCCATCCAGGCTGGAGTTGCTGCTGCGGTTGGTGAAGGCGACATCCTCAGTGCTGCCAGCCGGACGCTCGACACTGACCACGAAGATTTCACTGGTGTTGCGTTGTACGCCCGGCTCGATGCGCACCCGTACGCGGGTTTCGGCATCCGGAGCCACACCGGAAACGCGACTGCTCAAGCGCCGCGCCATGGACGCGGACAGGGCATCGAAACGCTGCCAAGCGGTGCTGAACTCACCGGTCTGCGGACGCTCTTCGCTGATCTGGAAGCCGTTGTCGGCGAAGAACTGCCGGGCCACCGGCCAGACTTCGGCCGGTACCCGCTGGGCCACCAACCAACGCGACTCACCGCTCTTCTGCAGGCTGAACTCGCTGGCGTCAGCCTGAATAGCCAACGCCTGGGGACGCGGCACCTCGAACTCACCTTCAACGGTGCTGTTGGCGACTTGCTGCGGCACCGGCAGCAAGGGGTCGAGGCGCTTGGCCTCGACATTCGACGGCAGTTGCATGGGGGCAGTCTGGCGGGCTTCGAGGTAGTCGCTACCACGATCACGGAAATAGCCATCCTCGCCATACAGCCAGCCGCAACCGCTAGTGCTGGCGATGATCAGAGCCAGGGTAGAGAGTCCGGTGAGTCGCTTCATGCGCAATATTTCCTCAATTAAACCAATACGCCGGACTGGCGCATGGCCTGACGCAGCGGTTCATGACAACGCGGGCTGAGCCAGGTCAATGGCAGACGGATACCGTCGCCCATCAAGCCCATTTCGTGCAGAGCCCTTTTCACCGGAATCGGGTTGGATTCAATTAACAGCGCCTTGTGCACCGGCATCAGGCGATCGTTGATGGCGCGGGCGATGGCGGCTTCGCCACGCATGGCGGCGGCGCACAGGTCACTCATGGCGCGCGGGGCGACGTTGGCGGTCACCGAGATATTGCCCTTGCCGCCCATCAGCATCAGCTCGACGGCGGTGGCGTCATCGCCGGAGTAGACCAGGAAGTCCTTGCTCACCCGGTCCAGCACTTCCTGCGCGCGCTGCAGGTCGCCGGTGGCTTCCTTGATACCGATGATGTTGTCGATCTTCGCCAAACGCTCGACCGTTTCCGGCAGCATGTCGCAGACCGTACGGCCCGGCACGTTGTAGAGAATCTGCGGAATGGCCACCGACTCGGCGATATGCCGGAAGTGCAGGTACAGGCCTTCCTGAGTCGGCTTGTTGTAGTAAGGCGTCACCAGCAGACAGGCATCGGCGCCCACTTCCTGAGCCGCGCGGGTCAGTTCGACCGACTCGCGGGTGGAATTGCCGCCGGTACCGGCGATCACCGGGATACGCCCGGCGACCTGCGCCACCACGCGACGTATCACCTCAACATGTTCACCCACGTCAAGCGTGGCGGACTCACCTGTGGTGCCGACCGCGACGATGGCGTTGGTGCCCTCTTGCAGGTGGAAATCCACCAGTTTGCTCAGGCTGTCCCAATCCAGACCACCTTGCGCATCCATGGGCGTAACCAGTGCCACCATACTGCCCGCAATCATGCAACCGCTCCTGCCGAAAAAAGAGAGCCGTAATGGTACTGGTGCCACCTGCCTTGTACAAGCGAAGTACGGCGGCCGGACACATCCAATCTTTATTGGGCAAACACCGCACATTACTTATTGCCGACGCCTGTGAGCATTCCCCTGGGCGGCGCTTTTCGCTACCCTTCCGGCTTTGATCGGTGCTGTTCCACGGACCGACCGCTTATCGTTTTAGGAAGGCTGCATGTCCACCCCCCCAGTTCGCGAACAATTTCTCGTTATCAGTGCCCTCGGCCCCAACGCCATGGAGCTGACCAACGTGCTCTGTCGTACCAGCCACGAAAACCGTTGCGCCGTGGTCAGCACCCGCCTGAGCCGGCATGGCGAATTCAGCGCTCTGGTGTTGCAGATCTCTGGCAGCTGGGATGCCCTGGCGCGCCTGGAGTCGACCCTGCCGGCCCTGGCCAAGAAACACAGCTTTACGGTCAATGTGATCCGCAGCGCCGCCTCGGAAAACCGCCCGCAGGCCTTGCCCTATGTGGCCTATGTCAGCTCGGCCTATCGCCCGGACATCCTCAATGAGCTGTGCCAGTTCTTTATCGACCACCATGTCGAACTGGAAAACCTCACCTGCGACACCTACCTGGCACCGCAGACCGGCGGCACCATGCTCAACGCCACCCTGACCGTGACCCTGCCGGCAGGCACCCAGATCAGTTGGCTGCGCGATCAGTTCCTCGATTTCGCCGATGCCCTGAACCTGGACGCCCTGATCGAACCCTGGCGCCCACAAAACCCGTAAGAAGTCGCCCACAATCTGCTGCGCGGCGGCAAGATACTGAACAGCTTCGAAGGAGCTTATTATGGCCGTAGCACTCGACACCCCGGTTGCCGATTTCCAGGCCCAGGCCACCAGCGGCCAGCAGGTGCAGTTGTCTGCGCTGCAAGGCCAACATGTGCTGATCTACTTCTACCCGAAGGACAGCACCCCGGGCTGCACCACCGAGGGCCAGGGCTTTCGTGATCAGCACTCGGCCTTCCAAGCGGCGAACACCCGAGTCTTCGGCGTGTCCCGCGACAGCCTGAAATCTCATGAAAACTTCAAGTGCAAACAGGAATTCCCCTTTGAGCTGATCTCGGACAAGGACGAGGCGCTGTGCCAGCTGTTCGAGGTGATCAAGCTGAAAAAGCTCTATGGCAAGGAATACCTGGGCGTCGACCGCAGCACCTTTCTGCTCGACAAGCAGGGCGTGCTGCGCCAGGAGTGGCGCGGAGTCAAAGTACCCGGACATGTGGATGCCGTTTTGGCGGCGGCCCAGGCCCTGAATAAAGCCTGAGCATTGCGCTGATAAAAAAGCCGGTCAAACGACCGGCTTTTTTATGCCTGCCGCCCTACTCCTGCGTCGCCAATTCGCTGCGCGGCCAGGCATCGATCACCGCCTTGAACAGGGTGGCCAGGGGAATGGCGAAGAATACGCCCCAGAAGCCCCACAGACCGCCGAACAGCAACACCGCGCAGATAATCGCCACCGGGTGCAGGTTGACCGCCTCGGAGAACAGCAGCGGCACCAGCACGTTACCGTCCAGTACCTGGATGATGCCGTAGACCAGCATCAGGTAGACGAACTGGTCGCCCAAGCCCCACTGAAACAACGCGATCAGCACCACCGGCAACGTCACCACCACCGCGCCTATATAGGGCACCACCACCGACAAACCGACAAATAGGGCCAGCAACGCTGCATAGTTGAGGCCCAGGGCGATAAAGGCGATATAGGTGACCACGCCGCAGACGATGATCTCTATCACCTTGCCGCGAATATAATTGGCGATTTGCGTGTTCATCTCCTCGGCGACCCGGGTGATCAGGCTGCGCTCGCGCGGCAGATAACCGCGAAACCACTCGGCGATCAGCACTCGATCCTTGAGGAAGAAGAACACCAGAATAGGCACCAGCACCAGATAGATCATGATGCTGAGCAGCATCGGCAGGCTGGAAAGGGAGAAGGAAACCACCCACTGGCCGAACTTGCCGATCTCGCCGCGTACCGTCTCGATCAGTTGCAGCACCTGGGCATCGCTGATCAGGTTCGGATAGCGCTCCGGCAACAGCAGAAACAGCGACTGCCACTCCCCCAACATCCGCGGCAACTCATTGAACAGCGCACTGAGCTGGTTCCACAGCAACGGCAGCAACACCAGCAGGAACAACCCCAGCAAGCTCATAAACAGGGTAAACACCAGCCACACCGCGGCAATCTGCCGCAGGCGCAGGCGCTCGAAGGCATTCACCAGGCCTTGCATCAGAAACGCCAAGATCAGCCCGGTGAGCACCGGCGCCAGCATGCCGCCGAGGGTCAAGATGGCAGCGAAGCCGAGGACCAACAGCACCGCCAACACCACCGCCTGCTCATCCGAGAAGTAGCGGTACAGCCAATTGCGCAGCACCTTAACCATCAGCACTCCTCAGATCCGCAACCATCGGGTCCATCAGCCAGCGGCTGAACTCTAGCGCGAAGCCCGAGGTAGCCTGTCAGGCCTTGCGCAGCCAGTAACGGTAAACCCCATTATCGACCTCTTCACGCAGCAGACTATGCCCCGCCAAGGTGGCAAAGGCACGGAAATCACGCTGCGAGCCCGCATCGGTAGCCTCCACCTTGAGTACCGCGCCACTGGCCAGGCGGTTGAGCTCAAGCTTGGCCTTGAGCAACGGCAAGGGGCAACTCAGGCCGCGGGCATCCACTTGCGCATCGCAGTCTTCGGCCGGCCATTCACTATCAGTCATGTTCTACTCCTGGAAGACATTAAGGATACCCAAGGCCGCACAGCCCTGGCCAGCAGAGCGACCGGGCGGCTACAGTAGCGCCTTTGTTCGACATGAGCTTTGTGCATGAGCCTTCTGCGCCCTACCCTGTTGACGCTCGCCTGCCTGCTGGCAGCCCCTGGCCTGGCCAGTGACCTCCCCTCCCTCGGCGATGCCAGCTCCGCCCTCATCTCGCCCCAGCAAGAGCACCAACTGGGCCGTGCCTGGCTAAGCCTGGTACGCGGCCAGGTCAGCCAACTGTCCGACCCGCAGCTCAAGGACTTTATCGAGACCAGCGTCTACCGCCTGAGCGAAACCAGCGAGCTGCAGGACCGTCGCCTGGAGTTCGTCCTGCTCAACAGCCCGCAGATCAACGCCTTCGCCGCACCGGGCGGGATTGTCGGGGTCAACGGCGGACTGTTTCTCTACGCCCAGACCGAGGCCGAATACGCCTCGGTCATCGCCCACGAACTGGCGCACCTGTCGCAGCGCCACTTCGCCCGCGGCCTGGAAGCCCAGCAGCGCATGCAGATCCCGGTGATGGCCGGCATGCTCGCCGGCATCATCGCCGCCGCCGCCGGCGCAGGCGACCTGGGCATGGCCGCGATAGCCTCGACCCAGGCCGCGGCGATGCAGGAACAACGGCGCTTCTCGCGGCAGAACGAGCAGGAAGCCGACCGCATCGGCCTGGTCAATCTGGAAAAGGCCGGTTTCGACCCACGCGCCATGCCGAGCATGTTCGAGCGCCTGATGCGCCAGTACCGCTACGACCGCAAGCCGCCGGAATTCCTCCTGACCCACCCGGTGTCCGAGTCGCGTATCGCCGACACTCGCAACCGCGCCGAGCAAGCCGACGCCGGCGGTACTACCGACAGCCTGCGCTATCAGCTGATGCGCGCCCGCGTGCAACTGATCTACGAGGAAACCCCGGGCCTGGCGGCCAAGCGCTTTCGCAGCATGCTCGACGAAAGCCCCACGCTGGAAGCCGCACGTTATGGCCTGGCCATCGCGCAGATCAAAAGCAGCCAGCACAAGCAGGCCCGCGAAACCCTGCAGCCCTTACTGCAGGGCGCCCCCAACGATCTGGCATACAACCTGGCGCAGATTGAACTGGATATGGCCGCCAATCGCTTAGGCGAGGCGCAGAGCCGGGTCGAACGCCTACTCGGCCTGTATCCGAGCAACTACCCGATCAACCAGGCACGCATCGACCTGCTGATGAAACAGGGGCGCAATCAGGAGGCCGAGCGCGCCCTGGATGAGCTGCTGAAGGACCGCGGCAAGGATCCCGACGTCTGGTACCAAGTAGCCGAGGTACGCGGCCTGAGCGGCAACACCATCGGCCTGCACCAGGCCCGCGCCGAGTTCTTCGCCCTGGTCGGCGACTACGACCAGGCCATCGAACAACTCGATTTCGCCAAACGCCGCGCCAGCAACAACTTCCAACTGGCTTCGCGGATAGACGCGCGTCAACGCGAACTGCTGGAAGACCAGCGCCTGATCAACCAGATGATGCGCTAGCCAAGAAAAAACCCGGACTATTCCGGGCTTTTTCGTTTAAGCGTTACCGCTGAGTTTGAGCCGCGCCGCCTGGGTAAAGTCGAGCATGCGCTTGAGCGGCTTGATCGCCTTGGGGATCAGCGCCGGATCGACAAAGATCTCATTGCTGCCCTCCCGCAGGCAGTTCAAGGTGCGCTCCAGGGTGTTCATCGCCATCCACGGGCAATGCGCGCAACTGCGACAGGTCGCGCCGTTACCGGCGGTGGGCGCCTCGATAAATTCCTTGTCCGGGCACAGCTGCTGCATCTTGTAGAAGATGCCGCGGTCGGTGGCGACGATAAAGGTCTTGTTCGGCAACTTCTGCGCCGCGGCGATCAGCTGACTGGTGGAGCCCACCGCATCGGCCAGCTCTATCACCGCGGTCGGCGACTCTGGATGCACCAGCACCGCGGCCTCCGGGTACAACGCCTTCATGTCTTGCAGCTGCTTGGCCTTGAACTCCTCGTGGACGATGCAGGCACCGTCCCACAGCAGCATGTCGGCGCCAGTCTTGTTCTGGATATAACGGCCCAGGTGCTGATCCGGCGCCCAGATGATGCTCTCGCCGTTATCCATCAGGTGCTCGACTATCTCCACCGCGCAGCTGGAGGTCACCACCCAGTCGGCCCGCGCCTTCACCGCCGCCGAGGTATTGGCATACACCACCACGGTGCGCTGCGGATGCTGATCGCAGAACGCCGAGAACTCGTCCACCGGGCACCCCAGGTCCAGCGAACAGGTCGCCTCCAGGGTTGGCATCAGCACGCGCTTTTCCGGGTTGAGGATCTTCGCCGTCTCGCCCATAAACTTGACCCCCGCCACCAGCACCGTCTGCGCCGGGTGGGCATTGCCGAAGCGGGCCATTTCCAGGGAGTCGGACACGCAGCCACCGGTTTCCTCGGCCAAGGCCTGCAGCACCGGGTCGCAGTAGTAGTGCGCCACCAGCACAGCGTTCTGCTTTTTCAGCTCGGCGGCAATCTCGCCGCGGTAAAAGGCTTCCTGCTCGGACGTCAGCGGCTTGGGCTGCTTGGCGTCGAGGTGGGCTTGCACCAGAAGGCGTTCGGAAATCTGCGTCATGTCATCAGGCCCTGTGAAGGTCTATCAGTGCTGAATTCGAGTATACCCGCCAGATGGGTGCGAGAGCAGACAGGGCAGGAACGGCGAAGGCGCGACGAGGATGGATAGAGTAAAAAACAGCAGACACAAAAAAACCCGAAAGCCCTTTAATTCGGAGCTTTCAGGCTTTCAGTACCTTCCAAGGAAGGAAATATGGTGGGTCGTGTGGGATTCGAACCTACGACCAATTGGTTAAAAGCCAACTGCTCTACCAACTGAGCTAACGACCCGATGCGAAGCGCATGATACTGATTTAATTCAGGAATTCAACACTTCGGATAAGTTTTTTTAGAAATAACGGGTGGGGTCAACCACCCCAGCCGTGGCAAAGCCCGCCGCGCGCAGGCGGCAGCTGTCGCATTTACCGCAAGCCCGGCCCTGCTCATCGGCCTGGTAGCAGGACACTGTCAGGGCGTAATCCACCCCATGGCGCATGCCGGCCTGAACGATTTCGGCCTTGCTCATATGCTGCAGCGGCGCCTGGATACGGAAGCCCTGCCCTTCGACGCCCGCCTTGGTGGCCAGATTGGCCATGCGTTCAAAGGCTTCGACGAATTCGGGGCGGCAATCCGGGTAACCGGAATAATCCACCGCATTCACGCCGATAAAGATATCCCGCGCCCCCAACACCTCGGCCCAACCCAGGGCCAGGGAGAGGAACACGGTATTGCGCGCCGGCACGTAGGTCACCGGAATGCCTTCGCTCGGGCCTTCCGGCACCTCGATGCTGGCGTCGGTCAGCGCCGAACCGCCGATGCCATTGAGATTGAGGCCGATCACCTTGTGCTCGACCACACCCAACTGCTGCGCGACACGCTCAGCCGCCTGCAACTCGGCGCGATGGCGCTGGCCGTAGTCGAAACTCATGCTGTAGCAGCTGTAGCCCTCGGCTTTGGCCAAGGCCACCACAGTGGCCGAGTCGAGGCCACCGGAAAGAAGAATTACCGCTCTTTTATCGCTCATGTCAGTGTCCCGGCTCGTCATTCCAGAGAATCTTGTGCAGCTGCATTTGCAAGCGTACCGGCAGGTTGTCGGCCACTATCCAGTCCGCCAGGGAGCGCGCATCCAGCTCATGATGGCTGGGCGACATCAGCACCTCGCCGGCGCGCTGGTCCAGTTGGTACTGGATGATTTTGCTCACCGCCCAGTCGTAATCCTCACGGGTGCAGATGACGAACTTGACCTGATCATTGGGCGTCAGCAGCTCGATGTTTTCATAGCGGTTACGCGCCACTTCCGCCGAGCCCGGGGTCTTCAGGTCGAGCACCTTGCTCACCCGCGGATCGACCGCCGACACATCCAGGGAACCGCTGGTCTCCAGCGACACCTCATAGCCGGCGTCGCACAGGCGCTTGAGCAGAGGGATACAGTTGGGTTGCGCCAAGGGCTCGCCACCGGTCACGCAGATATAGCGCGGCTTGTAGCCGGCAACCTGATCGAGGATGGCATCCAGCGACATGATCTCGCCGCCGCTGAAGGCATAGGCGGTGTCGCAGTATTGGCAACGCAAAGGACAGCCGGTCAGGCGAACGAACACAGTCGGCAAGCCGGCGGTGCGCGTCTCGCCCTGCAGCGAGTAGAAAATCTCGGTAATGCGCAGGGTTTCTTGCATATCAGCCACGGGCGTGACAGCTAAACAGGCCGTCCGCCTCCGTTGCGGGAAAAGGGGCGTGGATTGTATACGAAAAAAGTTCTGGGAGAAATTTTTAACGTCGCGCAGCGACGGCCCGAAGGGTGGCTACCACGGATGGCAGGCCATAAAAAATTGCCGGGAGCACTTTTAAACGTCGTGCAGCGACGGCCCCAGGGGGTGGCCGCCAGGGATGGCAGGCCATAAAAAACCCGCGCAAAGCGCGGGTTTCTTGATCCAGGGTTCAGCTTTTATGGCAAGCGCTGTAAATCGCGCTGCGCCAACTGCGCCGCCGAGCTGCCCGGATACTGACTGATGACCTGCTGCAGTATCGCCTTGGCCTTATCGGCATGACCCAAACGCTGCTCGACATCGGCCAGCTTGAACAAGGAGTCCGGCACCTTGGCGTGGCTTGGGTAAGACTGGCTGACCCGGGCAAAGGCCTGACCGGCGCCCTGCAGATCACCTTTGGCCAGGTTCACCTCGCCCAGCCAATACTGGGCATTGCCGGCGTACTGACTGTTGGGGTATTTGCGCAGGAAGGCCGCAAATGCCTGACTGGCCTTGTCGAAGTCCTTGACCTTGATCAAGTCGAAGGCCGCTTCGTAGAACAGCTTTTCCTTCGCCGGATCCGCCGGCTCATTACTGGCCGGTGCTGCTGGCGCCTGCCCCGCAGGCGGGGTCGGCGTACCGCTGGCATTGATAGCGCCAGCGGCTGAAGAATTCTGGTCGACTGCAGCACCTGCCGCTGCACCACCACTCAAACGCTTATCAAGGTCCTGATAACGCTCCAGGCTTTCTTGCTTAAGACGCTGAATCTCGTTCTGTTGCTCTTCGAGCATACCGCGCAGTTGCGCGATCTCTTGCTGCATTTGCTGCAACTGGTTGAACAACTCGCCCTGCGCCGTGACAGGGGCCGCAGCCCCTGCAGCGACGTAGGTGCCAGTCGCACCATAACCAGCAGGCGGATAACTACTGCTGCCGTAACCGGCATTGTTATCCACCACGGGAACCTCAGCCCAGGCCACAAGCGGCAGGCTAAGCGCCAAAACGGTTAGAGCACGACGGCACGTACGCATATCGAATTACTTACGCAGTTCGACGCGACGGTTTTGCGCCCAGGAGGACTCGTCGTTGCCAGTGGCGATAGCACGCTCTTCGCCGTAGGAAACCAGTTCCAGCTGAGCAGGGGAAACGCCCTGCAGTACCAGGTAACGCTGAACGGCCTTGGAGCGACGCTCGCCCAGAGCCATGTTGTACTCACGGGTACCGCGCTCGTCAGCGTGGCCTTCCAGAACTACGCGAGCGCCATTGCCTTGCAGGTCTTTGGCGTGAACGTCCAGAGCGCGCATGGCTTCTGGCTTCAGGTCGGAGCTGTCGTATTCGAAGTAGAAGGTGGTGATAGCGCGCAGAGCAGCTTCTTCGCTCAGAGCACTGTCCGCACCGCTGCCGTTGGCATTGTAGCCAGCGTTAGGATCGGTAGCGCCTTCGCCAGCAGCGTCGCCGCCTTTGGAGGAGCAACCAACTGCTACGGCCAGAGCCAGGCTCAGTGCAGCGAACATACCAAATTTCAGCATTTCCATCATGTAACTCCTAATGAACCCCAGTGTGTTAAGCAGTATTTCAAGCAATAAAGGTGTAGCGCCGCATCAGTTCAGGTAAGGGGACCAAGAAGGCTCTCGAACTTCGCCTTGAGCGGTAGGAAGAGGGAGCCTCACGCGACCATTGGTGGACGCTAATACCAAGACTCCCCGACCCTGCTGGCGGGTCGCGTAGATTACCATGGTGCCGTTGGGCGCAACAGTAGGCGACTCGTCCAGACTGGTGTCGGACAAAATGCGCAAATTGCCGCGCTGCAGGTCTTGTGCCGCGACTTTGAACACGGTGTAACCGTCCTGGCGATGAATCATCACCAGGGTCTTTTCATCGGCGGAGAGTTTCGGGTTGGCGTTGTAGTTGCCGACAAAGGTCACCCGCTCAACCGAACCACTGTTGATATTGGTCTTGTAGATTTGCGGCTTACCGGAGCGATCCGAGGTGAAGTACAGGGTTTGCCCATCCTTGCCCCAGAAGGGTTCGGTATCGATCGAGCCCTGATTGGTCACTCGGCGCATCTGCCGCGAGCCCATATCCATCACGTAGATTTCCGGGTTGCCGTCGCGCGACAGCACGAACGCCAGGCGGTTGCCATCCGGCGACCAAGCCGGCGCGCCGTTCAGGCCTTCGAAGTTGCTGATCTGCTCGCGACGCCCCGTATCGATGTGCTGCACGAAGATACGCGGACGCTTCTGCTCGAACGACACGTAGGCGATACGGCGACCATCGGGGGCAAAGGACGGCGACAGGATCGGCTCGCGCGATTGCAGCAGCGTCACTGCACGGGCGCCGTCATAGTCCGAGCGCTGCAGGGTATAGCGGGTGTTGTTGACCGAGAAGCGTTCGGCCGTGACATACAGCATGCGCGTGGAAAACGCCCCCTTGACCCCGGTGAGTTTTTCAAACGACAGGTCGGCGATATGGTGAGCCATGTCGCGCAACTGATCGACGCCACCACCCACGCTGCCGGTCAGCACCTGCTGCTGGGTCGCCACATTGAACAGGCCGAATTGCACCTGCAGGCGACCGCCGTTGGGCACCACGCTACCCACCAGCACGTATTGCGCACCCAGGGCTTGCCAGTCGCGATAGATCACCTCGCCCGCCTGGGTCGGCAGGCTGATCATATTCTGCCGGGAAATCGGCTCGAACACGCCAGAGTTGCGTAGGTCGTTACCGATAATCTCGGCCATGTCCTCGGGCAGCACACTGCCGCCCTGCCAGCCAAAGGGCACCACGGCGATCGGCGTGGCACGATCAGTACCACTGCTGATCACCAGCGGATCAGCTGCCTGCACCGAGCCGACCAGCATGGTCAGACCGAGCAGAACAACACGCATCAGGGTATTCACAGATCTAAATCCTCCGGTTTGAAGACGGCGCGACGCTGCCGATAAAGGCGGTCGAAGGTCGCGCGATCCAGGTCTTGCATTTCCGCAATGCGCCCGACGTTACGTACCGCCTGAACTGCAGAGCTATCAAACGGCGCATCGCCACTCGAGCGAGTAACACTGGCATTGGTAATGGTGCCATCGGGCAACATTTCGATCAGTACTTCTACGCTCATGCCGTTACGCGCAGATGGCGGTCGACGCCATTGCTCGCTGACCAATTTAACAATCAAATCATCCAGGCTGCCGGCGACTTCATCGCCCACCGTATCAGCCAAGGCCTGCTGACGACCGACATCCTCAGACAGCAACTCGGCCAGGGCCGCCGCTTTCTTATCCTCTACGGCTTTGCGCTGCGCCGTCTCGGCGGCTTTCTTCTTGGCGTCATCCGTGGCCTTTTTCTTCTTGGCCGCCTCGGCTAGCGCTTTTTTCTTCTCTTCGGCCGCCTTTTTCTTGGCGTCCTCGGCGGCTTTCTTCTTCGCGGCTTCGTCTGCGGCCTTTTTCTTGGCAACATCGGCCAACTTTTTCTTCTCGGCGGTTTTCTTGTCGGCCTCAGCCTTCTTCGCCGCTTCCGCCTTCTGAGCCTCTTGGGCTTTCTTTTGTTCCGCCGTCTTGGCCGCTACTTTTTCCTGCTCGGCCTTTTTCTGCTCGAGCTGTTCGGTCTCATAGACAGGCGCGCTGGTTTTCTTTTGCTCACCGGCGATTTTCTGATTGGTCTGGGTGGTGGCCTGGCTTTGCGACTGCAACTTATACAGAGTCGCCTGCACCACGGGCTTGGCCGGCGGCAAATCCGGCGCGAAGGCAAAGCTGACGAACAACATGGCAAACATGATGACGTGCAGCGCCACAGCCCAGACCACAGGCCAGAACAGGCTTTCCGAAGGTGAAGGCTCGCGCTGATACATCAGGGTGCCTCGGTAATCAGCCCGACGTTGCCCACGTCAGCCTGCTGCAGACCACCCATGGCCGCCATCACGGTGCCGTAATCGACGGATTTATCGCCGCGCACGAAGACCTGCACCTGCTTACCCGTGGCGCGGCTCTGACTGATGATCGCGGTGACCGCACGGGTCATTTCTTCCAGGGTCAGCGCCTTGTCCTGCATGGTGTCGACATCAACCTCGGTGCCCATATTCCAGTAGTAGGACTTATCGGCCTTGATCGAAATGGTCAGCACCTGGGCGTTATTGTCCTGCGGCAAGGCTTCACTGCTGACTTTCGGCAGATCGACCTTGACCCCCTGGTTAAGCATCGGCGCGGTCACCATAAAGATCACCAGCAGCACCAACATCACGTCGATGTAGGGCACCACGTTCATCTCGGCGACGGGCTTGCGTCTGTTGCGAATTCTGGCCATGGCTTGAGAAACCTGTATTGAGAATGCCTAAGGCTTAGTCGTCGCTGGTGTGCACTTTGCGGTGCAGGATCGCCTGGAACTCGTCGGCGAAGGTGTAATAACGGCCAATCAGCATCTCGCCACGGGAGGCGAAGCGGTTGTAGGCGATCACCGCCGGAATGGCGGCGAACAGGCCGATAGCGGTGGCGATCAACGCCTCGGCGATACCCGGAGCCACTGTGGCCAGGGTCGCTTGCTGCACCTGGGCCAGGCCGCGGAAGGAGTTCATGATCCCCCATACGGTGCCGAACAGGCCGATATAGGGGCTGGTGGAGCCGACGGTGGCGAGGAACGGCAGGCTCTGCTCGAGCTTTTCTTCCTCACGGGAGATGGCCACGCGCATGGCGCGTGCCACGGCGTCCATCACCGCATCCGGATCGACACCGGACTGCTGGCGCAAACGCGAGAACTCCTTGAAGCCGGCGCGGAAGATCTGCTCCAGACCCGAATCCGGATCGGGGTTGCTGCCGGCCTGACGATACAGCTTGGACAGGTCGATGCCGGACCAGAAGCGTTCCTCGAACATATCCAGGGCGCGCTTGGCGGCACGCAGCAGGGCGGTGCGCTGAAAGATCATGACCCAGGAGGTGACCGACGCGCCCACCAGCGTCAACATCACCAATTGCACCACCAGGCTGGCGTTGCTGATCAAACTCCACATCGACATATGGTCAACGGCGTTGGCTTCCACGCTTACTCTCCTGCTCTAGATGTACCCGCGCCACCCTGCCCGGCAAAGGCCGCACGCAGGGCTTGGGGAATGGCCCGGGGTTTCAAATTGTCGGCGCCCACACAGGCCACCAGAAACTGCCCTTCACAGAGCAGCACATCACCCGCTACCCGCCTGACCTGCTGACGAAAACGCAGGCTGGCACGGTTTAATTCCATCACTTCGGCACTGACCAACAGCTCATCATCCAGCCGCGCCGGCGCGTGGTAGCGCGCCTCGGCCGAATGAACGACAAATAACAGGCCCTCACCCGCCAGCGTCGACTGGGCAAAGCCCAAATCGCGCAGCCGCTCGGTGCGAGCCCGCTCCATAAACTTGAGATAATTGACGTAGTAAACAATGCCGCCAGCATCGGTGTCTTCGTAATAAACCCGACAACGATGAGCGAAAGACTCAACTCCGTTTTGCGCGCGCATACTCTAGTGCCAGCTCCTGATCTTGCCAATTGCTTGGAGCAAGTATTTTTTCTTACTCGTCATCACGTGCAAGCAACTCGGCGGTGGGGTGTTCGCCCATACGCTTGGGCACATTCAAGCCAAAGTGCAGGTAGGCATGCCGGGTCACCACGCGACCACGGGGGGTGCGCATGATATAGCCCTGCTGAATCAAATAGGGCTCCAACACGTCTTCTATGGTGTGACGCTCTTCACTGATGGCGGCAGCCAGGTTATCGACCCCCACCGGGCCGCCGTCGAATTTCTCAATCATGGTCAACAACAGGCGGCGATCCTGGTGATCGAAGCCGCGCTCGTCGACATCCAGCAAGTTCAGCGCCAAGTCGGCAATTTGCCGGGTGATATCGCCCTGCCCGCGCACCTCGGCGTAATCCCGCACGCGGCGCAGCAGGCGGTTGGCGATACGCGGCGTACCGCGGGCGCGCCGGGCGATCTCGAACGCACCGTGGGTTTCGATGGACAAGCCGAGAATCCCCGCCGAGCGCCTGACTATGGTGGCCAGGTCGTCGGTGTTGTAGAACTCCAGGCGCTGCACTATGCCGAAGCGGTCGCGCAACGGATTGGTCAACATGCCGGCGCGGGTGGTGGCGCCGACCAGGGTAAAAGGCGGCAGATCCAGCTTGATCGAACGCGCCGCCGGCCCCTCACCTATCATGATGTCGAGCTGGAAGTCTTCCATCGCCGGGTACAACACTTCCTCGACTATCGGCGACAGACGATGGATTTCATCGATAAACAGCACATCGCCCGGCTCGAGATTGGTCAGCAGCGCAGCCAGGTCACCCGGCCGTTCCAGCACCGGGCCCGAGGTCTG
>NZ_JAUYNP010000097.1 GCF_030696055.1 Pseudomonas sp. | reverse complement strand
GGGGGCCATTTCTCGCGGCAACGCGACTCACTAATGAAACGGGAACAGACCCAAATGCAGGATGAATTCAACGACCCACTGTGGCGCCAGGTGCTGTCCGGCGCGCAGATGCTCTTCGTCGCCTTCGGCGCCCTGGTGCTGATGCCGCTGATCACCGGCATGGACCCTAACGTGGCGCTGTTCACCGCCGGCATCGGCACATTGCTGTTCCAGCTGGCCACCGGGCGCCAGGTGCCGGTGTTCCTCGCCTCCAGCTTCGCCTTTATCGCGCCGATCATCGCCGCCAAGGGCGAGTTCGGCCTGCCCGCGGTGCTCGGCGGGGTGGTCGCGGCCGGCTTCGTCTATATGTTTCTCGGCCTGGCGGTGAGGCTCAAGGGGCCGGGATTTATCGACCGCATCCTGCCGCCGGTGGTGATAGGCCCGGTGATCATCGCCATCGGCCTGGCCCTGTCACCGGTGGCGGTGAACATGGCCATGGGCAAGACGGGCGACGCCAGCGCGCAGCTGGTGCCCTACCAGACCGCCATGCTGATCTCCATGCCGGCGCTGCTCACCACTCTGCTGGTGGCCGTGCTCGGCCGCGGCCTGTTGCGCCTGGTGCCGATCATCGCCGGCATAGTGGTCGGCTGCGGGCTGGCCGCCTTCTTCGGCGTGATCGACACCGCCGGCATCGCCGCCGCGCCCTGGCTGGCGGTTCCCAATTTCGTCGCCCCCGAACTGCATTGGGGCGCCATCCTGTACATGCTGCCGGTGGCCCTGGCACCGGCCATCGAGCATATCGGCGGGGTGATAGCGGTCGGCACCGTCACCGGCAAGGACTTCGTGCGCCAGCCCGGCCTGCACCGCACCTTGCTCGGCGACGGCCTGGCCACCTCGGCCGCCGGCCTGTTCGGCGGCCCACCCAACACCACCTACGCCGAAGTCACAGGCGCCGTGATGCTGACCAAGAGTTTCAACCCGAAGATCATGACCTGGGCGGCCGTATTCGCCATCAGCCTGGCCTTTATCGGCAAGTTCGGCGCGGCGCTGCAGAGCATCCCGGTGCCGGTGATGGGCGGCATTCTCTGCCTGTTGTTCGGCTCCATCGCCGTGGTCGGCCTGAACACCCTGATCCGCCATCAGGTCGACCTGTCCGAGGCGCGCAACCTGATCATAGTCTCGGTGACCCTGGTGTTCGGCATCGGCGGCATGGTTATCGGTGGCGACGAGTTCGCCCTGTCCGGCATTTCCCTGTGCGCCATCAGCGCCCTGCTACTCAACCTGCTGCTGCCGGGTGGCCAGGGCTGGGCGAACAAGGCGCTCGACAACGAACCGAAGCCATAGCCCTAGAGGCGCACTGACGCGCCATAAAAAAGGCTATGTCCCAAGACTGTGTTGCAAGGACTAAGCTTTATGGCAGGCATCCGCTCGTGAGGTCTGCCCATCATGGATACTCAAGCCTTTCACCACTGGCTGGCTCATGTGAGCCAACTCAGCGCCAAACAGAAATCCGCACTTCGTCAGGCGTTGC
>NZ_JAUYNP010000095.1 GCF_030696055.1 Pseudomonas sp. | reverse complement strand
TTCTCGGTTTCGGCGATGCGCAGCTGGGTCTTGCCGTTGTTCGCCAGGTACTCGCCCAGCACATTGCTCAGCGCCTCCGGCTTGAAGGCGCTGGGGGCTTTGATGCTGGCGGCGTACTGGGTCAGCATCACGAAGTCGGCCAGTTGCGGCACGCGCGTACGCTCGAATTCCTTGAATGCGGGTTCGACGAAGGCGCGGGTCAGCTCGCGGGCGCGGTCGGCGCGGAAGTTCATAAACACCACGGCGTCGCCGTCTTCTGCGCGCACCGGCGCCCCTATGCCGGTGGTCTTGACGAATTCATCGCTTTCGCCGCGGGCGTAGGCGGCCTCCAGGCCGGCCATGGCGCTGGCGGCCTGGAACTGGCTGTGGCCGTCGACTATCAGCTGGTAGGCCTGTTCGACGCGGTCCCAGCGGTTGTCACGATCCATGGCGAAGTAGCGCCCGCAGATACTGGCGATGCGGCCCTTGCCGAGCTTGGCAAAAGCGCCGTCGAGCAGCTCGATGGCGCCTTGCGCGCTTCTCGGCGGCGTATCGCGACCGTCGAGAAAGGCGTGCAGGTAGATTTTTTCCGCGCCGCGCTGGGCGGCCAGTTCGGCCATGGCCACCAGATGGTCCTGGTGGCTGTGCACGCCGCCATCGGAGAGCAGGCCGAGGATATGCACGGCCTTGCCGGCGCCGACGGCTTTATCCACCGCGGCGGTGATCACCGCATTGTCGAAGAACTCGCCATCGCGGATCGCCTTGGTCACGCGGGTGAAGTCCTGGTAGACCACGCGGCCGGCGCCCAGATTCATATGGCCGACCTCGGAATTGCCCATCTGCCCGTCCGGCAGGCCGACATCCATGCCCGAGCCTGAGATCAGGCCATGCGGCCGGGTGGCGCGCAACTGGTCGTAGACCGGGGTGTGAGCCGCCATGATGGCGTTGGATTCGGGGCTGTCGCTGTGGCCGAAGCCATCGAGGATGATCAGTACCAGGGGTTTGGGCGTGGCGCTCATAAAGCTGGCTCGCTCTGCATGAGGGGCAAAAAAGGCTCGGCATTTTACGACCAAGTGCTGCGCGCGTCACCGCCAGGCAGGGGTTTGGCCGACCTGTGGGGCTGTGTATACTGGCCCACATTTTACCGTCCCGGAACCGCGCAATGCTTGCCAACCTGATTGAATTTGTCACGAACCACTATGTATTGAGTGGGGTGTTCGTCGCCCTTCTGGCGCTGCTGGCCTTCACCGAGGCGCGTAAAGGCGGGCAAAGCCTGAGCAGCCGCGAGCTGACCGCGCTGCTCAATAGCGATCAGGGCCTGGTGCTGGATATCCGTGGACAGAAGGATTTCTCCGCCGGGCATATAGTCGGCGCCCTGCATATTCCCTTCGAAAAGCTCACCGCGCGGATGGCCGAGCTGGACAAGCACAAGGCCAAGACCCTGATAGTGGTCGACGCCATGGGCCAGCAGGCCGGCGCCGTTTGCCGTGACCTGAAGAAGGCCGGTTTTACCGCCGCCAAGCTGTCTGGCGGGGTGGCCAGCTGGCGCGGTGACAACCTGCCACTGGTGAAGTGAGATGCCGGCAGTCGTCATCTATTCCAGCGACTGGTGTCCCTACTGCGTTCGCGCCAAGCAATTGCTGGCCAACAAGGGCGTGGCCTTCGAAGAAATCAAGGTCGACGGCCAGCCGGAAGTGCGCGCCGAGATGACCCGCAAGGCGCGGCAAACCTCGGTACCGCAGATCTGGATCGGCACCACCCATGTGGGTGGTTGCGATGATCTCTACGCCCTGGAGCGCGCCGGCAAGCTCGACGCGCTGCTCAAGGCATAACCAAAACGTTAAGAAACCACGATAAGAAGGCTTTGCCATGACTGAACAAGCTAGCAACGGCGCCGCTCAGGGCGAACACTCCCCACAGTTCTCCCTGCAGCGTATCTATGTGCGTGACCTGTCCTTCGAAGCGCCGAAGAGCCCGGAAATCTTCCGTCAGGAGTGGACGCCGAGCGTGGCCATGGACCTCAACACCCGCCAGAAGAGCCTCGATGGCGACTTCCACGAAGTGGTGCTGACCCTCTCGGTGACCGTGAAGAACGGCGAAGAAACCGCCTTTATTGCCGAAGTGCAGCAGGCCGGTATCTTCCTGATCAAGGGCCTGGACGCGGCGTCCATGAGCCACACCCTGGGTGCCTTCTGCCCGAACATCCTCTTCCCTTATGCCCGCGAAACCCTGGATAGCCTGGTGGTGCGCGGCTCCTTCCCGGCGCTGATGCTGGCCCCGGTGAACTTCGATGCGCTGTACGCGCAAGAGCTGCAGCGTATTCAGCAGCAGGCTGCCGAGGTTGCTACGGCCCACTAAGAGCCTGTTTAGGATCTGCTGCGCGTCGGCCATCCGGCGTTAAAAACAGCCTCGGAATGCTCATTTACAGCGCGTAAACTGCGCTTCCTCGGCTGTTTTGACCAGCCGGAGGCTGTTACTAACGTAGCGCCTTGACTGGCTCTAGCTCGCGAGATCGTAAACAGGCTCTAGGCCTTATGCAGCTGCTGAAAAAGCGCCTTTCGGGGCGCTTTTTTATGGCCTGCCATCCCTGGCGGCCACCCTTCGGGCCGTCGCTGCGCGACGTTAAAAATTGCTCCAGGCAATTTTTTGTGCGCGTCTGCTGGTGTTACGGGGTGGCGAAGTCTTGCTGGCGCCAGGCCTCGTAGACCGCCACCGCCACCGTGTTGGACAGGTTGAGGCTGCGGCAGCCCTCGCGCATCGGTAGGCGCAGACACTGCTCGACGGGCAGGCTGTCGCGGATCTCCTGGGGTAGGCCGCGGCTTTCCGGGCCGAACAGCAAGGCGTCGCCGGGCCGGTAACTGACCTGATGGAACAGCTGTGAGCCCTTGGTGGTGAAGGCGAAGACGCGGGGCTGGCCGAGGCTCGCCAGGCAGCTGGGCAGGTCCGCGTGGCGTTGCAGGCTGGCGTATTCGTGGTAATCCAGGCCGGCGCGGCGCAGGCGTTTGTCGTCCAGTTCGAAACCCAGGGGTTCGATCAAGTGCAGGTGGCAGCCGCTGTTGGCGCAGAGCCTGATAATGTTGCCGGTATTCGGTGGAATTTCCGGTTGAAAAAGGATCACGTGAAACATGCGCGGCTCCGAGCTTGAAGACCAGCAGCATTCTACAGACCCGCGGCCACGTCCGTGGGTGCGCGTGATCGGCTCGCTGGCGCTGTTCGGCTTTCTGATCGGTATGATGATCGGTCGGCTATTGCAGCCCGAGCCGTTGTGGCTGAAGCAGGTGGAGGAGCGCGACGGGGAGCTGGCGTTGTGGTTTAACGTCGAGCCGAAGCCGCGTGCAGAGCAGGCCGCCGGGGTGTTTGTCTTACGTTTTGAAAGTTTCGGTCGCGAGCAGCAAGGCCAGCTGAGCGTGCAAGGCAAGACGGCCAATTGGCGGCTGCAGCGGGAGAGGAGGGATCTGCTGCTGCGGGTGGTGGCGGCCCGTCCGCTGCGCGGCGAGTGGCGTGCCGAGGAGCTGGACGGGCGTTGGCGGCTGCTGGTCAGCCTGGAGCACGAATAAAAGAGGGGAATCCCCGGCCTGCCTGTACCAAGGTCCCCAAAACTGGGATTGCTTGAGTCTATGCAGAGCTTGTGCCAGTTTTATTACGACGACGCTGATTCGCGTTATTTAAGGCTTGCGCCTGGTTTTGCCCGCCGCCCTGGGCTGGTGGAGGGGTAAAAATGGCTTACGCCAGTGCACTGCGGTGCAATTGGGCGCCGATTCGGGGCGTTCAGTGGGCAATAAAAAAATAGTCGGGAGCCATTTTTAACGTCGCGTAGCGACGGCCCAAAGGGTGGCTGCCATGGATGGCAGGCATAAAAAAACGGGCCCTAGGCCCGTTTGGTGTTTCTAGCAGTGGCTTAGGCGTCGTCGCCGTCCTCGTCATCGGCGCTGTCGATATTCATGCCCAGCTCCTTGATCTTGCGCGTCAGGGTATTGCGCCCCCAGCCGAGCAATAGCGCGGCATCGCGGCGGCGGCCGGCGGTGTGTTTCAACGCGGTCTCGATCATGATGCGCTCGAAGGCCGGCACGGCGCTGTCGAGCAGGTTCGACTGGCCGCGGCCCAGGGCCTGGTCGGCCCACTGGCGCAGGGCCTGTTCCCAGTTGCTGACCGGCGCGCTGTCCTGGGGCTGGCTGAGCAGCTCGGGCGGCAGGTCGTCGACATGCACTTCACGGCCGGAGGCCATGACGGTGATCCAGCGGCAGGTGTTTTCCAGCTGACGCACGTTGCCCGGCCAGGGCAATTGCTGCAGGTAATCCTCGGTCTCGTTCTTCAGCAGCTTGGGCTCGACGGCCAGTTCCAGTGCGGCGCGGCTGAGGAAGTGGCGGGCCAGGGTGGGGATATCTTCACGGCGATCCGACAGGCGCGGGATATGGATGCGGATCACGTTGAGGCGGTGGAACAGGTCTTCGCGGAACTTGCCGCCCTGCACCAGGGTTTCCAGGTTCTGGTGGGTGGCGGCGATGATGCGTACGTCGACCTTGACCGGGGTATGCCCGCCGACCCGGTAGAACTCGCCGTCGGCCAGCACCCGCAGCAGGCGGGTCTGCGTATCCGCCGGCATATCGCCGATTTCGTCGAGGAACAGGGTGCCGCCGTCGGCCTGCTCGAAGCGCCCGCGGCGCAGGTTGGCCGCGCCGGTAAAGGCGCCTTTCTCGTGGCCGAACAGCTCGGACTCCATCAGGTCTTTCGGAATCGCCGCCATATTCAGCGCGATAAAGGGTTCAGCGGCGCGCGGGCTGTGGCGGTGCAGGGCGTGGGCGACCAGCTCCTTGCCGGTGCCGGACTCGCCATTGATCAGTACGGTGATATTGGAATGGCTGAGGCGGCCGATAGCGCGGAACACCTCCTGCATGGCCGGCGCTTCGCCGATGATTTCCGGGGTGCGCGCCAGCTCGACCGGCACGCTCAGGCTTTGTTGTTCCTGGGCGTGCTGGTTGGCGCGCTTGACCAGGGAGACCGCTTCGTCGACATCGAAGGGCTTGGGCAGGTACTCGAAGGCGCCGCCCTGATAGGAGGCCACCGCGCTGTCCAGGTCGGAGTGCGCGGTCATGATGATCACTGGCAGGCGCGGGTGCAGTTCGCGAATTCGTGCCAGCAGCTCCAGGCCGCTGGAGCCGGGCATGCGGATATCCGAGATAATCACATCCGGCTGCTGGCGCACCAGTCGGCTGAGCACGCCGTCGGCGCTGTCGAAGCTCTGGGTGGTCATGCCTTCTTGTTGCAGGGCTTTTTCCAGGACCCAGCGGATGGAGCGGTCGTCATCGACTATCCAGACGGTTTCACTGCGACTCATGACGGAGTTACTCCTTGTTCCAACGGCAGGAAGATCGAGAACACGGTGTGGCCAGGATGGCTCTCGCACTCGATCAGGCCTTGATGCTGACTAATGATGTTCTGGGTAATCGCCAGGCCCAGGCCGGTGCCGTCGGCACGCCCGCTGACCATGGGATAGAAGATGGTGTCCTGCAGCTCGCTGGGAATGCCCGGGCCGTTGTCGATGATTTCGACCTTGGTCACCAGGCGATGGCGGATATGGCCGATGGTGAACTGGCGCAGGGTGCGGGTGCGCAATGTGATGCGGCCCAGGCGCAGCTCGTTCTGCTGGCCTATGGCCTGCATGGCGTTGCGCACTATATTGAGCACGGCCTGGATCATCTGCTCGCGGTCGATCAGCACATCGGGAATGCTCGGGTCGTAGTCGCGCACCAGGGTGATGCTGCCCTGGCTCTCCGCTTCGACCAAACTGCCGACGCGCTCCAGCACCTCGTGCACGTTGGTCAGCGCCAGGGACGGCAGCTTGTTCGAACCGAGCATACGGTCGACCAAATTACGCAGGCGGTCGGCCTCCTCGATGATCACATTGGTGTAGTCCTTAAGGCTTTCTTCCGGCAGTTCGCGGGCCAGCAGCTGCGCCGCGCCGCGGATGCCGCCCAGGGGGTTCTTGATCTCATGGGCCAGGCCGCGCACCAGCATCTTGGTGGTTTCCTGCTTGGACAGCTGCGCCTCTTCCTTGGTGATGCGCAGCAGGCGGTCGCGCGGGTGCACTTCCAGCAGCAGCAGGGTGGCGCCGCGGTTGAGGATGGGTGTCACCGCATAGTCGACGGTCAGGGTCTGGCCGCTCAGCGAGGTCAGTATGGCTTCGCGCTTGTTGAACGGGTGGGCCTGCTCGACGGCTTGGCGCAGGGCGTTCAAGGCTTCCGTCGATTCGGTAAAGAGTTCGCTGATAAATTGCCCATGGCTGCGCTGGCCGCTGACGGCCAGGAGCATTTCCGCCGCCGGGTTCATGTACTCAAGGCGCAGGTCGGCATTGAGCAACAGGGTCGCGGTGGTCAGGTTATCCAGCAGCAGGCGGTGCAGTGCGTCGTTTATGGTCATCATTGGCGATCCCGAGAATGCATCGGAAAATGCAAGAAGCAAACCAAGGCCCCGAAAAGAAGCGTGTTTATGCGCAAGGTCGCGGGTTATGGCTGCTTTTCGGCGCAGCCGGGTCGGCTTGCGTGACCCAAAACAGGGACAGTATAGAAATAGCCTAGACAAGACGCACCACGTTGGTGCGCAGCTGTCTGGCTTATAGGAAGGGGATCAGGGGAATGTCTTTCTTTTTCGGCGGCTTGTCTTTGATCGGGCATTCCGGGCGTACGCCGTAGTCGGCCTTTTTGCACGGGTGGATCTTGCGTTTCAGTGCCAGGGAGGTGCGCTGCAGATGGAAGGGCTGGCTGGGCGTGCGTTCGATGATGCGGCCTTGGCTGTCGATGATTTCCACTGTCAGCTGATGGCTGCCACGGTCGATGTTTTCCAGCGGGAATACCGGGCTGCGGCCGGTTTGTCCCGCCTGCGCACCATCCAGCAGCAGGCGGTAGCTGTGCTCGGGAAACAGCCCGGGCTCGCTGCTGACGCTGACTATCAGGCTGCCGGCGTTGTCACGCACGGTCGCGTCGGGTTGCGGTACCAGAATGCGTAGCACCTGATAGCGCAGGGCCGGTGCCACCGCCGCTGCCGCTGCCGCTGCCGGCGGCGCCGCTGGCGGGTAGGTTGCCGACATGGAGTTGCCCGGCGCCAGCTCGATGCGCTCGGCATTGCCGGATTTGGGTTTGTCGGTAAACACCCGATTGCCTTCGGCATCTATATAGGTATAGACCTGGGCCATGGCGGGTAGGCCGAGCAGCATCAAGCCGCAGAACAACAGGTTGCGCATGGGTTAGGGGGCCGGTTTGGGTGGAGGGGGTGGTGGTGGACGCAGGGCGGGGCTCTTGGTGTTGACCCGCTGGATGCTGAAGGTGAGGGTCGCACTCTGTTGGATCGACTTGTCGCCGCTGAGCACCTCCACCGCCAAGCTGTGCTCACCGCGCTCGACATTGCTCAGCTGCAGGCGCGGCACATTGCTCGCTTGGCCGTAGGGCTGGCCATCCAGCAGCAGGCGCAAACGGTGCGCGCCGCCCAGGCGCGGCTCTATCTGTACGCCGACGCTGAAGGTGCCGTTGTTGGCGCGCATGGCTTCATCACTGGGCACATCCGTCAGCTGCAGGGTGGTATAGGGGGCTGCAGTGGCCGCGGCGGGCGGGCTGCTCTCGGGAGCTGGGCTGGGTACCTGCATCTCCACGCTATTGGTCTGCTGCAACTCGACGCTTTCGGCCGCCTGCCCTTTTGGGGGTTGATCGGTGAAGACGGTATTGCCCTGGGCGTCGGTGTACTTGTAGATCTGCGCGCTGGCCGGCATGGCCAGGCCCAGTAGCAGGCAGATGAGTAGAGGGCGCATGGCCTGACTCTCCTGATGGATGTGCCGCTAAGACTTGCACTGGTGGCGCCCTCTGGCAAGGGCGCTGATACGCGGGCGTGTACCAGTGCAGCAAACAGTGGGGTAAAAGGTCGGGCAGGGATTTTGAGTCTGCCGAGTTCGGCGACGTGACGGGCGGCTGCAGAATGCAAGAGGCCACCCGAAGGTGGCCTCTTGTAGTGCGTGCGGGCTTAGACGCTGTAGTACAGGTCGTATTCCAGCGGGTGTACGAAGGTGCGGACTTTGATTTCTTCTTCGCTCTTCAGCTCGAGGTAAGCGTCGATGAAGTCGTCGGAGAATACGCCGCCCTTGGTCAGGAACGCACGGCCCTTGTCCAGCTCTTCCAGGGCTTCTTTCAGGCTGCCGCAGACTTGCGGGATCAGCTTGCCTTCTTCTGGCGGCAGGTCGTACAGGTTCTTGTCGGCTGCATCGCCAGGGTGGATCTTGTTCTGGATACCGTCGATACCGGCCATCAGCAGAGCGGCGAAGGCCAGGTAGGGGTTGGCAGCCGGATCCGGGAAGCGTGCTTCGATGCGGCGGGCTTTCGGGCTGGACACGTACGGGATACGGATCGAAGCCGAACGGTTACGGGCCGAGTAAGCCAGCATCACCGGAGCTTCGAAACCTGGGACCAGACGCTTGTAGGAGTTGGTCGACGGGTTGGTGAAGCCGTTCAGGGCCTTACCGTGCTTGATGATGCCGCCGATAAAGTACAGGGCGGTATCGGACAGGCCAGCATAGCCTTCGCCGGCGAAGGTGTTCTTGCCATCTTTGGCGATGGACATGTGTACGTGCATACCCGAACCGTTGTCGCCGTACAGCGGCTTCGGCATAAAGGTCGCGGTCTTGCCGTAGGCATCGGCCACGTTGTGTACGCAGTACTTCAGGGTCTGAACTTCGTCAGCCTTGGCCACCAGGGTGTTGAACTTCACGCCGATTTCGTTCTGACCGGCAGTCGCCACTTCGTGGTGGTGAACTTCGATGACCAGGCCCATTTCTTCCATGGCATTACACATGGCAGTACGGATTTCGTGGTCGTGGTCGCACGGTGGAACTGGGAAGTAACCACCTTTAACGGCTGGACGGTGGCCCTTGTTGCCGCCTTCGATGTCGGCGTCGGTGTTCCAGGAAGCCTGCTCGGAGAAGATCTTGAACATGGAGCCGGAAATGTCGGACTTGAACTTCACTTCGTCGAAGATGAAGAACTCAGGCTCTGGGCCGACGAATACGGTGTCACCGATACCGGTGGTTTTCAGGAATTCTTCGGCGCGCTTGGCGATCGAACGCGGGTCGCGATCGTAGCCCTGCATGGTGCTTGGCTCGATGATGTCGCAGACCAGGATCAGGGTCGGCTCTTCGGTGAAGGGGTCCAGCACGGCGGTGTCATCAACCGGCAGCAGGATCATGTCGGAGGCTTCGATGCCTTTCCAGCCATGGATGGAGGAGCCGTCGAACATCTTGCCGACTTCGAAGAATTCGTCGTCCAGCGCATCGCGTGCCGGCATGGTCACGTGGTGCTGTTTGCCCTTGGTGTCGGTGAAGCGCAGGTCAACCCACTTCACGTCGTGTTCTTTAATCAGTTGAATCGACTTCGACATGCTGTCCTCCAGATGGTCAAGGCTCGGAATGATGAGCCCTCAATAGTACGGTGCGGCCCGGCGGCATAGTCCGCCAGGGCAACCTGCCTCACAAGGGAGCAAATTGCATGCCAGTGCACAGGAATGGGTGTATGCCCTGAAACTCAGGGCTGGCGGGGCCTGCGGCCGTGCGCAGCATAAATATTTGCACCATTATGGTTCGTCATATTTCTAGTGCGCACTTAAATGGTGCGCAAATGTAAAGCTTGCAGGTTTTTGATCAAAGCTTGAGCAATTTCCGCTATAATCCGCGCCCCTGTTTTTTGGCCGTCGCGGCGTGCGTTGTTTTCATGAAACTGATAGTTAAAGTCTTCCCGGAAATCACCATCAAGAGCCGGCCGGTGCGTAAGCACTTTATCCGGCAGCTGGCGAAGAATATTCGTTCGGTTTTGCGTGAGTTCGATCCGCAGCTGCAGGTCAGCGGCGTCTGGGACAATCTGGAAGTGGAAACCCAGATCAGCGAAGCGAAAACCCTGCAGGCGATGATCGAGCGCCTCCGCTGTACGCCAGGCATCACCCATTTCCTCCAAGTCGATGAATACCCCCTGGGGGATTTCGCTGACGTGCTGGAGAAGTGCAAGCTGCACTTCGCCGCACAGTTGCCGGGCAAGGTCTTCGCCGTGCGCTGCAAGCGCGCCGGCAAACACAGCTTCAGTTCCATGGATATCGAGCGCCATGTCGGCAGCCAGTTGCGCCAACAGTGCGGCGCCGCCGGTATCGACCTGAAGAATCCGCAGGTCGAAGTGCGCATGGAGATCCGCGACCAGCGCCTGTTCATCATTCACAACCAGCATCAAGGCCTGGGCGGTTATCCCCTGGGTTCGCTGGAGCAGACCCTGGTGCTGATGTCCGGCGGCTTCGACTCCACGGTCGCCGCCTATCAGATGATGCGCCGCGGCCTGATCACCCATTACTGCTTCTTCAACCTGGGCGGCCGTGCCCACGAGTTGGGTGTAATGGAAGTGGCGCATTACCTCTGGCAGAAATTCGGCAGCTCGCAGCGTGTGCTGTTTATCAGCGTGCCGTTCGAGGAAGTGCTGGGCGAGATCCTCGGCAAGGTCGACAACAGCCAGATGGGCGTAATCTTGAAGCGCATGATGCTGCGTGCCGCCACCCATATGGCGGAGAAACTGCAGATCAACGCCCTGGTCACCGGTGAGGCGATTTCCCAGGTGTCCAGCCAGACCCTGCCGAACCTCTCGGTGATCGACTCGGCCACCGACATGCTGGTGCTGCGCCCGCTGATCGCCAGCCACAAACAAGACATCATCGACTGCGCCACGGCCATCGGCACAGCCGAGTTCGCCAAGCATATGCCGGAATATTGCGGGGTGATTTCGGTCAACCCGACCACCAAGGCCAAGCCGGAGCGCATCGCCTACGAAGAAGCGCAGTTCGATATGGCGATTCTCGAACGCGCCCTGCAACGCGCGACTTTGCTGCCGATCGACAAGGTGATCGACGAGCTGGGCAAGGACATCAAGGTCGAGGAAGTCAGCGAAGCCCTGGCCAGTCATGTCATCATCGACATCCGTCACCCGGATAGCGCCGAAGAGCAGCCCCTCGAGCTGCCCGGCATCGAAGTGCAAACGCTGCCGTTCTATGCCCTGAACAGCCGCTTTAAAGAGCTGGATGCCACGCGCCAATACCTGCTGTATTGCGACAAAGGCGTCATGAGCCGTTTGCATGCCCACCACCTGCTCAGCGAGGGACATGCCAATGTGCGCGTTTATCGTCCGACATAAGACGCCCGGGTTGAATGGCGGCAGTATTCGCCATCGCCCTCCCGACCGACGGGCCCGCTGAAGCACTGTTTCTTAACACTCGCCGCCTAGACTAAGTGGCACACCGAATCCTCTGATCGAGATACACAAGTGATCGAAAATCTACGCAATATCGCCATCATCGCCCACGTTGACCATGGTAAGACCACCCTGGTAGACAAACTCCTGCGTCAGTCCGGCACCCTCGAGCGCGGCGAGCTCAACGACGAGCGCGTGATGGACAGCAACGACCAGGAAAAAGAGCGTGGCATCACCATTCTGGCGAAGAACACCGCCATCAACTGGAACGGCTACCACATCAACATCGTCGACACCCCCGGCCACGCCGACTTCGGCGGTGAAGTTGAGCGCGTGATGTCGATGGTTGACTCCGTGCTGCTGCTGGTCGACGCCCAAGACGGCCCGATGCCGCAGACCCGTTTCGTGACCAAGAAGGCTTTCGAAGCCGGCCTGCGTCCAATCGTGGTGATCAACAAGGTTGACCGTCCGGGCGCGCGTCCGGACTGGGTTCTGGACCAGATCTTCGACCTGTTCGACAACCTGGGCGCCACCGAAGAGCAGCTGGACTTCAAAGTCGTTTACGCCTCC
Source organism: Pseudomonas sp. (assembly GCF_030696055.1). Classification (GTDB taxonomy): domain Bacteria; phylum Pseudomonadota; class Gammaproteobacteria; order Pseudomonadales; family Pseudomonadaceae; genus Aquipseudomonas. Next base: position 2,597 of record NZ_JAUYNP010000095.1, on the reverse strand, counting down.
GCGCTGAACGGCATTGCCGGTCTGGAACACACCGCCATGGCGGAAGACATGACGCCGCTGTACCAGTCGATCGTCGACAACGTTCCGGCTCCAAAAGTCGACCGTGACGGTCCGTTCCAGATGCAAATCTCCGCTCTGGACTACAACAGCTTCCTCGGCGTCATCGGCGTTGGCCGTATCGCTCGTGGTCGCGTCAAGCCGAACACTCAAGTTGTGGCCATCGACGTCGACGGCAAGCGCCGCAACGGTCGTATCCTCAAGCTGATGGGTCACCACGGTCTGCACCGTATCGACGTTGAAGAAGCAGCTGCCGGCGACATCGTCTGCATCAGCGGCTTCGACCAGCTGTTCATCTCCGACACTCTGTGCGACCCACTGAATGTCGAAGCAATGAAGCCGCTGACCGTTGACGAACCCACCGTTTCCATGACCTTCCAGGTTAACGACTCGCCGTTCTGCGGTAAGGAAGGCAAGTTCGTCACCAGCCGTAACATCAAGGAACGTCTGGACAAGGAGCTGCTGTTCAACGTTGCTCTGCGCGTCGAAGAAGGCGATACCGCCGACAAGTTCAAGGTCTCCGGCCGTGGTGAGCTGCACCTCTCGGTACTGATCGAAACCATGCGTCGCGAAGGCTTCGAAATGGGTGTTGGTCGTCCAGAAGTGATCATCCGTCTGGTTGACGGCGTGAAACACGAACCCTACGAAAACGTCACCATCGACCTGCCGGAAGAATCCCAGGGCTCGATCATGGAACAGATCGGTATCCGTAAGGGCGACCTGACCAACATGGTTCCGGATGGCAAGGGCCGTGTGCGCCTCGAGTACAACATCCCGGCTCGTGGCTTGATCGGTTTCCGTAACGAGTTCCTCACCCTGACCTCCGGTGCAGGCATCCTGACCTCGATCTTCGACCGTTACGACGTGATGAAGTCCGGCGACATGTCCGGCCGTCAGAACGGCGTGCTGGTTTCGGTTGCTACCGGTAAGGCGCTGACCTACTCCCTGGAAACCCTGCAGGCGCGTGGCAAGCTGTTCCTGGGTCACGGTGAAGACGTGTACGAAGGTCAGATCGTCGGCATCAACAGCCGCGACAACGACCTGGGTGTGAACCCGACCAAAGGCAAGAAGCTCGACAACATGCGTGCTTCCGGTAAAGACGAAACTATCGCCCTGGTTCCGCCGATTCGCTTCACCCTGGAGCAAGCGCTGGAATTCGTTCAAGAAGACGAGCTGTGTGAAGTGACGCCGAAGTCGATTCGCCTGCGTAAGAAAATTCTGGGCGAAAGCGAGCGCACCCGCGCCGCCAAGAAAAGCAACGCCTAATCTAGCGCGTTGAAAAAAAGCCCCCGCCAGCCTGAGTTGGCGGGGGCTTTTTCTTGGCTATGCCCCAGCAGGTGTTACCAGCAGCTTTGTAGCTACCTTCCGCCACTCACCTAGCCATGAGCGCTTGCGAGCGTGACTAGAGCAGCAGTTGGGCCATGTGCTGGGTGAAGGCGGCCGTTGGTTGAAAAGAAATCACTACGGCCTCTCTAGCGGCTGAATTCGCCTCGAATATATAGGCCACCCACCGAACGTGAATGAACTACAACTTAGAGGGCTCTACATCGCTTCGACTTTTATTGTGTTCGGCATGGAGGTCATCATGAAAAAAGCTATTCGCGTCGCTAGCCTGCTGCTCATCACAGCCTGTGCTCTACCGGCTCAAGCAAAGTTTTGCACGCAACCCACCGCTCTCGGTGCGGGGATGACGTGGATCCAAACCGCCACGGCTCAACCGGTGTCGTTCACTTGGTATGGTGGAATTAACCGGGTGCGGCTCTATGAGAGCGGCAGTGTGGTGGTGTATGACGGCCCGCCGATCAGCTCCTGGAATTCCACGGGGATGCTGGGCTTGCAGGTAGAGGCGACCCCCAATGCGCGGGTGGACATCACCACCGACTTCGCAATGCCGCTGCCAGGATGTATGTAGAGCCCTGTAGCCGCGCCGCCAAGAAAAACAGCGGATAGGTTAAACGGCTGAAAAAAGCCCCCGCCTGGGTTAACAGGCGGGGGCTTTTTTGTGCGCGGGGTCAGCGCATAAAACCTTCCAAAAACCCGGACAGGCCGGTGGCCAGGCGGCGGCGCCAGGGCGGGCTGTGGGGGTTGGCCAGGATGCGGTCCTCAAAGGCGAAGCTGTGGATGATCGCGTTGTAGCCGAGCCAGCGCAGCGGTTCGGGCTCCCAGCGCGGCAGCCGGCGGATCGACTGGCCGTCGAGCACCCAGGGCTGGCGGGTCAGCTCACTGGACGTGCCGAGGATCAGCTCGGCCAGGGTGCGCCCGCCGAGGTTGCTGGCGCCCACGCCTTCGCCGCCGTAGCCGCCGGACAGGGCGATGCCGCTCTGCCGGTCGATCAACATATGCGGGCGGAAGCGCCGCGCCATGCCCAGGTTGCCGCCCCAGGCGTGGCTGATGCGCACGTCCTTGAGCTGGGGGAACAGCTCGCCGAACAGGTGGCGACGCAGGCCGCGTTCGGCCTCGCTCAGGTTGAAATCCGTGCGCAGTCGGCCGCCGAAGCGATAGCCACCGCGGGCGCCGAACACCAGGCGGTCGTCGGCGCT
>NZ_JAUYNP010000084.1 GCF_030696055.1 Pseudomonas sp. | reverse complement strand
AGCGCCGCACCCAGGCCGAACAGCAATCCCAGCTACTGCGCGGGCAACTGGAACAACAGCGCATGGATTGGCAATCCCTGACGGTACGGCGCAAGGCGCTGCAGGATCAGCTGCTGGAGGACAATTACGACCTGCACGGCGTGCTCGCCAGCTTGCCGGGCGAGGCCAGCGAAAAAGCCTGGGAAGAAGAACTCGAGCGCCTGGCTGCGCGTATCCAGCGTCTCGGCCCGATCAACCTGGCGGCCATCGACGAATACCAGCAGCAAGCCGAGCGCAAACGTTACCTGGATGCACAGAACGCCGACCTGGTGGAGGCCCTGGACACCCTGGAAAATGTCATCCGCAAGATCGACAAAGAGACGCGCAACCGCTTCAAGGAGACCTTCGACCAGATCAACGGCGGCTTGCAGGCGCTGTTCCCCAAGGTGTTCGGCGGCGGCAATGCCTACCTGGAACTGACCGGCGAAGACCTGCTGGATACCGGCGTGACCATCATGGCGCGCCCGCCGGGCAAGAAGAACAGCACCATTCACCTGCTTTCCGGTGGCGAGAAGGCGCTAACGGCTCTGGCCCTGGTGTTCGCCATCTTCAAGCTCAATCCGGCACCCTTCTGCATGCTCGATGAGGTGGACGCGCCGCTGGATGACGCCAACGTTGGTCGCTATGCGCGCCTGGTCAAGGAAATGTCGGAAACGGTGCAGTTTATCTATATCACCCACAACAAGATCGCCATGGAGATGGCCGATCAGTTGATGGGGGTCACCATGCATGAGCCGGGTTGTTCGCGTTTGGTGGCGGTAGATGTGGAAGAGGCACTGGCAATGGTCGAATCATGATGCGAGTGACTGTGTAAAGTTGCCTTTCGTCGTGCTAGCTTAACGCGCATTGTTATTAAGCGTGGCCATTTAGTCTGGGAAAGGCCTGACAGAACATGGGCTTGGCGCCACGTTACAGAATTAACGAAGCGGGCAGGATGCCCTTTAGTTCATCAAATTTTATTAGGGGTTAGGGTATTTCATGGAATTCGGTCTACGCGAGTGGCTGATCGTCATCGGCATCATAGTGATCGCGGGCATCCTCTTCGATGGTTGGCGGCGTATGCGCGGCGGCAAGGGCAAGCTCAAGTTCAAACTTGACCGCAGTTTTGCCCATGTACTTGATGATGGCAGCGATCCGGACCTACTCAGCCCGCCGCGCGTGATAGATCGTAGCCACGAGCCCTCGCTGGATGAAGAGGATCTGCCGGCCATGAGCGCCCGCGAGTTGAATCGCCGCCGTGGCAGCGAGCCGCAGCAAGGTGACCTGAATCTGGGAGTGGAGGAGCCGGTGCCGACCCTGCTCAACCCGGTCGATAAAGGCGCTGTAGAGCCGCTCAGCAAAGTGGCGCCGAGCAGCAAAGAATTGCCACCGGTTGAAGAGGTGCTGGTGATCAACGTGATCGCCCGTGACGGCGAGGGTTTTCAAGGCCCGGCGCTGTTGCAGAACATCCTGGAAAGTGGCCTGCGTTTCGGTGAGATGGATATCTTCCATCGTCACGAGAGCATGGCCGGCAATGGCGAAGTGCTGTTCTCCATGGCCAACGCGCTCAAACCGGGCACCTTCGATCTGGACGATATCGAAGGCTTCAGTACCCGCGCGGTGAGTTTTTTCCTTGGTCTGCCAGGCCCGCGCCATCCCAAACAGGCGTTCGATGTGATGGTGGCCGCGGCGCGCAAGTTGGCCCATGAGCTGAACGGCGAACTGAAAGATGACCAGCGCAGCGTCATGACCGCGCAGACCATCGAGCATTATCGTCAACGCATCGTTGAATATGAGCGCAAGCAGTTGACCAATAAGCGCTGAATTCACCGATAAAGAGAAAGAGCAGCCCAGGCTGCTCTTTTCGTTTGAGAGAACACTGCAATGACCGACGCCGCCACAACCACAAAGAGTGCCGCCGAGCGCATCCTTGAACTACGCGCCGAGCTGGATGGGCATAACTACCGCTATTACGTACTGGACGAGCCGAGTATTCCGGACGCCGAGTACGATCGCCTGTTCCAGCAACTCAAGGCGCTGGAAGGTGAGTATCCGCAGCTGATCACCCCCGACTCGCCTACCCAGCGAGTCGGCGGTCAGGCCCTCAGTGCGTTCGGCGAAGTCAAGCACGAGGTACCCATGCTTAGCCTGGGCAACGCCTTCGAGGAAGGCGACCTGCAGGACTTCGACCGCCGCGTGCGCGAAGGCCTGGACCTGCCGGTTGGCGATCTGTTTGGCGGTGCTGCCGAGGTGGAGTACAGCTGCGAGCCCAAGCTCGATGGACTGGCGGTCAGCCTGCTGTACCGCGATGGCCTGCTGGTGCGCGGCGCCACCCGAGGCGACGGCAGCACCGGTGAGGATATCAGCGTCAATGTGCGCACCATCCGCAATGTGCCGCTCAAGCTGCAGGGCAGCGGCTGGCCGGCCGTACTGGAAGTGCGTGGCGAGGTCTTTATGTCCAAGGCCGGTTTCGCCGCGCTGAATGCCCGCCAGCTGGAAAGCGGTGGCAAGACCTTTGCCAACCCGCGCAATGCCGCCGCCGGCAGCCTGCGCCAACTGGATTCGAAGATCACCGCCAGCCGGCCGCTGGAGTTTTGCTGCTACGGCATCGGCCAGGTGCAGGGCGAGTTGCCGGATAGCCATATCGGCATTCTGCAAGCCGTGAAGGCCTGGGGCATGCCGATCAGTCGCGAGCTGAAGCTGGCCAAGGGCGCCGACGAGTGCCTGGCCTACTACCGCGCCATAGGCGAGAAGCGCGAGGCGCTGGCCTATGAGATCGATGGGGTGGTGTTCAAGGTCAACAACCTGGCCTATCAGCGTGAGCTGGGCTTTCGTGCCCGCGAGCCGCGTTGGGCCATCGCCCATAAGTTCCCGGCCATGGAGGAGCTGACCGAGCTGCTGGATGTCGAGTTCCAGGTCGGTCGTACCGGCGCCGTCACCCCGGTGGCGCGGCTGAAGCCGGTCAAGGTGGCGGGCGTCACCGTGGCCAACGCCACCCTGCACAATATGGACGAAGTGGCGCGCCTGGGGTTGATGATCGGCGACGTGGTGATTATCCGCCGCGCCGGCGATGTGATCCCGCAGGTGGTGCAGGTGGTGACCGAGCGGCGCCCTGCGCACGCTCGCGCGGTAGCTATCCCTGAAAGCTGCCCGGTCTGTGGCTCCCACGTCGAGCGCACCCAGTTGGTCAAACGCAGCAAGGGCAAGGAGTCCTTCAGCGAGGGTTCCATCTACCGCTGCGTCGGTCGTCTGGCCTGCGCGGCGCAGCTTAAACAGGCGATCATCCACTTCGTCTCGCGCCGTGCCATGGATATCGAAGGGCTGGGCGAGAAAAGCGTCGAGCAACTGGTTGATGAGGGCTTGGTCGGTTCGCCGGCCGATCTCTACACCCTTCAATTCGAGCAGATAGTCGGCCTGGAGGGGTTTGCCGAACTGTCGAGCAACAATCTGCTGGCCGCCATCGCCGCCAGCCGCCAGCCGAGCCTGGCGCGCTTTATCTATGCCCTGGGCATCCCCGATGTCGGCGAGGAGACCGCCAAGCTGCTGGCGCGCGCCCTGGGCTCGCTCACGCGCATCGAGCAGGCCGTGCCGCAGGTGCTGACCTACCTGCCGGATGTGGGGCTGGAAGTCGCCCACGAGATTCACAGCTTCTTCGAGGATGGGCATAACCGCCAGGTGATCAGCCAGTTGCTACAGCGCGGCCTGGTCTTGCAGGAAGAGGGCGAGTTGCATGCCGAATTCGCCGCCTGCGCGAGCCTGGCCGGGTTTATCGGCAAGTTGAATATCGCCGGTATCGCCAGCACCGGAGCGAAGAACCTGGCCGAGAAAGTCGGCAGCCTGGATGGCTTGATCGCTCTCAGTCGAGATTGGCTGGAACTCAGCGTGATGAAGGGGCTTAACGAAAAGGCCAAGCAGGCGCTGCGCGAGTTCTTTGTGGAGCAGGCCAATGTCGCTGCGGCGCAGGCTATCGAGGCGCAATTGCGTGAGTTCGGCATGCACTGGCACAGCGAGAAAAAGACCGTGGCAGGCCTGCCGCTGGCCGGACAAACCTGGGTGCTGACTGGCAGCCTGGAAGTCATGAGTCGTGATCAGGCAAAGGACAAGCTGGAAAGCCTGGGCGCCAAGGTGGCCGGTTCGGTATCGGCCAAGACCAGCTGCGTGGTAGCGGGGCCGGGGGCCGGCTCAAAACTGGGCAAGGCCAGTGAGCTGGGGGTGCGGGTGCTGGATGAGGCGCAGTTTCTCGCCGCTTTGGCAGGGTATGGCCTGTAGGGTAGGGCGGTCAGTCGATCCCGGGCGGGCCCGGGATCAGCCTGGTAACTTAGCTACCGCTTACGCTAACGCAGGTTTCGCCGAAGAACGGGTAGAAGCCTTTGGTGTGGTAGTCAGCGCTGGCAACAGTGGAGATGTTGCCGTTGGCCTTGGCTGCTTCGATCGAAGCGTCGCCTTTGTTGATCAGGCCAATGATGGTGGTGGCGCAAGAAGTACCAGTCTTGCTGCCTTGTGCGGTAGTTGCAGTGATTGGGCCTTTGACGTCGGTGATCAGGCCGACACCAACTGGCGACAGGCCGGTGGCGCAACCGCTCAGCAGAGTAACCAGGCCAGCAGTCAGAGCAATTTTCTTCAACATGTAATGCATTCCTTTTAGGGCTTATCCATAAGAAGCCTCGCCAATCCAGGCAAAGCGCCGGCGCAAACTAAAGCAGCGCTCCATCAACCGCAACCTAGGCTGCTATTTCTTCTACCTGTTTCAACTTTATGACATTTGGGTCTGGCTTTTTCGGGCTTGATGCATTGGGTAACAGTCTCGCCGAGTGGCGGGGATTTTTATTGCGCTCAATGATTTTCAGCCCGCAAAGAGGCTACGAGTCTTGCGCTTTTTCGACTTTGGCGTTGGGGCGCATCATGGCGACTGGTTCCAGAAAGAAATCGGAGCGCAGCATCGTTGGGCATTCAGGATCGGTAGCTGGCTCTCTGCCTCTCGTTTCAATATTCTATGAATTCAGGCTTGCTTTGCGTATTGCCCATCGTCATTACTAGAATATGAAGGGAATAAGCCGATAACGCACGTCAAGCATGTATTCACGATACTGGGGGTCAAGTGAAAGATGCTTTTCTTCCCGAAATATCCGTGTGCAAAGAAATCCCATCGTCAGCGCGTAGATAACCACATTTGCAAGCGTCGTATTTGTCAGCACGTATCCGGAAAATGACAGGCAGTAACTAGCATAGATCGGGTGGCGCACGATACGATACATCCAGGCTGTCTTGATTTCCCGCTTTGCCGCAACGAGCGCAAAACTGCGATTGAGGGAAATTAGACTCAATAACTGAATGCTCGCGCCTGCAAGGATCGCAACGCTTGCCAAGGGAAGTATTCCCCAGGAAGCTGGGCGAAAGAACAGTGGAGCGAAGGTCCCGCCAATCGCCACCAACCAATCGAGGGGAATGACTGAAATAGTCTTTGGGTCGCTGCGGAAGATATACAAGACCGCTGTCAGCGTTTCAGAGAAGCAAAATAAGAGCATCGCCCATTCGTGTGTCTTCTGAAATTGCATCAAGTGCGCATAGGCGAAGACTCCCCAAGTTATTGCAAGAATAACTCCGCTGTAAAAGTTGGTTCGCCTCGACTGCAGTACTTCTGGTAATGAAATCATATCGGCATGCTCTCTGATCGATGGTTAGGTTGAATTCCTTGCACGTTTGTTATCGAAGTGCACAAGTAACATTTCAACGCACTACCAGTTAGCGTTTTGATTCAATTGTGCCGGTCTGCTACAGACTGGCACTTTTAATAGTGGGCTCAGGTGCATAACACGAACCTGCTAAGGGCGGTCTGAACAAGCCGCCTCAGGCTCACCAACCTGCAGGGCAACGGAGCGAATGCTGGGCGGCAGTCGCTGTTCGGGCTCACTGTCATAAGTACTGCTCCGTTGGGTCGAGAGACTCGTCGCTTGTTGAGCTGATGCCGGGTGAGGCGTGGTACGGCCCCCTCGCCGATAGTCGCTGGGGCAACAGCCGAAATGCTGCTTGAAGGCTCGAGCGAAATAGGAGGGTTCCTGGAACCCTACTGCATAGGCGATGCTTGTGACCGGCATCTGGCTGTTGCACAGAAGCTCCTCGGCTTTCTCCATGCGCTTGCGCAGGACGAATTCGAGGAAGCCAATCCCGTAGGTCTGCTTGAACAGCCGGCTAAAGCGGAAAGGTGTCATGCCACAGCGCTCGGCCATCTCTTTCTGGTCGATATGTTCCTGGAAATGCTGTTCGATATAGTGGATTGCGCCTTGCAGGGGTTGTTGCCTCTGATAACACGCGGTGAGGCGCACGCTTTCCGGTAAGGCGGTGGTGCGTGACAGCGGTTGTTTCTTTTCCGACCTGTGCGGGCTGCTGCGTAACTGGCAGAGTTCCCGCAGGGCCTGCAGATAGCGCTTTCGTTCGGATTGCAGCAGCGGTAGCACCAAGTAATCCCATACCCCGGAGCGGAAGGCCCAGACTGCCAGCTCCTCCGAGTGCTGCATCGTCAGCATGGTGATCGGGATGGACGGCGCGGCACGCTTGAGTTCTATCAGCAGGTTGAGGCTCAAGGTGTCCGGGCGGTCGTAATGCATGCAGATCATGTCCGGGCGCTGGTGTGCGTTCATTCCGGCAACACTCAACTCGCTTGCCAGGTTGATCCGGCAAGCGTCCGAGAATGCAACTGTGTAGTCCTTGGCGGATTGATCGTGCGTAAGGTCGAACCACAGCAGCCGCGGAGCGGTTACAACGTGCGTATCCATATTCACCATTACGTGCAACAGGAGGTTCTAGTGCGTTTATCCAAGCATCAACTGCAATCTCCTGCCTGATTCTTAAAGGCAGAATGCCATCGATGCCAAGATCGAATTGTCATAACCCTTAGCGCGAAGTGATTTAACTGTTCTTGCTCAAAGATGACTGTATGGCCACGGGTCCATAGTGTCGCGATCAATGTCGGCCAAAATGCGCGAATGCCTGCGAATAGAGGGCAAAGGCTGCGCCCTGAGGTAGGGCCTTCTAGGCACGGCGAGAACGCCGCGATTCAATCGCATGCGTCTGATCCGGCAGCAGGGGGTATCGCTACAACCCATCTACGGCCCTGCGCAAACGCCCCCTACAGGTCGGGGCTGCGTAGGGTGTCGTTCGTCCGCAGGGCAACGCACCAGAAAATGCGGGGTATGCGGCGTTTCGCGAATTCTTCCGCCCTGTACGCCAAGAGCTGCAAAAAAATGCCAGTGATGTGCAAAAAACTCCTAACCGATCTTTTGGCTGGTGACTAGGGTTCGTGTTAGGCGGAGCAAATAGCGACGCCTTTCCCGGTAGGAATTTTCGAGTGAGGTGGACGAAATGACTCTGCAAGCGATTAAGACTTCGGTGCTGAAGTTCATCGAAGACGAGGATGGTTTGACGACAGTGGAATATGCCGTGGCCGGTAGTTTAATTGCGGTTGCTGTAGTCGCGGCCTTTCGGGCGCTAGGGGTACAAGTTGGCGTAGTAATCACAGGGATAACAACGGCAATCGGGGGGTAAGGGTGGCAATTGGCGGCACAAGTTTGACTGTTCAGGAACACGCTGCATTGGCTTTTGAAGGGGTTTCTTCGATTGTCCTGCTGCTTGGGCGCTTGGGATTTCGGTGGTGAGCGATCTAAACCACCACTGCATTCCCAACTTCCTGATACTGCTGGGGCTGGCCTTGAGTTTACCCTGCCCGTCTTATGCAGACGGGCCCGCAGGACGGAACAGCGTCTTCTCCGATTGGAATACTCGAGTGAGGTGAGCGAAATGACTTTTCACGCAATCAAGCTTTCGATGCTGAAGTTCATCAAGGACGAGGAAGGTTTAACGACCGTGGAATATGCCGTAGCGGGCAGTTTAATTGCGGCTGCTGTAGTAGCGGCCTTTCAGGCGCTAGGGGTACAAGTTGGCGTAGTAATCACAGGGATAACAGCGGCAATCGGGGGGTAAGAATGGCAGCGGTGGCACTTCCGCCACATGAGAGGGGCTGTTCAGGAGCACGCTGCAATGGCTTTTGAAGAGATGTCTTCGATTGTCCTGCTATTTGGGCTCTTGGGGATTTCGGTGGTGAGCGATCTGCGTCACCACCGCATTCCCAACTTCCTGATTCTGCTGGGGCTGGCCTTGGGCTTGGTCAGCCAGGCTTATACCGGCGGGATCAATGGGCTGGGCAGTGGTGCGTTAGGCATCCTGATCGGTTTCGCCGTTTTTCTTCCCCTGTATCTCTTGGGTGGCATGGCTGCAGGTGATGTCAAACTGATGGCCATGGTCGGTGCTTTTCTCACCCCTTATGACGCACTGTGGGCGGCGCTTTACAGCCTGATCGCAGGCAGCCTGTGCGGCTTTCTGATCGTGCTGGTCCACGGCCAAATCAGGCAGACGCTGGAGCGCTACTGGCTGATATTAAGGGCTAGGGTCTATCTGGTGCCGGCAGCGGATGAGGTGGCCGGCAAGCCCTTTCCTTATGCCATAGCCATTCTGCTTGGAACACTGTGCGCAGTGGTTTCTGGTAGTCCGGGAGGTTGACCATGTATGTGGCGAACGATGTAAGTGTCTACCAGGATGACCGCGATGCGGTGCAGCGCCTGGCGCCACAGCCGCGCAGCGTCGAGGAAACCGGGCTGGCGGAAAACCTGCTGGGCGATCTGCTCTGCAAGCACCTGCATGACGCAGGGGTGCTGGATATGTCGCAGTTGGTGGCGCGCCTGGCGCTGACCGGTTCGGTGCTGGAAGAGCTGCTGGCTTTTCTGCGCAAGGACGGACGTATCGAGGTGCTCGGCCAGGCTGGCGGGCAGGGCCTGCGCTATGGACTGACCGAGCGGGGGCGCAATACGGCCAAGGATGCCCTGCTGCGCAGCGGCTATATAGGCCCGGCGCCTTACCCGGTGGAGCGTTACCGGCAATTATTGAAGGCGCAAACGGTGCACCAGTGCCGGATCGACGCCCAGGCCATGCGCGAGGCCTTCGCCGGTGTCGTGTTGCATGAAGAGCTGCTCGATCAGCTCGGCCCCGCCATGAACTCAGGCCGGGCCATCATGATTTACGGACCGGCGGGCACCGGCAAGACCTATATCAGCCAACGGCTGATCCGCCTGTTCCATGAGGCGGTGTGGATACCCCATGCCATCGCCATTAACGAATCGGTGGTGGAAATCTTCGATCCCCAGGTGCACAAGCCGCTGCTGGCTGAGGTCAAGCAGCGCAACCTGCGCCTGGACGAAGGCGTCGACCGCCGTCTGGTGCAGTGCCGACGCCCCATCATCATCACCGGCGGCGAGCTGACCCTGGATATGCTGGATATCCGCTTCGACCCCTATACCCGCCAGTACCAGGCACCCCTGCAGCTCAAGGCCAGCAATGGCATTTTCATCATCGACGACCTGGGGCGGCAGCGGGTGGCACCGGTGGACCTGTTCAACCGCTGGATAGTACCGATGGAGGAGAAGAAGGACTTCCTCAATCTGGGCGGCGGCCGGCACTGCGAAATACCCTTCGACCTGGTGTTGGTTTTCTCGACTAACCTCAATCCGCTGGAGCTGGCCGATGAGGCCTTCCTCCGGCGTATCGGCTACAAGCTGCACTTCGACCACCTGCAAGCGGATGAGTACGAGCGTATCTGGCAGCAGGAGTGCGAGAAACTGGGCATCCCCTACGACCTCGAGTTGGTGGAGTACGTCATCGAGCGCCTGCACCGCCCGGAGAAGATGCCGCTATTGCCCTGTCACCCGCGCGACCTATTGGGCATGGCGCTGGATCGTCAACGCTACCTGGGGGCAGACGACTCGCAAGCCCTTTCACCACAGACACTGATCTGGGCCTGGCGTAACTACTTCGTCAGCCTCGACGCCAGTTGAACCAGGGAGACACCGTCATGAACTCACGCACGCTTATGTTGATCGGCCTTTCGCTAATCCTGGGGTTGGGTGCCGCCCTTCTTGCCAACAACTGGCTGAGCGCACGACTCAACGCCAGCCCGGACGACAACCTGCAGAACGTGGTGGTGGCCACGCTGGAGATTCCCTTCGGCCAGATGGTCGAGGCCCAACACGTCACCCTGGTGCGTATGCCCAAGGACACTGTGCCGGACGATGCCTTCGATGCCACCGACAAGGTGCTGGGCAAGATCGCCACCTTCGCCATGTTGCGCGGCGACATAGTGCGTGGGGCGCGCCTGGCCGAGCACCTCGGCGGCAGCACCCTGGCCTCGTTGATCGAGCGGGACAAGCGCGCCATCTCGGTACGGGTGGACGATGTGGTCGGTGTGGGCGGCTTCCTGCTGCCGGGCAATCGGGTTGATGTGCTGGCCACCAAGCAGACCGGCGGCAGCAATAGCAACGCTGAGGCGGAAACCATCCTTGAGGACCTGCGGGTGCTGGCCGTGGATCAGACCGCGAGCACCGACAAGACCCAACCGGTGGTGGTGCGTGCGGTGACCCTGGAGATGACGGGCGAAGAGGCGGAGATCCTGGTCAAGGCGCAAAGCGAGGGACGGCTGCAACTGGCCCTGCGCAACCCGCTGGATAACCAAAAAAAGCCGCTGGCGGAAGCACCGATAGCTATGGTGGAAAAACCGGCGCCGGCTCCTCAAGCGACCAAGCCGGTGGTACGCCGGCGTGAGGGTGGTGGGGTCACCATCATCCGTGGGACCGAGGTCGAGGTGGCGAAAGTTCAGTTGTAGGGCAGGCTCGGCGCGTAGCGACAGTTCGCCATCGATTCGCGTATTGCCAGTCCATGGCGGACTGCCTTCGGCGAGTACGCCCTACGGCCGACCTCTCTCCCAGCAAGAGTGCAATAGCTGGCTAAGCTGCAAGCAGGCAAAACAGCATACCAAGCAAGGAGTAGGGCATGGAGATCATCCAAAGACTCGGGACGTACACGCTGCATCTGTTAGGAATAGGTTTGCTCTTGGTCGGCGTAGCGCAGGCTGCGCAGCCGGTGCCGGCAGTGAGCGCCATGCCGGCGGCCAATGTCAGCAGTATCCAGGTGCCAATCTACAAGTCGCGGGTACTCACTACCCGGGCACCGGTGAAGAAGGTTTCCGTGGGCAACCCGGAAATCGCCGATATTCTGATCACCAGCCCGACCCAGTTGTATCTGCTGGGGCGCTCGCTTGGCAGTACCAACGTGCTGCTGTGGGACAACAGCAACCGCCTGATCGACAGCCTCGATCTCGAGGTGGTGCACGACCTTGGCGGCCTCAAGGCCAAGTTGCACGAACTGTTGCCCAATGAGCAGATCGCCGTTTACAGCGCCCAAGGCGCCCTGGTGCTGCGTGGTCAGGTGACTAGCGCCACGGCCATGGACACCGCGATCAAGCTGGCCAAGACCTATACCGCGCAGACCGCCAGCGTGGTGCAGGGGGAGGGTGAAGCAGCGGTATCGACACCGACTAAGTCGCTGGATGTGATCAACCTGATGACTGTCGGTGGCAGCCAGCAGGTGATGTTGGAGGTCAAGGTGGCGGAGATGCAGCGCAATCTTGTCAAACGCCTGGGTATGCGCTTCAACGCCCTGGATCTCTCTTCCAGCCGCTGGTCCCTGGGTAGCTTCAACAATGGCCAGGGGCTGGGCGTGACCCCCGCAGGCGGTGTTCTGCACCCAGCCTCCTTGATCGGTGATGGCAAGGGCATGCTGGCCCAGTTCGTCTCGGATCACTTCCTGTTCAACGTGGTGCTGGACGCCGCCAAGGACAATGGCTCGGCCAAGGTGCTAGCGGAGCCGACCCTGACCACCCTCACCGGGCAGGAGGCCGAGTT
>NZ_JAUYNP010000081.1 GCF_030696055.1 Pseudomonas sp. | reverse complement strand
CTCTTCGGGGTTTCTTCGGATGGAATGCAGGAGCCGGTCACCTTGCCGCCGCGCAGCACGGTGGCGCTGTGGCACAGCTCCTGGATTTCGTCGAGTTTGTGGCTGATATAGAGGATCGAACAGCCTTCGCTGGCCAGCTGGCGCAGGGTCTCGAACAGCTTGCGCACGGCCTGCGGGGTGAGCACCGAGGTCGGCTCGTCCATGATCAGCAGCCGTGGGTTCTGCAGCAGGCAGCGGACGATCTCGACCCGCTGGCGCTCGCCGACGGACAGCGCGTGCACGTGGCGGCGCGGATCGACCGGCAAGCCATAGCGTTTGGACACCGACTCGATACGCCGGGCCAGGTCGACCATGTCGGGCTTGCCCGGCAGGGCCAGGGCGACGTTTTCCAGCACGGTCAGGGTTTCGAACAGGGAGAAGTGCTGGAACACCATGCCGATCCCCAGGCTGCGCGCATGGGCGGGGTTTTCCACCGTGACCGGCTTGCCCTCCCAGAGCATGTCGCCGGAGGTCTGGCGGGTCACGCCGTAGATGATCTTCATCAGGGTGGATTTACCGGCACCGTTCTCACCGAGCACGGCATGGATCTCGCCGGGCATCACGCTGAGGTCGATGCCATCGTTGGCGATAACCGTGGGGTATACCTTGCGGATGCCGGTCAGGGTCAAACGCGGCTGCGTTTCGGACGCAACGGCGGCATCGGCGGCGTGCTCATGCTTCATTGGGTTTTCTCCTGTCATCCGATGACCTTAGCAGCTCTCACGAGCCTGGATCGGCGCCTTTATTATTGGAGAGGAGCAGCGCCTTGGCGGCCACTGCACCCTTCTGGTTGCCCATCGCAGGCCGGCACTGGGTGCCGCAGCTGCGTAGCCTTGTGTACTACGTTTCTACAAGATTACGCAACAAGCTGTGAACAATTTCTCATATAGCTGTAAACAATGACCTGGAAAAGAGCCTTGTTTTGTATACAACCTGGATTTCTAGTGCGCTCGCACAGCATTCATCGCGCTGCCGCGTCAGGCAAACAGGGCGGCGACGCTCCTTAAGCCTAGCTCCTCGGCATGCCAGCGGCCTTAAAAGCAAAAAAACCCGGACAACCTGAATGGCTGCCCGGGGCTCGGGTTGACGCTGACGCTGAGAGTTCCGCCTTATAGCTTATGCCGCGCGGCGTATAGGCAGACCATCTCCATGGCCACGGTGGCGCCGGCCAGGGCGGTGACTTCGGCGTTGTCGTAAGGCGGCGAGACTTCCACCACGTCCATGCCGACCAGGTTGATGCCGCGCAGACCGCGCAGTATCTCCAGGGCCTGGTGAGTGCTCAGGCCACCACAGACCGGGGTTCCGGTGCCGGGGGCGAAGGCCGGATCGAGGCAGTCGATATCGAAGGTCAGGTACACCGGGTTGTCGCCGACCCGGTCGCGGATCTGCGCGGCGATCTGCTCCGGGGTGCTGCGGTGCACCTGACGCGCATCCAGCACCTGGAAGCCCATGTGGTCGTCATTGGTGGTACGCAGGCCGATCTGCACCGAGCGAGACGGATCGACCAGGCCCTCGCGGGCGGCGTGGTAGAACATGGTGCCGTGGCTGACCCCCGGCTCGCTGTCGTCGGCATCCGGCCAGGTGTCGCTATGGGCGTCGAAATGCACCAGCGACAGGGCGCCATACTTCTTCGCATGGGCCTTGAGCAGCGGGTAGCTGATGAAATGGTCGCCGCCCAGGGTCAGCATGCCGCAACCGGCCGCAACGATATGCTCGGCATGCGCCTCGATGGCCGCCGGAATCTTGTGCGGCAGGGCGTGATCGAAGTTGCAGTCGCCGTAGTCGATCACCGCCAGGTGGTCGAAGGGGTCGAACTCCCAGGGGTAGTGGCGCTCCCAGGCGCTGGTGATGGAGGCCGCGCGGATCGCCCGCGGGCCGAAACGGGTGCCCGGTCTGATGGTGGTGGCGGTGTCGAAGGGCACCCCACTGACCACCAGATCGACGCCGGTCAGGTCGCGGCTATAACGCCTGCGCATAAAACTGGTGACCCCGGCATAGGTCGGCTCCG
>NZ_JAUYNP010000078.1 GCF_030696055.1 Pseudomonas sp. | reverse complement strand
AGCGCCGCCAGGGAGGTGGACTTGCCCGAACCGGTGCCGCCGACGAACAACACCAGGCCGCGCTTCTCCATAATGGTCTTGAGCAGCACTTCGGGCAGCTTCAAGTCCTCGAACTTGGGGATTTCCATTTTGATATTGCGCGCGACAATCGACACTTCGTTGCGCTGCTTGAATATATTGATGCGAAAACGCCCCACGCCGGGAATGGAGATCGCCAGGTTCATCTCCAGCTCGCGCTCGAACTCTAGGCGCTGGGCGCCATCCATGATCGACTCGGCAACGGCTGCCACATCGCCACTTTTCAGCGGCTCCTGGCTCAAGGCCTTGAGCACGCCATTGAACTTGGCGCAGGGCGGTGCCCCCGTGGACAGGTAGAGGTCGGAACCATCCTGACTGGAGAGGATGTTCAGCATTGCGGTGAGGTCCATGGCGAGCAGATCCGTCGAGGTTGAATTAATACGTTAGGCCAAGATCGACCCTGTTTCCGCCTCAATAAAGCGGCAAGTAACTGACGTCATTCTGATGGCGCTACAAATGCTGGCACAATAGCGGCTCGGTAAATTTATGGCCTGCCATCCCTGGCGGCCACCCTCCGGGCCGCCGCTGCGCGACGTTAAAAATGGCTCCCGGCCATTTTTTGAGGAGTCAATCTTTGAGGAGCCCAATATGACCAAGGCAATGTGCCGCCATATTCTGGTCAAGACCGAGGCGGAGGCCGCCGCGCTGAAGAAGCGCATAGCGGCTGGCGAGGCCTTCGATGTGCTGGCGCGCAAGTACTCCACCTGCCCGTCCGGCAAAAAAGGCGGCGACCTGGGCGAGGTGCGCCCTGGGCAAATGGTCCGGGCGATCGATCAGGTGATTTTCAAGAAGCCGGTGCGTGAAGTGCACGGCCCGATCAAGAGCCAGTTTGGCTATCATCTGGTGCAGATTTTCTATCGGGAGTGAAACATGACACCTGCCCAAGTCGCCGCCATCTGCTTGAGCCTGCCCGGTGCCCGCGAGGACATCAAATGGGGCGGTGTGCGGGTATTCTCGGTGGCGCAGAACAAGATGTTCGCCCTGATCCACCTGGCCAGCCACGACGGCCTGGCCTTCAAGGTCGATGACGATCTGTTCCTCGGTTTCTGCGATCGCCCCGGCATTCGCCCCGCACCCTATCTGGCCCGCGCCCGCTGGGTCAGCATGGACGCGCCCTACCCTTTGCGCGACGCCGAGCTGCGCGAACTGCTGAGCCGTTCCCATCAGCTGGTGGTCCGCAAGCTGCCCAAGCGCTCGCAGCTGGGCCTGCTGCTGTAATTCACCCTCTGCGCCCCACCAGGTTCAGGCAGAAAAGCCTGGGATAGCACACTCCACCCGTCCCATCTGCTGCCCTTTGCGCCCGTAAACCGCCACAATCGCGCCCCTTTCGCGCCCGTGCGCCCGCTTATCTGGACCAAGATTCGTGATCTCCACCGCCAATATCACCATGCAATGTTTTTGGCGTTGGCAGGAGGACGGCAGGTCAGCATTTACGCAGCTTTGAGCGACTTGAAAGTACCTGTCTACACCTACTTTACGCACCAATTGGTACAAGAATTGGTACGGACTTGAATCTCCCCTCGCCCGCTCTGGGCAACTCACTTCCTTGAATTACCTCCCTCGTCCTCACCTACGCTTCGAGCTGATCTGGTACTACGACGTGCAGTTAGACATAGTCCAGCTCACATACAAACAACAAAGCGCCCAAGCCCAATAGTAATGGTGATTAGCCACCGAGCGGTTAATCAGCGCGACTTCCTCAAACCCGGCAACGATTCTTTCCGTGTTAAACAGCGCAAACAGCAGATGGAACATGTGTAGCTAACTGGGGGATTTTTGGCACTGTAAATTTGTGCGACTCAGGCACGAGGCAGCGCGGAGCGAAACCAGCGCCAGTGACGGACTCAGATAGCCGGCCAACCATTTACGACCCTGGTTGCCTACTTGCAGGAGCAAGCCTTGCTCATCCAGGCGGAATCTCCTGGCGTGCATGAATTGTTGGTCTTTGCGATCGACTGCATCGCTCCAACAGCACACTAGGAGGGAAGTTAGTCCCATCCAAGGAGGTCCCTTAGAGCAGGACTTGCGCAACTGGATTGCTGCCGCGTCCGGACACCCTCTCCGCAGCCAACCCGCCCCAGAACTGTCATTCGCTCCCGTTCGCATACCCCTGTCAACAGTTCTTAGAACCTGCTTAGGCACGCTATCGTTGAAGGCGCGCCATGCAGCATCGGCATCCCTATGCTGCCCGAAACTTCACGCAGCCAGCCTATAGCTTCGGATCAGACCACTACACTGCATAGGCAGCTTCAACCTTATTGATCAAACCCAGCAATGGCCAATGGTGGGGAATAGACGATGGACCTTAAGCGCGTCGCGGAGTGGCTCAGCACAGCGGAGGGGCTGGTAAAGAGGTTAGTCGTGTTGCCGCTGACCGAAAACTGACCCAGTAGAGGCTGTTCTGCCGACTGAAAACTGACCCAGGTGTTCAACTGCTCCTGCTCAATTTTTGAGCAGGAGAACACAGGGTGATCAGTATGGAAATGATGGGCAAAATCCGGCGGATGTATTTTCGCGACAAGCTGTCGCTGCATGAGATAACCAAGCGCACCGGGTTGGCGCGCAACACGATCCGCAAATGGGTCAGAGCACCAGAAGCCGCTCAGCCGGTGTACCAGCGTCGTGCGCTCTTCAACAAGCTCAGTGCTTTTCACGCAACGCTGGAACAGGCGCTGAAAGCCGACTCGCTGCGTCCCAAGCAACAGCGGCGCAGTGCCAAGGCGCTGTTGGCGCAAATCAAGGCCGAGGGGTACGACGGGGGCTACAGCCAGCTCACCGCGTTTATCCGTGCCAGGCGCGGGGAACAGGGCAAGGCGTTGCACGCCTTTGTGCCGCTGACCTTTGCGCTGGGCGAGGCGTTTCAGTTCGACTGGAGCGAAGAGGGCTTGCTGGTCGGCGGCATTTACCGGCGCATGCAGGTGGCGCACCTGAAGCTGTGCGCCAGCCGTGCGTTCTGGCTGGTGGCTTATCCGCGCCAGGGGCACGAGATGCTGTTCGACGCGCATACGCGCTCGTTCAGCGCCTTGGGCGGCGTGCCGCGCCGGGGCATCTACGACAACATGAAGACGGCCGTCGACAAGGTCAATAAGGGCAAAGGCCGGACGGTGAATGCGCGTTTCGCGGTGATGTGTGCGCACTACCTGTTCGATCCGGACTTTTGCAACGTCGCCGCTGGCTGGGAAAAGGGCATCGTTGAAAAGAACGTGCAAGACAGCCGGCGCCGCATCTGGCTGGATGCCCAGGACGTCCACTTCCACTCCTTCGAAGAACTCAATGCCTGGCTGGGTCAGCGCTGCCGCGCACTCTGGAGCGAGCTGCCGCACCCGCAATACAGCGGGCTGAGTGTGGCCGAGGTGCTGGAGTTGGAGCGGGCCGAAATGATGCCCATGCCCACGGTCTTCGACGGTTACGTCGAGCGTGCTGCGCGGGTCTCCAGCACCGGCCTGGTCAGCGTGGGGCGCAACCGCTACTCGGTGCCCTGTGAGTTCGCCGGTCGGTGGGTCAGCAGTCGCCTGTATCCGACGCGGATCGAGGTGGTGGCTGATGACGCACTGATTGCCAGTCATGCGCGCTTGCTGGATCGCGACCAGGTCAGCTACGACTGGCAGCACTACATCCCGCTGATCGAGCGCAAGCCGGGCGCGCTACGTAACGGCGCTCCTTTTGCGGACTTGCCAGCGCCACTGCGTCAGCTCAAGCACGGCCTGACGCGGCATGCCGGTGGTGACCGGATCATGGCGCAAGTCCTGGCTGCCGTACCGGTCGCCGGACTTGATGCCGTGCTAGTGGCGGTTGAGTTGGTGCTTGAGAACGGCAGCCTGAGTGCCGAACACATCCTCAACGTCGTGGCGCGCCTGACATCGGCCGAGCCGCCGCCCTCGGTCGAGACCCACTTGCCGCTCAAGGAAGCGCCTGTCGCCAACACGGCGCGCTACGACCGCCTGCGCGACCAAGCTGAGGAGATCGCTCATGCGTGATCTCATGGCGGAACTCAAGGAACTGCGCCTGCACGGCATGGCCACTGCCTGGACAGAGTTGATCGCGCAGGGCGAGTCGGCAACGGCATCCTCCAGGTGGCTGCTCGAACACCTTCTCCAGCAGGAACACGCGGATCGAGCCATGCGCTCGGTGAGCCACCAAATGAGCATGGCCAAGTTGCCCCTGCACCGTGATCTGGCCGGCTTCGACTTCAGCGCCTCCAGCGCCGACGCACGCCTGATCAGGGAGCTGGCCAGCCTGGCCTTTACCGACACCGCGCAGAACGTGGTGCTGATCGGTGGGCCGGGTACCGGCAAGACGCACCTGGCCACCGCGCTTGCTGTATCCGGCATCAGCCAGCACGGCAAGCGCGTGCGCTTCTACTCCACGGTTGACCTGGTCAATCTGCTGGAGCGCGAGAAGCACGATGGCAAAGCCGGGCGGATCGCCCAGGCACTGCTGCGCATGGACTTAGTCATCCTCGATGAACTGGGTTACCTGCCGTTCAGCCAGGCCGGCGGTGCCCTGCTGTTTCACCTGCTGTCCAA
>NZ_JAUYNP010000072.1 GCF_030696055.1 Pseudomonas sp. | reverse complement strand
CAGCAGCACCTGGTCGGCCTTGCTGGCGTGCGCGCGCAAGGGCGTGGCGAACAGCGCCGGCAGCTCGCCCTGCTCCTCGAGCGGCGCATTGACCAGCACCTCGGCGTTGCCGTGGCTGCCGAAACTCAGTTGGCAGTGCTGCCCGTCCAGCTCGATCAGCAGCAGGTCGCCACGCTGGCGCAGGCGCTGGCGCCAACGCTCGGGAATCAACCCGGCCAGCTCCAGCGTCCACCAGTCCCAGAAGCGCTTGGCCTGGGCCTTGAGCAGCCCGGCACTGGTCGTCAGCCGGGACAGCGGGGGAGAAAGTTCCATGCGTATGCCCTGTCATCGTGCTCCGTGGAGTCCATGGCAGACCGTGGCACGCCAGCAGGCCAGGCCCTGTCGCGGCGCTCTCGGCACCCCAGCCAGTCATGCTGCGGGGCCGATCACGCCTTGCCGGGGCGGCGCGGGAAAGCCTGTAGAAGGTCCGTCAACCGCACTCGTACAGCTATTGCTCGCATTCACTGGTATCAGCGCTGTTGCGGGTTATCCAGCACCCGGAAACCCGCAACCGCGCTCTGGCCGCGGCGCGACAACCAGACCCGCTGCCGCGACAGCAGCTGGTCGCCGGCCAGCACGGCGATATCGACAGCATAGTTGAATCCCGCCGAGGCAAAGGTCAGCAGCGCCGGGTCGACGCCGGTCAGCAGCGGCGGCGGCACCCCCTCGGCATAGTTGCGCCGGCGGCTCTCGATATACTGCTCGATGGCGTCCTCGCTGGGCCCCTGCAGGGCCCGCAGCACCAGCGGCGGGGCCAGTTGCGGGTTGACCTCGGCCTTGTTGCTGAGCAGGGTCAGCGCCGGCGCCACCCGCCGGTACAGCGCCGCGTCGATGCCCAGCACGCGCTTGAGTTCCTCCAGGCGCTCGAACGGGCGGTTGCCCGGCGCCTCCAGCCCGGCGGCCAGGTAATCGTCCAGTTCGGCGCCGCTCGGCCGGCGCAGCTCGTCCTCGTCGCGCCAGTCGAGGATCGCCTCGCTCAAGGCCACGGCCGCGCCCTCCTCCACCTCGACCGCGCGGAACAGCCCCTCGAGCAGTTCGGGTCCGGCCTCGTTGAGGTCGATCTTGCCCAGCTCGTCGCTCAGCGTGACCTGGATCTGCAAGCCCGCCAACTCCAGGCTGCGCTGGCTGCCGTCGGCCAGCCAGCCGGTGGTGCCGGGTTGCGCCAGGCTCCACTGGGCCCAGTTGATCCCGGCATCGGCGGCATTGCGCGCCGCCGCCGCGGCCTTCAGGTTGGCGGTCAGCTTGAGTTCGATGCGGCTGCTGGCCGACAGGTTGAGGCCGATCAGGGTCAGCAGCGCCAGCATCCAGAGGGTGCCGACCAGGGCTATGCCGGCCGAGCGTTCAACGCGCGCGCACGATGGCATGGCGGCCCTCCTGCGGCGCGGCCGTCAGCTCCAGCGCATAGGGCTCTGCCTGCGGCGCGCTGACGCGCAACAGCAGCGGCAAGTCCGCTTGCTCGCGCCATTCGTCGAGCCAGCGCGGTTCGCTGTCCGGGCGCCGCTCCAGGTACTCGAAGCGCAGTGGCTTGGCCAGACCCTCGAGCAGCACCTCGACCTGGCCCTCGTCGAGCAGGCTCTGCTGCAGCAGGTCCCAGTCCAGCAGCTGATCGTCCTGAAAGCTGCGGTAGCGCAGCAGCAGGCGCCACTGCGCGCCGTCGGCGACCAGTTGCTGTTCCTGCACCAACTGCAGCCAGTAGCGCTGGCCGGGCTCGCCGAGGCCGACCAGCTCGCCACAGTAGATCAGCCCCTCGGCGCTGCCGAGGAAGGCCGGCTGCAGCTTGCCTTCGAGGTCACGCAAGCGCTCCAGCTCGGCACTTTCCAGCAGGCGGCGGAGCAGCTGGTGGGTCAGGTAGCGCTCCTCGTTCTGCCGCAGCTGACGGTCGGCGCCGGCCCAGCCCTGGATGCCCAGACTCAGGCCGGCATAGGCCAGCAGGCTGAGCAGCAGGCTGAGGGCGACCGCCAGCAGCAGCTCCAGCAGGGTGAAGCCGTTGGCCCCGCGCGCCCCGCTCATCGCGGCTCCTCCACCAGGCGCAGAGTGCTCAGGCTGATCTGCTCGGCCGGGCGCTCGCCCCAGCTGACCGTGACCCGGATCAGCCGCGGCACCACCGCATAGGCCAGCCCCGGCTCGCGGTTGGGGAATTCGTAGGCTTCGATGCTGCTGCGCCAGCGGTAAGGCGGGCGCAGCTTGCCCTGGCTCTCGCCTTCGCTGTCGGCGCTGAAGGTGGCGAGCACCTCGCTGAGTTGCGACTCGGCCAGCAGCAGCGCGCTCTGCTGGCGCTCCGCGGTGCGCAGGGCGGCGAAAGAGGCGGAGAAGATGCGCAGCAGTATGCCCAGGCTGAGGGTCAGGATGAGGAAGGCCACCAGCACCTCGAGCAGGGTGAAGCCGTGGCTGTGGCGCGGCCGGCTAGTCATCCAGGTGCACCCGCCCGGTGAGCCAGTCGACCTGCAGTTCGAACTCGCGGCCGTCCGCCGCGCTCAGGCGCAGCGCCCCGCCCGAGGAGTAGCCCTGCGGGTAGAAGCTGATGGCGCCGCTGGTGTCGACCTCCTCGTCCTCCTGCGGGTCGCCATGGCTGCCGCGTTGCACGTCCAGCTGCAGCTCCGCCGGCAGGCGGTAAAAACGCTGTTCCGGGCTGAAATTCACCCCGTGCCGGCCCTCGTCGTAGCTGACCCGCACCGCCTGGTGCAGCAGTATCGCCTGGCTGCGCGCCTGGCGCAGTTGGGCCAGCAGGTGGCGGCTCTGCCCCTTCAGCTGCGCGCCCGGGATAAAGCGCTGCAACGCCGGGCCGACCAGGCCGGCGAGTACGCCGGCGATGACCAGCACCACCAGCAGCTCCAGCAGGGTAAAGCCGGCCGGCCTGGCGCAAGCCGGTGCGCGGGCTGGTGCCGCACGCGCAGCATTGCCCCAGCGGCGGCGGCCATCAGTCCCAGCTATGCACATCACGGTTTTCCCCATCGCCGCCTTCGCTGTTGTCGGCGCCCAGGCTCCACAGGTCGAACTCGCCGTTCTTCCCCGGCGCGCTGTAGTGGTAGGGGTTGCCCCAGGGGTCGATGCGGATGACGTTCTTCTTCAGGTAGGGGCCGTTCCAGTTCTCCACGTTGCGCGGCTTGTTGATCAGCGCGTCCAGCCCTTCGTCGGTCGTCGGGTGACGTCCCAGTTCCAGGCGGTAGAGGTCCAGCGCGGCGCCCAGTTCCTGGATCTGCAGCAGCGCCGCCTTGGTCTTGGAGCCGCCCAGTTGCTTGAACAGCTGTGGCCCGACCAGGCTCGCCATCAGGCCGAGAATGACCAGCACCACGAGGATTTCCAGCAGGGTGAAGCCGCGCTGCGGCAAGGTACGAGGGTGTACGTGGTCCATGGGAACCTCCCAGTCAGAGGGGAATTTCGGTGATGCTCATGATCGCCACCAGCACCGAGAGGATGATCCCGGCGATCATCAGGCCGAGGCCGACGATCAGCAGCGGTTCGAGCACCGCCAACAGGCGCTGCATCGAGATTTCCACCTCGCGGTCGTAGGTGTCGGCCACCTTCAGCAACATGACGTCGAGGTGCCCGGTTTCCTCGCCGACCTGGATCATCTGCATGGCCAGGGCCGGGAACAGCCCGGTGGCGAGCAGCGGCGCGGCCAGTTGGCGGCCTTGCTTGAGGCTTTCCGCGGCGATGCCGACCTGCTCCACCATCAGCAGGTTGCCGAGGGTCTGGCGGGCGATGCCGAGCGCCTGCAACAGCGGCACGCCGCCCTGCAGCAAAGTGCCCAGGCTGCGGGTGAAACGCGCGGTCTCGATCCGTTGCAGCAGCCCGCCAAACAGCGGCAGGCGCAGCTGCAGGGCATCCCAGGCCTGGCGGTACTCGGCCAGACGCAGCAGGCGGCGCCACAACCAGATGGCGGCGATCAGCAGCAGCAGAAACGCCACGCCGTAGCTGCGCAGGGTCTCGGCGATGCCGATGACGATGGAGGTGGACAGCGGCAGGCTGGCGCCCATGTCGTCGAACAACTGGCGGAACTGCGGGATCACGTAGGTGAGGATGATCAGCAGCGACGACAGCGACACCAGCAGCAGGATCACCGGGTAGATCATCGCCGACACCACCCTGTCGCGCAGGGTCTTGCTGCGCTCCATGTAGTAGGCCAGGTTGCCCAGGCCATCGGCCAGGTCGCCGGATATTTCGGCGGCCTGCACCATGCTCACATAAAAGCTGGAGAACAGCTCCGGACGCTCGGCCAGCACCCGCGACAGGCTGGCGCCACGCCGCACGCCCTCCTGGATCGGCGTGATCAGCTGCTGCAACTGCACGTCGTCGCTGACCCGCAGCATGATCTCCAGGGCGCGGTCCAACGGCACCCCGGCCTGCAGCAGCGAGGCCAGGTTCTGGGTCAGCAGCAACACCTGGCGCGCGCCCTGGGAGCGCTGCAACCACTGCTTGACGTCGAACTGCAGCAGGCCCTGCCAGCTGCGCCGGGTGGCGATCTCCAGGGGGATCAGGCCGCGGCCGTGCAACTGCGTCAGCACCTCCTGCTCGCTGGCCGCCTCCAGCTGGCCCTGCTGGGTTTCGCCGTCGTCCTTCACCGCGCGGAAATGATAGAGCGCCATGTCAGCCCTCCTGGGTGACGCGGATCACTTCTTCCAGCGTGGTCAGGCCATCCACGGCCTTCTGGCAGCCGTCCTCGTACATGGTCAACATGCCCTCCTCGCGGGCCACCTGCATCAGCTGACCGGCGTCGGCGTGCTGCAGGATCAGGCGGCGGATCGCATCGCTGAGTACCAGCACCTCGATGATCGCCACCCGACCGTAGTAGCCGCTGCCGTTGCAGGCCTTGCAGCCGCGGGCGTGGTACAGGCTCACCGGGCGTTCGCCGGCGAAGCGCTGCAGCTTCAGCTCGCGGACCATCTCCGCCAGCGGCTGGTAGGGCTCGCGGCACTCCCGGCAGAGTTGCCGCACCAGGCGCTGGGCCAGCACGCCGTTGAGGGTGCTGGTCAGCAGGTAGTCCTCCACGCCCATCTCCAGCAGGCGGGTGATGCTGCTCGGCGCGTCGTTGGTGTGCAGGGTGGACAGCACCAGGTGGCCGGTCAGCGCCGACTGGATGCAGATGCGCGCGGTCTCCAGGTCGCGCATCTCGCCGACCATGATCACGTCCGGGTCCTGGCGCACTATGGAGCGCAGGGCGCCGGCGAAGGTCAGGCCGATGCTCGGTTTGACCTGGATCTGGTTGACCCCCTCGAGCTGGTACTCTACCGGGTCTTCCACCGTGATCAGCTTGCTCTCGCTGGTGTTCAGGCTGTTCAGCGCGGTGTACAGGGTGGTGGTCTTGCCGCTGCCGGTGGGCCCGGTAACCAGCAGCACGCCGTGGGGAATGCGCAGCGCGCTGCGCAGGCGCGCCAGCGGTTGCTCGCCGAAGCCCAGGGCGGCGAAGTCGAGCACCACGTTCTCGCGGTTGAGCAGGCGCATCACCACGCTCTCGCCGTGCATGGTCGGCACGGTCGATACGCGGATGTCGAGGTCGTTGCCCTGCACGCGCATCTCGATGCGACCGTCCTGAGGCAGACGCCGCTCGGCGATGTTCAGCCGCGCCATCAGCTTGACCCGCGAGATCACCGCCGGCGACAGCTGCACCGGCGGCGCCTCGGTCTCCTGCAGCAGGCCGTCGACCCGGTAGCGCACCTTGAGGCGGCTCTCGAAGGGTTCGATATGGATGTCCGAGGCGCGCAGCTCCACCGCGCGCTGGATGATCAGGTTGACCAGGCGGATCACCGGCGCCTCGCTGGCGCGGTCGCGCAGCTGCTCGACGTCGGCCACGTCGTCCTGCTCGTTCGGCTCGACCCGCGCCAGGATATCGCCCATCTGGCTCTGGCCCTGGCCGTGCATGCGCTCGATGGCGGCGTCTATCTCCGAGCCGAGGGCCACCTGCGGGCTGATCCGGCAGCCGCTGGCCAGGCGCAGGGCGGACAGGGCGAACTGGTCCTGGGGGTCGGCCATGGCCACCTGCAGCTCACCGTCGGCCAACTCCAGCGGCAACGCCCGGCACTCTTTAAGGAAGCGATAGGACAGGCGCTCGGCCAGCAGCGGGGTGACCGGGAAGTCTTCGCCGACTATCAGCGGCAGCTCGAGCAGCGCCGCCAGCTGGGCGGCTATGTCGCGTTCGGCGACCAGGCCCAGGCGGTTGAGCAGGCTGACCAGCGAGCCGGCTTCGGGCTGCGCCGCCTGCATGCGCAGCACGCGCTTGTGGTCCGCTTCGGACAGACAGCCGGCCTTGACCAACGCCAGCCCCAGATCCTGCTGCTCGGGGGTAGGTTCAACGCGTTCCGCGGCAACCATGATGGTCAATCCCGCCAGCATGCCCTAGTGCGCACAATATCCCTGTGGCAGATGCATGCCGCATCAATCCGCTTTATCGTCCAGACCTTGTGAGAACGTCGCGCGCGAAGATCTGGCGAGGCGCAGCGCAACGGTGCGGAGCACGATCGCTCCGCGCAGCGAACACAGGCATGCCCGGCAGGCGCAACGCGTGGCTCGGCCTCCGCCATTTATGCGCCCGCCAGCTACGCCCGGACCCTGTGTCGGCGTTGCCAGCGGGCCTGTTTCGCAACTTGTTTCACTATAGTCGCTGGCATCTGCGCCGTTGTTTCAGTGCTGAAATGAACGGATCGACGGCAATTTCAGCCCCGCTACAGGCCAATGCCGCTCACTTAAGCCAAGTGAACGGCATTTTTGTAGCCCGGATGAGATCAGGGCTACGTTCTGGGAACCTTGCTTGCGCGAGATACCCCCTTAAGTGAACAGCATTGCCGCTACAGGCGGCTTTCCTGCGGCACCTGGCCGCTTAGGCAGCCCCACCTATACCGCCCTCCAGCTTGCGCCAGAGCAGGCGCACCGAGGCCTTGCGCACCAGGGCGCAGCGGTGCAGGCGGATTTCCAGGGGCACTTGCCACTGCTCGTCGCCACACACCACCAGCTCGCCGCGGGCCAGTTCGGCGGTCACCGACAGGCGCGGCACCCAGGCCACGCCCATGCCTTGCAGGGCCATGCTTTTCAGGCTGTCGGCCATGGCCGTTTCGTACAAGGTGGTGGAGCGCAGGCCGCGCTGGCGCAGCAGCAGGTTGACCGAGCGGCCGAGAAAGGCCCCGGCGCTGTAGGCCAGCAGCGGCACGCTCTGGCCGCTGTCGAGGTCGAACAGCGGCCGGCCATCCTCGCCCACCGCGCACACCGGCAGCATCACGGTGCGGCCCAGGTGCAGCGAGGGGAAGATCTCCGGGTCCATCTGCAGCGAGGCGTCCGGGTCGTAGTAGGCCAGGATCAGGTCGCAGCCCCCTTCGCGCAGCGAGTGCACCGCCTCGCCGACGTTGGTCGCCACCAGGCGGGTGGTCAGCGGCAGGCCTTCGCGGCGCAGACGGGCGATCCATTCGGGAAAGAAACCCAGGGTCAGCGAGTGCGCGGCGGCGATCTGCAACACCTCGCCCTGCTGGCCTTCCAGGTTATGCAGATGGCGCACCACATCGCCGAGCTGCTCGACCATGCTGCGCGCCGTGACCAGAAACAGCTGGCCGGACTCGGTCAGCTCCACCGGGGTGCAGGCGCGGTTGACCAGGCACAGGCCGAGCATGTTTTCCAGGCTGCGGATGCGCCGGCTAAAGGCCGGCTGGGTGACGAAGCGCTTCTGCGCCGCCTGGGAAAAACTGCGGGTGCCGGCCAGGGTGACAAAGTCTTCCAGCCATTTGGTTTCCAGATTCATCGCTGCTCCCGATGATTTGCACAATACGTAGGGTGGGTTAGCGACGCCGTACACCGGCCTATATCCCACATGCGCTTGTGGTGCGGCGCGTAACCCACCAGGCGATCGACCGCGTTGCGGCGGTGGTGGGTTACGCCGCGCCGAACCGCTGCGCTGATCCTGCCACCACGCCCGCGCGCCTAACCCACCCTACGCCCGCCGACAATTCGGCGTCACACCGACGTTATGCCGATTATGCATGACCTAGCGTTTAACAGCATTGGCCACTGGCAAGCCACAGCCCTTAGTCTACGGGACATCGCGGCAATCGCCGTATTCCCTAGAGATACCCATCATCATGTCCGCTGCTGCATCTTTCCGCGTCGAAAAAGACCTGCTTGGCACCCTCGAAGTCCCTGCCGAAGCCTATTACGGCATCCAGACCCTGCGCGCCGTGCATAACTTCCGTCTGTCCGGCGTGCAGCTGTCGCACTACCCGAAACTGGTGATCGCCCTGGCCATGGTCAAGCAGGCCGCCGCCGACGCCAACCGCGAGCTGGGCCACCTGTCCGCCGCCAAGCACACCGCGATCAGCACCGCCTGTGCGCGCATCATCCAGGGCGAGTTCCACGAGCAGTTCGTGGTCGACATGATCCAGGGCGGCGCCGGCACCTCGACCAATATGAACGCCAACGAGGTGATCGCCAATATCGCCCTGGAAGCCATGGGTCACGAGAAAGGCGAGTACCAGTACCTGCACCCGAACAACGACGTGAATATGGCGCAGTCCACCAACGACGCCTACCCGACCGCCATCCGCGTCGGCCTGCTGCTCGGCCATGACTACCTGCTCAACGCCCTGGACAAGCTGATCCAGTCCTTCGCCGCCAAGGGCCTGGAGTTCGGCCACGTGCTGAAGATGGGTCGCACCCAGCTGCAGGACGCCGTGCCCATGACCCTGGGTCAGGAATTCCGCGCCTTTGCCGTGACCCTCGGCGAAGACCTGCAACACCTCAAGCGCCTGGCGCCCCTGCTGCTCACCGAAGTCAACCTGGGCGGCACCGCCATCGGCACCGGCATCAACGCCGACCCGGGCTATCAGAAGCTGGCGGTCGAGCGTCTGGCCATCATCAGCAACCACCCGGTGGTGGCGGCGGCCGACCTGATCGAAGCCACCTCGGACATGGGCGCCTTCGTGCTGTTCTCCGGCATGCTCAAGCGCACCGCGGTCAAGCTGTCGAAGATCTGCAACGACTTGCGCCTGCTGTCCAGCGGCCCGCGCACCGGGATCAACGAGATCAACCTGCCGGCGCGTCAGCCGGGCAGCTCGATCATGCCCGGCAAGGTCAACCCGGTAATCCCGGAAGCGGTCAACCAGGTGGCCTTCGAAGTCATAGGCAACGACCTGGCGCTGACCATGGCGGCCGAAGGCGGCCAGCTGCAGCTGAACGTGATGGAGCCGCTGATCGCCTACAAGATCCTCGATTCGATCCGCCTGCTGACCCGTGCCATGGACATGCTGCGCGAACACTGCATCGACGGCATCACCGCCAACGAAGCGCATTGCCGCCAGCAGGTGGAGCAATCCATCGGCCTGGTCACCGCGCTGAACCCCTATATCGGCTACGAGAACGCCACCCGCATCGCCAAGATCGCCCTGGAAAGCGGCCGCGGCGTACTGGAACTGGTGCGCGAGGAGCAGCTGCTGGACGAGGCCACCCTGGCCGACATCCTGCGCCCGGAAAATATGATCGCCCCGCGCCTGGTGCCGCTTAAAGCTTAAACAAGCCCCTTAAAAACGTAGGCGAGGCAGCCGAGACAAGGCAAAAACGGCCGAAAAAGCGGAGTTTACTGGTGTAAATGAGCATTTTTAGGCCGTTTTTAACGCAGTCCCGGCAACGCAGGTAGTTTTTAACCGAGCAATACCCGCACAGGGACGTGCGGGGCTTCTGCGCCGACCCGGCGCATCGGCATTAGCCGGAAGGAAACCGGCAGCCAACGAGATGCATATCTGCATCCAGGGCATACCTACAATAACTACACAGGGTGACACCATGAAATTGATCGACCGCAGTCGTCTCTCTCCTCCGCCAACCGTCAGGCCATCCCTGACGCGCTAGCAGTCGGTTGGGCTTGATGCCCGACAGACCGCCAAGGGCCTGCACAACCCGCTCAGTCAACTCAAGTTCGGCTTAATCAAGCTGCTGCATCCCGTCATGGCTCTCGCTATGTCGCGGCGCGGCAGTCCCGTGTCGGCGCACTGAAAGCCGCATTTGCCTGACCGAGCCGGCCAACCAGGTCGTCGGCCCACCCGTTGCCGACCGTCAGCGCCGTCCTACCCGGGCGGCGCTGCGGCGTCATCATTTTTATCCCCCCCCAAAAAAAGCACCACAAGTGAGGGAGAGACCCATGTTGGAAATACTCAACGACTTCCTGTCCGGCAAGCTGCTGATCGTCCTGATCGTCGGCCTGGGCAGTTACTTCACCATCCGTTCGCGTTTCGTCCAGTTCCGCCATTTCGGCCATATGTTCAGCGTGTTCAAGAATTCCCTGCGCAGCAGCGCCGGTCAGCTCAGTTCGTTCCAGGCACTGATGCTCAGCCTGGCCGGCCGCGTCGGCGCCGGTAATATCGCCGGGGTCGGCATCGCCGTGACCCTGGGCGGCCCGGGTGCGGTGTTCTGGATGTGGGTGACCGCCCTGGTCGGCATGTCCAGCAGCTTCTTCGAGTGTTCCCTGGCCCAGCTGTACAAGCGCGCCGACGGCGACGGCCTGTACCGCGGCGGCCCGGCCTATTACATCGAGCACGGCCTCAAGCTGCGCTGGATGGCGCTGACCTTCGCCGTATTGCTGCTGGTGACCTACGGCTTCGCCTTCAACGGCCTGCAGTCCTTCACCGTGACCCACTCGCTGGAGAACGCCTTCGGCTTCCCGGTCGAGTACACCGGCATCGGCCTGGCCGTGCTGCTGGGCCTGGTGTTTATCGGCGGGATCAAGCGCATCGCGGCGGTCTCCGACCTGCTGGTGCCGGTGAAGACCCTGGCCTATATAGGCGTGACCCTGTACGTGATCGCCACCCAGATCGAGCTGGTGCCGGGCATGCTGGTGACCATAGTGAAGAGCGCCTTCGGCCTGGAACCGGCCTTCGCCGGCCTGCTCGGCAGCGCCATCGTCATGGGCGTCAAACGCGGCGTGTTCGCCAACGAAGCCGGCCTGGGCAGCGCACCCAACGTGGCCGCGGTGGCCAGCGTGCAGCATCCGGTGGCGCAAGGCGTGGTCCAGGCGTTCAGCGTGTTCCTCGACACCTTCGTGATCTGCACCTGCACCGCCCTGCTGATCCTGCTGTCGGGCTTCTATACCCCCGGCTTCGAGGGCGACGGCATCACCCTGACGCAGAACTCCCTGGCCGCGGTGGTCGGTGACTGGGGCCGGGTGTTCGTCAGCGTGGCGCTGAGCCTGTTCGTCTTCACCTGCATCCTCTACAACTACTACCTCGGCGAGAACGCCCTGCAATTCCTGCTGGGCAAGAGCCGCGCCGCTTTGCTGACCTACCGCGGCCTGGTGCTGGCGCTGATCTGCTGGGGCTCGATGCAGAACCTCGGCACGGTGTTCGCCTTCGCCGACATCACCATGACCCTGCTGGCCTTCGTCAACCTGATCGCCCTGGCCATGCTGCTCAAGGTCGGCCTGCGCCTGATGCGCGACTACGACGAGCAGCGCAAGGCTGGCGTGCAGACCCCGGTGTTCGATGCGCGCCAGTTCGCCGATCTGGACCTCGATCCAGTGGCCTGGCCGGAGAAGCCCCTGACTGCGCCGGCGACCTGGCCCAGCGCGGCCGACACGGCGCCAAGCAACGCACTGCAACAACGTTGAACTGACAACGCCTGGGCTAGCCCAGGCGTTGTTCTTTGCGTCATAGAGCCTGTTCAAAGTCTCGCGAGCTAGAGCCATGCAAGGAAAAAACAGGCGAGGAAGCGGAGTTTACGAGTTGTAAATGAGCATTCCGAGCCTGTTTTTAACGCAGCAGGGCCGACGCGCAGCAGACTTTGGACAGGTTCTTAGGCCCCGCGCGGCCAAGTGGCAGGCGCGGGACTCTCTGTTTCACAGGAGTGCCAGACCATGCGCCATTATCTTTCAACCGCTCTGTTGTTCTGCTTGCTGTTCAGCCCCTTGAGCCAGGCCCAATTGCCGCCCGACTACAAGGTGGTGCTGCTCACCGAAAACTTCCCGCCCTTCAATATGGCCGAGGGCGGCAAGAACTTCGCCCGCGACGCCAATATCCAGGGCCTCAGCGCCGACCTAGTGCGCGAGATGTTCAAGCGCGCCGCCATCGACTACAGCCTGACCCTGCGTTTCCCCTGGGACCGCGTCTACCAACAGGCGATGAACACCCCCAACCACGGCCTGTTCTCCACCTCAATGAGCGAGGCGCGCAGGCCGCTGTTCAAGTGGGTCGGGCCCATCGCCCAGTACCAGAGCGTGCTGGTCGGCCTCAAGGACGGCGGCCCGCGCCCAACCGACCTGGAACAGGCCAAGGCCTACCGCATCGGCGCCTACCAGAGCGCGGCGGTCAGCCAGCACCTGGAACGCTTGGGCTTCAAGCCGCTCAACGCCCTGCGCGACCAGGAAAATATCCGCAAGCTGCAGCGCGGGCAGATCGACCTGTGGGCCACCTCCGATCCGGTTTGGCGCTTCTACGCCAAGGAGCAAGGGGTCGAGGGACTGGAAACCGCCCTCAGCTTCGAAACCTCGCAGCTGTATCTGGCGCTAAACAAGGACACCCCGGACGAGGTGGTGGAGCGCCTGCAACAGGCGCTGGAGCAGATGCGCGGCGAGGGCTACGGCGGCTGCGCAAAAAATCCGCAGCTGTGCTAAGTCCGCCTGACTAAAAGGCCGTTGAAAAACGTAGGCGAGGCAGGCAAGACAAGGCGCTACGTAGCAACAGCCTTCGGCTGGTCAAAACGGCGAGGAAGCGGAGTTTACGTGCTGTAAATGAGCATTCCGAGCCTGTTTTTAACGCAGTATTGCCAACGCAGGTAGTTTTTCAATGGCCTGCTAAAGCCGCCAGGCCTTGCGCAGCGCCTGCAAGGCCTCGGCGATCCGCGCCTCAGGCACCGCGGCGAAACCCAGCACCAGCCCGGCGCGCTGGTCTTCGGGCTCGGCACTATCCGCCAGCCAATAGCCGCTGAGGGCGTTCAGCTCCACCCCCACCTCGGCTGCGGCGGCGATCAGCTCGCGTTCGCGCGCCAGGCTGTCCACCCGCACGCACAGGTGCAGGCCGGCCTCCACCGCCGGCAACGGCGCACAGCCGGGAACGTTCTGCGGCCAACCGGCCAGCAAAGCATCGCGGCGACTGCGCGCGGCGCCGCGCATGCGGCGGATATGCCGCTGGAAGTGGCCGGCGGCGATAAATTCGGCCATCACCGCCTGGCTGCCGATCTCCGAATGGCGCATATCCAGGGCGCGGCGACGGGAGAAGGACTCGACCAGGGCCGGCGGCAGCACCAGGTAGCCCAGGCGCAGCGCCGGGAAGGCGATCTTGCAGAAGGTGCCGACGTAGAGCACCCGGCCCTGGCGGTCGAGGGCGGCCAGCGGCGCCAGGGGCGTGCCGCTGTAGCGGTACTCGCCGTCGTAATCGTCCTCGACTATCCAGCTGTCGTGACGCTCGGCCCAGTCCAGCAGTTCCAGACGCCGCGCCAGCGACAGGGTGCCCCCGCAGGGATACTGATGCGAAGGCGTGACATAGGCCAGGCGGCAGCGGCCCGCCCGCTCCAGCGCCGCGCAGTCCAGCCCCTCGCCATCCACGGCTATGCCCACCAGCTGCGCGCCGGCCACGGCGAAGGCATGGGCGGCGGCGCGATAGCCGGGGTTCTCGATGGCCACCCGGTCACCCGGCTCGACCAGCAGCTGGGCGCACAGGCTGATGGCCTGCTGCGCACCGCGGGTGACCAGGATCTGCGCCGGGTCGCAGTGCAGGCCGCGGCTGTTGCGCAGGTAGGCGGCAATCAGCTCGCGCAGTTGCCAGTCGCCGGCCGGGTCGCCATAGCCCAGGCGCGCCGCCGACGGCTTGCGCCAGAAACGCGCGCTGAGGCGCGCCCAGGTCTCGAAGGGAAACAGATCGAAGGCCGGCACGCCGACGCGAAAGGCCCGCGGCGCACCTTCCAGCGGCTCGGCCAGATGATGCCGAGCCAGACGCTGCATGGCCTGGCTGGATGGTGCCGTGCTAGCGGATGCGGGCGGCGCGCGCACCACCCCGGCCAGCTCGGCGACATAGGTGCCGGCGCCGACGCGACCTTCTATATAGCCCTCGGCATACAGCTGGTCGAAGGCGCGGGTCACGGTGTTGCGGGAAATGCCCAGCAGAGCGGCCAGGTCGCGACTGGCCGGCAAGCGGGTACCGCCCACCAGGCGGCCATCGAGGATGCGCTCGCGCAGGGCCTGGTACAGCTGGCGCGCCAGGCCCTGGGCCGGGTCGAGGTGGATGCCGGAAAGGTCGACGGGTAGCGGCGCTGGCAGTGACATGGATTGGCCCTATAAAAGTCGCAAGAAGTGGATCTTACAACAGACCAATATCCTGCCTAGCATGGCTATACCAAGTCAGGAGCCTGCCCATGTATAACCCCACTGCCTTCCGCCAGGACGACCTCACCACACTGCACCGGCAGATCCTCGACTGCCGCCTGGCCACTGTGGTCAGCCAGGGCGCGAATGGCCTGCAGGCCAGCCACCTGCCGCTGCTGCTGGAACCCGGCGAAGGCCAGTACGGCACCCTCTACGGTCACTTCGCCCGGGCCAACCCGCACTGGCGCGACCTGGCGGACGGCGCCGAAGCGCTGGTGATCTTCCAGGGCCCGGAGGCCTATATCAGCCCCAGCTGGTACCAAGCCAAGGCCGAGCACGGCAAGGTGGTGCCGACCTGGAACTATATCGCCGTGCACGCTCAGGGCCGCGCCGAGGTATTCGAGGATGCCGAACGCCTGCTGCAGCTGGTCAGCCGCCTCAGCCAGCGCCATGAGGCCGGCCGCCCACAACCCTGGGCTGTCAGCGAGGCGCCGCGCGACTATATCGACGGCATGCTGCGCGCCATAGTCGGCTTCGCCCTGCCCATCGAGCGCCTGCAGGGCAAATGGAAACTCGGCCAGAACCGCAGCGCCGCCGACCAGGCCGGGGTGCGTGAAGGCCTGCAAGCCAGCCATGACCCCCGCGACCGCGAACTGGCCGCACGCATAAACGACCATCACTAACCCAAGGAAGAACCATGCCTATCGAAATCCGCCCCGTCACCCCCGCCGACCACGCTGCCTGGCTGCCGCTGTGGCAGGGCTATCTGGACTTCTACCAGACCGAGCTGCCCGCCGAGACCAGTGCCGTGACCTGGCAGCGTTTTCTCGACCCGAGCGAGCCGACCCATGCCGCCCTGGCCTGGCGCGACGGCCAGGCCCTGGGCCTGGTGCAATGGATCTTCCACCGTTCCAACTGGCTGGTGGCAAACAGCTGTTACCTGCAAGACCTGTTCGTCAGCCCCGACCTGCGCGGCAGCGGGATCGGCCGGCTGCTGATCGAGCATGTCTATGCCCAGGCCCGGGCGGCCGGCGCCACGCGGGTGCACTGGCTGACCCACGAGAGCAATAGCGACGCCATGCAGCTCTACGACCGCATCGCCGAGCGCTCGGGCTTCGTCCAGTACCGCAAGACGCTTTAAAGGGAGCCCGCCATGACCGCCCATGATCTATCCAACTGGCAGCCCCGCCCGGTTCCGCAACGCGAACCCTTGGCTGGCCGCTTTGTGCGTCTGGAACCGCTGGCTAGTGCGCGCCATGGCGACGACCTGTGGCTGGCCCTGCAGGGGCTGGGCTGCGATCCGGCGCTATGGGACTATCTGCCCTACGGCCCCTTCGCCAGCCGCGCGCCCTTCGACGCCTGGCTGGCCGCCAATGCGGCCAGCGCCGACCCGCTGTTCTACACGGTGATAGACCTGGCCAGCGGCCGCGCCCTGGGCCTGCTGAGTTTCCTGCGCATAGCCGCCAAGGACGGCTGCATCGAGATTGGCCATATCGCCTTCGGCCAGGCCATGCAGCGCACGCCGGGCTCCACCGAGGCGGTCTGGCTGCTGGCCCGGCACGCCTTCGACGACCTCGGCTACCGCCGCCTGGAGTGGAAGTGCGACGCGCGCAATGCTCGTTCCAGGCGCGCCGCCGAACGCCTCGGCTTCGTCCATGAGGGGCTGTTCCGCCAGCATATGCTGGTCAAGGGGCAGAACCGCGACACGGCCTGGTTCGCCATTATCGATGGCGAATGGCCGGCGCGGCGCGAGGCCTTCGAACGCTGGCTGACGGCGGACAATTTCGACGCCGAAGGCCAGCAGAAGCGGCGCCTGGAGGATTTAAGGTGACAGGTAGGTTGGCGCTGAGCCTGCGAAGCCCAACAGGCCCCGGCGTTGAGCACCATCGTTGGGCTTCGCTCCGCTCAGCGCCAACCTACGGGACCGCGATGCGGTCCTTCCGCGAATAAATTCGCTCCTACAAGACACGCACTGCTTGCGTCTGTGGGAGCGGATTGATCGCGATGCGGGGCGAAAGCCTGGTCGGGCTCACTCGATCTCGAACAGGCCGTGGCGGATCTGCGCGCCGGCCAGGCGCTGGCGGATATCGGCGTCGATGCGCGGATCGTCCGGGCTGTAGAGCATCACCTGGCGGTAGGCGTTGACCCGGTTGATCTCCGCGCCCAGGTATTCCCAGACCACCCGGGTGCAGGCCGGGGTGCGCCGGTCGCCGCTGGAGACCCCGGTCTTCAGGCCGTTGAGGCGGCTGATGCGACTCTTGAAGCTGGGAATCAGGATGGTCTGGCTGATCTCGTTGCCGGTCAGCGACTCGTAGTCGATCAGAAACAGGCGGTCCTGCAGGTAGAAGGCCGCACCCAGATAGCGGCAGCGCACCCAGTCCTCGGCCTTGCCGCTGTCGGCGCGGGACGGCTCCTGGCGTTCCTGGCGCTCGAACAGGAAGGTGCCGCGCTCCTCACGCAGCTGCACCAGCGACAGCAGTATCTGCCCCGGCACCGACATGCAGTTGGCGTACTCGAAGTAGTAGCCGCAGTAGCGACTCAGGCTGCTGGAGTTCTCGCGCAACGGCTGCAACATCTCCAGCAGCGGATCGCCCAATAACCGCGACTCCTGACTGCCGCTGCGCGCGCCGATCAGGTCGACGAACTGCTCGCCGGGCAGGTTCAGCTCGTAGTCCTCGACCCCGAAGAAATCGCAGATGCGCTTGAGGTTGAAGGCCGTCGGCCGGCTCTGCCCGCTGAGGTACTTGTTGAACTGCGCGCGGTTGATCGCGAGCTTGCGGCACACCTCGGCGATCGAACGGTAGTGGCTGCACAGCAGCTTGAGATTGGCGCCCAGAGAGTCCGACATGCGGCTGATCCTGATGATGCGAGTGACGCGATTCTAGCATCAACTCGCGCCATATCGCCGCGACCCGCGAAATTGCACGGCGAACCTCCTTGGACAACCATTCAGCAGCCGCACGGTGGCGCGGTGTTTATCCATCCAGAACAACAAGAGAGGCAACCCCATCATGCTCGATCTGCTCAATGACCTGCTCTGGAGCAAGGTCCTCATCGTCGCCCTGGTCGGCCTCGGTCTGTACTTCTCGATTCGCTCGCGCTTCGTGCAATTTCGTTACTTCGGCGACATGTTCAGCATCTTCGCCGAAGCCTTCCAGCGTCAGCCGGGCCAGCTCAGCTCGTTCCAGGCCCTGATGCTGTCCGTGGCCGGGCGCGTCGGCGCCGGCAATATCGCCGGGGTGGCCGTGGCCATCATGCTCGGCGGCCCAGGCGCGGTGTTCTGGATGTGGGTCGTGGCCCTGCTCGGCATGGCCACCAGCTATTTCGAATGCTCCCTGGCGCAGCTGTACAAGCGTCGCGAGGCCGACGGCACCTACCGTGGCGGCCCGGCCTTCTACATCCTGCACGGCCTGGGTCAGCGCTGGCTGGCGGTGATCTTCTCGATCCTGCTGCTGGTGACCTTCGGCTTCGGCTTCAACGCCGTGCAGTCCTACACGGTCGCCACTTCGCTGCATGACACCTTCGGCCTGCCCACCTATGTCAGCGGCCTGGCCCTGGTCGGCGTGATCGCCCTGATCATCTTCGGCGGCATCAAGCGCATCGCCAGCATGGCCGACGTGCTGGTGCCGATCATGGCCTTCTCCTATATCGGCATGGCGCTGGTGGTGCTGGGCATGAACATCGCCGAAGTGCCGGAAACCCTGGCCCTGATCGTACGCAGCGCCTTCGGCCTGGAACCGGCGTTCGCCGGCGGCATCGGCGCGGCCATCCTGATGGGGGTCAAGCGCGGCCTGTTCTCCAACGAAGCCGGCCTGGGCAGTGCGCCCAACGTCGCCGCCGTGGCCGAGGTCAAGCACCCGGCAGCGCAGGGCATAGTGCAGTCGCTCAGCGTGTTTATCGACACCATCCTGGTGTGCACCAGCACCGCGTTGATCATCCTGCTGTCCGGCGTGTATCAGCCAGGCAGCGAGATGGCCGGCGTGGTACTGACGCAGACCGCCCTGGCCGCCGAAGTCGGCGAGTGGGGCCGCATCTTCGTCAGCACCGCCCTGCTGCTCTTCGTCTTCACCACCCTGGTGTATAACTACTACCTGGGTGAGAATGCCCTGGGCTTCTTCAGCAGCAAGCGCTGGCTGGTGCAGCTCTACCGCGTGCTGGTGATCGCCCTGGTGCTGTGGGGCTCGATGCAGGATCTGGGCACAGTGTTCGGCTTCGCCGACGTGACCATGGGCCTGCTGGCACTGGTCAACCTGGTCGCGCTGTTCCTGCTGTTCAAGGTCGGCCTGCGCCTGATGAACGACTATGACAGCCAGCGTAAAGCCGGGGTGCAGTCGCCGGTACTCGACCCCAAGGCCTACGCCGACCTGGACCTCGACCCAGCGGCCTGGCCGGCCACCTCGACGCGGGCCAGCCAAGCGTACGCGGGTCGCAGCGACCAGGCGGAAATCGGCAACAGTGTGCATCAGCGCTAAGCCACCGCTAACGGCATGACGAACAGGGGGCCTTGGCCCCCTGTTTCTTTATCAGAACATGGAGAACGCACATGGGTTGCCAAAAACTCCTGGTGCTCTACACCGGCGGCACCATCGGCATGCAGATGAGCGCCGCGGGCCTGGCCCCGGCTTCCGGTTTCGAGGCGCGCTTGCGCGCCCAGCAGGCCCTGCAGGCGCAAGCACTGCCCGAGTGGATCTTCCGCGAGCTGCTGCCGCCGATCGACAGCGCCAATATGAACCCGCACAACTGGCTGGCGATGGTCGCGGCGATTCGCGCCGGCATCGAGCAGGACGGCTGCGATGCCGTGCTGCTGCT
Organism: Pseudomonas sp.; assembly: GCF_030696055.1. Taxonomy (GTDB): domain Bacteria; phylum Pseudomonadota; class Gammaproteobacteria; order Pseudomonadales; family Pseudomonadaceae; genus Aquipseudomonas. The sequence goes on along the minus strand of NZ_JAUYNP010000072.1, from coordinate 6,369 downwards.
GCACGGCACCGACACCCTGGCCTATAGCGCCGCCGCCCTGAGTTTCCTGCTGCTCGGTTTGCCGGTACCTGTGATTCTCAGCGGCTCCATGTTGCCCGCAGGCAGCCCGGGCAGCGATGCCTGGGGCAATCTGTTCGGCGCCATGCAGGCGCTGCAGGCGGGCGTCGCTCCCGGCGTGCAGCTGTATTTCAACGGCGAGCTGATGCACGGCGCGCGGGTCAGCAAGTTGCGCAGCGATGCCTTCGACGCCTTCCAGGTGCTGCCGCGCCAACGCCAGGGCCAACGCGCCGTCAGCATCCCGGCCAGCATCGACTACCGCCAGGTGCGCCAGCCGGTCAATCTGGCCGTGCTGCCGCTGTTTCCCGGCATCCAGGCCGCCCAGCTGCGCGTCCTGCTCGACAGCGGCGTGCAAGGCCTGCTGCTGGAATGCTACGGCAGCGGCACGGGACCGGCGGACGACGCCGAACTGCTGGCGGTGCTTAAGGCCGCCCACCAGCGCGGCGTGGTACTGGCCGCGATCAGCCAGTGCCCCCATGGCCATGTCGAATTCGGCGTGTATGCCGCAGGCAGCCAGCTGGCCAGCACCGGCCTGATCTCCGCCGGCGGCATGACCCGCGAAGCCGCCCTGGGCAAACTGTTCGCCCTGCTCGGCGCAGGCCTCGGCCAGGCCGAGGCGGAGCACTGGTTCGGCCTGGATCTGTGCGGTGAGCGGGCGGATTGAAGGCTAGCCGCTGGCAGCTAGGCTGTAGGGGTCCAGGATGATTGACAGCTTAGAACCTGCTTACGATCTCGCGAGCTAGAGCGAGACAAGGCAAAAACAGCCGAGGAAGCGGAGTTTACGAGCTGTAAATGAGCATTCCGAGGCTGTTTTTAACGCGGTATCGCCGACGCGCAGCAGATCGTAAACAGGTTCTTAGAGGAGAGTGCCGCATGCCTATTCGTATCCCCGTCGAGATCCGCCGCGTGACGGCCGCCGATCATGCGGCCTGGCTGCCCCTGTGGCAGGGCTATCAACGCTTCTATATGACCGAGATCAGCGCTGCCACCAGCGACACCAGCTGGCAGCGCTTTCTCGACCCCGCCGAACCCATGCACGCGGCGCTGGCCTGGCATGAGGGGCAGGCCATCGGCCTGGTGCACTGGGTCTACCACCGCTCGACCTGGACCACGGGCGACTACTGCTACCTGCAGGACCTGTTTATCGCCAAGGATGTGCGCAGCAGCGGGGCCGGGCGCCAGCTGATCGAGTTCGTCTACCAGCAGGCCAAACAGCAGGGCTGCTCGCGGGTGCACTGGCTGACCCACGAGAGCAATGCCAAGGCCATGTTGCTGTATGAACGCATCGCCGAACGCTCGGGCTTCGTGCAATACCGCAAGCTGTTGTAGCGCGGCGCAGGCTGACCCTCCGGTCAGAAAGATGGCCGGGTGCTATTGCCTGAGGGCAAACGCGGCGCTATCTTCTGCGCCACGTCCGCGCTCCCCAGCGCCGTGACGCACCTGGATCAGCAGACAGGGTAAACACTGAGCTGGCTAACCTGAACCTAACTTCAGAGGAGCCAACTCAATGGCTACTACCCGTATCTGGATCAAAAACCCCCTGGCCATCTTCACCGCCACCCATCCCTCCAATAGCCTGGATGCCGCCGGCGGCCTGGTTATCGAAGACGGCGTGATAGTCGAGCTGCTGGCGGCCGGCCAGCAGCCTTCGAAACCCTGCGACCAGACCTTCGATGCCCGCGAGCACGTGGTGCTGCCGGGCTTGATCAACACCCATCACCACTTCTACCAGACCCTGACCCGCGCCTGGGCACCTGTGGTCAACCAGCCGCTGTTCCCCTGGCTGAAGACCCTGTACCCGGTGTGGGCGCGCCTGACCCCGGAAAAACTGGCCCTGGCCAGCAAGGTGGCCCTGGCCGAACTGCTGCTGTCCGGCTGCAGCACCGCGGCGGATCACCACTACCTGTTCCCCGGCGGCCTGGAAAACGCCATCGACGTGCAGGTCGAGGCAGTCCGCGAACTGGGCATGCGCGCCATGCTGACCCGCGGCTCCATGAGCCTGGGCGAGGCCGACGGCGGCCTGCCGCCGCAGCAGACGGTGCAACAGGGCGAAGTCATCCTGGCCGACAGCCAACGGCTGATCCATGACTATCACCAGCGCGGCGACGGCGCGCAGATCCAGATCGCCCTGGCGCCCTGCTCACCCTTCTCGGTGACCCAGGAAATCATGCGTCAGAGCGCCGAACTGGCCCAGGAGCTGGACGTACGCCTGCACACCCACCTGGCCGAGACCCTCGACGAAGAGGACTTCTGCCTGCAGCGCTTCGGCCTGCGCACGGTGGATTATCTGGACAGCGTCGGCTGGCTCAGCTCGCGCACCTGGCTGGCCCACGGCATCCACTTCAACCCGGACGAAATCGCCCGCCTGGGCCAGGCCGGCACCGGTATCTGCCATTGCCCGAGCTCGAATATGCGCCTGGCCTCCGGTATCTGCCCGACCCTCGACCTGCAAGCCGCCGGTGCACCAATCGGCCTGGGCGTGGATGGTTCGGCGTCCAACGATGCTTCCAACATGATCCTCGAAGCGCGCCAGGCCCTGTATATCCAGCGCCTGCGTTACGGCGCCGAAAAGATCACCCCGGAATTGGTCCTGGGCTGGGCCAGCAAGGGTTCGGCCAAGCTGCTGGGGCGCAGCGATATCGGCGAACTGGCAGTGGGCAAGCAGGCCGACCTGGCCTTCTTCAAGCTGGACGAGCTGCGCTTCTCCGGCAGCCACGACCCCATCTCCGCCCTGCTGCTGTGCGGCGCCGACAAGGCCGACCGGATGATGATCGGCGGCCAGTGGCGAGTGATCGACGGGCAGATCGAAGGCCTGGATGTAGCCCAGTTGATCGCCGATCACCGTCAGGCGGCCAAGGAACTGATTGCAGGCTGATTATCGCAGTCGGGTAAGCAACGAAAAACGGGGTGCCGATCGAATCGGCACCCCGTTTTTTATGCTGCGGCCTAACCTGCGCCAAACATGGTGGGTTAGGTGCCTGTGCTGATCGAATCACCACCCATTCTTCATGCTGCACCGTAACCCACCAGCGTCGCGCCCTGACCTACCGCCTGGTGGGTTACGCGGTGCGCAACCATAGAGACACTCTCTCGGACATTGGCTTGCGCCGCCCACCCTACGATCTCGCAACAGATAGTGGACGGGGGCTTAGAACACCGACCAGCCGATACGCTCGCTAAGCAACTCCAGCGCCTTGATACCCGCCAGGGAATTACCGGCCGCATTCAGTTCCGGCGACCACACGCAGACGCTGAAGCGTCCCGGCACCACCGCGACAATACCGCCACCCACCCCACTCTTGCCCGGCAAGCCGACCCGGTAGGCGAAGTTGCCGGCTTCGTCGTACAGGCCGCTGGTGGCCATGATCGCGTTGACCTGCTTGGTCTGTCTGGGCGTGAGGATCTGCGCGCCGCTGTGCATACAGAAACCCTGGTTGGCCAGAAAGCAGAAGGCCCGGGCCAGGTCGACGCAGCTCATGCGCAGGGCGCAGCAGCTGAAATAGCTGCGCAGCACCGTCTCCACATCGTTATGGAAATTGCCGAAGGACTGCATCAGGTAGGCCGCCGCCGCATTGCGCGCGCGATGCTGGTATTCCGACTCGGCCACCCGGTTGTCCACCAGCACCTCCGGGTTGCCGGCCAGACGGCGGACGAAGTCGCGCATCGACAGCACCGGTGCGGCGAAGCGCGACTGGTTGATATCGCAGATCACCAGGGCGCCGGCATTGATAAAGGGATTGCGCGGCCTGCCGCGCTCGAATTCCAGCTGCACCAGGGAGTTGAACGGCTGCCCGGACGGCTCATGGCCGAGGCGCTGCCAGATCTCCTCGCCACTGTGGCCTATGGCCTGCACCAGGCTGAACACCTTGGAAATGCTCTGCACGGAAAACGCCGTATGGGCATCGCCGGCGTAGAACAGCTCGCCGTCGTTGCTGTACACCGCGATGCCCAGCTGGTTGGCCGGCACATCGGCCAGGGCGGGGATGTAATCGGCCACTTTGCCCTGGCCGATCAGCGGGCGGACTTCATCGAGAATTTCGTTCAACAGCGCTTGCATGCTTAGGCTCGCAGCAGTGCCCGAGCACACCCCGGACTATGGCTGCTAGACGCTTATCGAGCGGCGCTGATCACACCCAAGTGCGCCTAAACCGGCGCTGTTCCAGTACTGGTTTAGACGCAAAAAGAAGGGGGCCTTGCGGCCCCCAGCGGGAAACAGTCAACGACCTCGGTCAGGCCATAAGGCTTACTCGATCTCGATCAGCACTTCGCCCGGGTTGACCCTATCGCCCTTGGCCACGTGCACCGCCTTCACGGTACCGGCAATAGGTGCCTGCACCTCGGTTTCCATCTTCATCGCTTCGCTGATCAACACGGCCTGGCCGGCCTTGACCACATCGCCTTCCTTGACCAGCACATCGACTATATTGCCCGGCATGCTGGTGCTGACATCGCCCGGCGCGCTGGCGTGCTTGCGCTTGCCGCCGGCGCCTGCGACGAAGTCGTTGAGCGGCTCGAACACCACCTCTTCCGGCATGCCGTCGAGAGACAGGTAGAAGTGGCGCTTGCCGTCGGTCTTCAGGCCCACGCCGGTGATATCCACCCGGTAGCTTTCGCCGTGCACGTCGATGATAAATTCGGTCGGCACACCCTCGCCGCCGGCCGCTGCCACAGCACCGGCTTCCGGGATCGGCAGCAGGACTTCCGGGGTCAGGGTGCCGGCGGCGCGCTCCTCGAGGAATTTACGCCCGATGTCGGGGAACATGGCGTAGGTCAGCACGTCTTCTTCGGACTTGGCCAGGGCGCCTATCTCTTCGCGCAGCTTGCTCATCTCCGGCTTGATCAGGTCGGCCGGGCGTACTTCGATCACGTCCTCGCTGCCGATCGCCTGGCGCCGCAGCTTCTCGTTGACCGTACCCGCCGTCTTGCCGTAACGGCCTTGCAGGTAGAGCTTCACCTCGTTGGTGATGGTCTTGTAGCGCTCGCCGGCCAGCACGTTGAACACCGCCTGGGAACCGACTATCTGCGAGGTCGGGGTGACCAGCGGCGGGAAGCCGAGGTCTTCACGCACCCGCGGGATTTCCGCGAACACTTCGTTGATGCGGTGCAGCGCGCCCTGCTCTTTCAGCTGGTTGGCCAGGTTGGACATCATGCCGCCCGGCACCTGGTTGACCTGCACGCGGGTGTCCACCACGGTGAACTCGCTCTCGAACTGGTGGTACTTCTTGCGCACGGCGTAGAAATACAGGCCGATCTCCTGCAACAGCGGCAGGTCCAGGCCGGTGTCGTACTCGGTGCCGCGCAGCGCCGCGACCATCGACTCGGTGCCCGGATGGCTGGTGCCCCAGGCGAAGCTGGAGATGGCGGTGTCGATATGCTCGGCGCCGTTCTCGATGGCCTTCAGCTGGCACATGGCGGACAGACCGGCGGTGTCGTGGGAGTGGATAAACACCGGCAGCGACTGCTCGGCCTTCAGCGCCCTGACCAGCTCGCCGGTGGCATAGGGGGTGAGCAGGCCGGCCATGTCCTTGATCGCCACCGAGTCGCAGCCCATGGCCTCCATCTGCTTGGCCTGGGCGACGAAGGCCTCGACCGTGTGCACCGGGCTGGTGGTGTAGCAGAGGGTGCCTTGGGCGTGCTTGCCGGCGGCCTTCACCGCCTCGATGGAGACGCGCAGGTTACGCACATCGTTCATCGCGTCGAAGATGCGGAACACGTCGATGCCGTTGACCGCCGCCTTGGCCACGAAGGCGCGCACCACATCGTCGCTGTAGTGGCGGTAGCCCAGCAGGTTCTGCCCGCGCAGGAGCATCTGCAGGCGGGTGTTGGGCAGCGCCGCGCGCAGTTGACGCAGACGCTCCCAGGGGTCTTCCTTGAGGAAGCGCACACAGGCGTCGAAGGTCGCGCCGCCCCAGACTTCCAGCGACCAATAGCCGACCTTATCCAGCTTGGCGCAGATCGGCAGCATGTCTTCGGTGCGCATGCGGGTGGCGATCAGCGACTGGTGGGCGTCACGCAGGATGGTGTCGGTTACATAAATCTTCTTCGGCATTTTCAGCTCCTCACAAGCCGGCGTGGGCGGCGATGGCGGTGGCGATGGCCAGCGCCAGGTGCGATGGGTTGCGTTTGATCGAGTACTGGGTCAGTTCCGGATGGCTTTCGACGAAGCTGGTGTTGAACTGGCCGCTACGGAACTCGGGGTTGCGCAGAATTTCCTGGTAATAGGCGGCGGTGGTCTTCACCCCCTGCACGCGCATGTCGTCCAGGGCGCGCAGGCCACGGTCCATCGCCTCTTCCCAGGTCAGCGCCCAGACC
>NZ_JAUYNP010000070.1 GCF_030696055.1 Pseudomonas sp. | reverse complement strand
TGCGCCGCTAACCCACCCTACAAAAGCTACGCGCCACCAAACCGCTCATCTTATGCAACACCTAATTGGGACATAGCCTTGGATAAGCGGCGCTTAGGGCGGCAAGCAGCCCGGCGCGCGGGCTGCCCAGCCACTGTGCGGGTTGTTTGCGGCCAGCAAATATCCGATTTACAGCGGCTTAAAGACCATCAAGGCATAGATCGCCAGCATGGCCACGAAAGCCGGCACACCCAGATAGAACCAGATACGCGCATAGCGCCAATAGGCGGCCGGCAGCGCCTGCTCGGCAGCCAGAGCGGCCAAGGCCAGGGCACGCATGCGGTACTGCAGCCAGACCACCGGCAGCCAGCAGGCGCCGGCCAAGGCGTACAGCAACAGGGTCCAGACTATCCAGGCGCTGCCCAGCGGATAGCCTGCGATCTGCAGCATCCACAGACCCGTCAGCGGCTGCAGGATGATCGCCGGCGTGGTGAACAGCCAGTCGGCCAGCACCACCAGGCGCCCCATATAGGCGATAGCGCGCACCTCGCCACTGCGGTCGACCATCCATTTGTAGAAGGCCGTGCCAAAGCCCACGCCCACCAGGACGGTGGCGCTGAGAATATGCAGGTATTTCAGGCTCAGATAGAGCATGGCCGTACCCCCACGCTGACCCGCAAACCCTCCAGTTCGGCCAGGTATTCCTCGACGCTGAGCAGCCCCAGGCAGGGCATGGCGCCGCGCTGCTCCAGCTGCTTGGCCGCCAACTTGCGCGCCAGGGCTACCGCCGCCATGCAGGGGATATTCGGCCCATGGTTATCCGCCGCGACTATGTCCCAGCACAGGCTCAAGGGCTGGCCCTGTAGGTCTTGCCCCTGCAAGCGCACGAACATGCCGCTCAGGCCGTCGCCCAAGGGCTCCAACCACACCGCGCCGCGGTGCAGCCAGGCGGCCAGGGGCACGCCGCTGCGCAGCAAGCCGCCGCGCACCAGCCAGGACAGCAGCCAGGTGCCGAACTGGGTCAGGCGCAAGCCGACGCCCGCCGAGAAGCGCACACTGCGCACCCCCGGATAACGCGCGGGAAACAGCTCCAGGTCGGGAATATCGCAGTTGCCCAGCCAGCGCCGCCCCAGAGGTGCGGGAAAGCCATGGGTCGCCAAGTCCTGCCAGCCATAGACCGCGCGCCAGGCGCCGTCACGCCATTGGCGCAAGGGCTTGCCGCAATAGTTGAGCACCGCCGCCAGGGTCGAGACCCCCGGGGTCTTCTCCGAGGAGCTGATGCCGTGCCAGATGCTATCCAGGCGGCCGAACTGCGGCAGCAGCTGGTCGATCACCGCGGCGCTCAGCGCCGGCACCGAGCTGGCCCCGCTGCACACCAGCACCCCGGCCTGGCGCGCCGCCTGGTCCAGTTCGGTGATGCCGCAGGCAAACGCGCGGGCATCGGCCAGATCCAGGTAATGCGCCCCCGCCGCGATAGCCGCCCGCGCCACCCGATAATCCTGGCCCTGGAAAGGCCCGGCGGTGGAAATCAGCAGATCCACCTGCAACTCGCGCAGGCGCTCGGCCAGATCCATCTGGTTGCCATCCAGACGCACGGCCTGGCAGCCGACCTGGGTTGCCAAGCGCTCAGCCTTGGCCAAGTCGCGCCCGGCGACCCACACGCGGATGCCGGCGATAGTGCACAGGCGCTGGACTATGACGCTGCCGAAGTTGCCGTAACCGCCCAGCACCACCACCCTGAATTCCTTATCGATCAACTCGCTGTTCCTTATTCAGACCGTCTCTACGGCGTCGCTGTTGAATTGCAGCTCGGCCAGGCGCGCATAGAGCGGGCTGCTGCCGACCAGCTCGGCATGCGTGCCGATGGCCACCAGCTTGCCCTGCTCGATCACCGCGATGCGGTCGGCGCTCTTGACCGTGGCCAGGCGGTGGGCGATCACCAGGGTGGTGCGCCCTTGCATCAGGCGCGGCAGGGCCTGCTGGATCAGGTGCTCGCTCTCGGCATCCAGGGCGCTGGTGGCTTCATCCAGCAGCAGGATCGGCGCATCCACCAGCAGCGCGCGGGCGATGGCCAGGCGCTGGCGCTGGCCGCCGGAGAGGCCCAGGCCCGCATCGCCCAGGTGAGTCTGATAGCCATCGGGCAGCTGCATGATGAACTCGTGGGCATGGGCGACTCTGGCGGCCGCCTCGACCTCGGCCAGGCTCGCCGTCGTCTTGCCGTAGCGGATATTGTCCGCCACCGAGCCGAAGAACAGCGCCGGGTTCTGCGACACCAGGGCGAAGCTGCGGCGCAGCTCATGGGGATCGAGGCGCTGGATCGGCTGGCCGTCGATCAGGATGCTTCCGACCTGCGGGTCGAAGAAGCGCAGCAGCAGATCGAACAGGGTCGACTTGCCGGCGCCCGACGGGCCAACTAGAGCCAGGGTTTCTCCCGGCGCGACCCGCAGATCGATGCCATCCACGGCGAAGCTGCCGGGGCGCGAGGGGTAGGCGAAACGCAGCCCCTGCAGCTCGATACGCCCTTCTACCGGCTGCTGCAGCGTCAGGCCATCGGCCACTGGCGGGGTGATTTCATTGCGCGCCTGCAGCAGCTCGGCGATGCGCTCGGCGGCGCCGGCGGCGCGCTGCAGTTCGCCTATCACCTCGCTCAGGGTGCCGAACGAGCCACCAACTATCAGGCTATAGAACACGAAGGCCGCCAGCTCGCCACCGGATATGCGCCCGGCTATCACGTCCATGCCACCGACCCAGAGCATCACCCCCACCGCACCGAGCACCAGCACTATGACCACAGTGATCAGCCAGGCGCGCTGCTTGATGCGTTTACGCGCGATATCGAAGGCCGCCTCGGCGGACAGGCCGAAACGGCGCACGTCCTCATCCTGATGGTTATAGGCCTGCACCGTCTTGATCTGCCCCAGCGCCTCGCCGACATAGCTGCCGACATCCGCCACCCGATCCTGGCTCAGGCGCGACAGCGCACGCACCCGGCGGCCGAAAATCAGGATGGGCGCCACCACCAGCGGCAGCGCCATCAGCACTATGCCGCTGAGCTTGGGGTTGGTCACCACCAGCAGCACGCTGCCGCCGACCAGCATGATCAGGTTGCGCAGCGCCATCGACAGGGAGGAACCGATCACCGACTGCAGCAGCGTGGTGTCGGCGGTCAGGCGCGACTGGATCTCCGAGCTGCGATTGCTTTCATAGAAGCCCGGATGCAGCTCGATCAGGTGATTGAACACGCACTTGCGGATATCGGCGACAAAGCGCTCGCCGATCCAGGACACCAGATAGAAACGACTAAAGGTGCCGATGGCCAGGGCCAACACCAGCACGAAGAACAGCCCGATCGACTGCTGCAAGGCGGCTGGCGACTGAGTGGCCAGGCCCTGATCGACCAGCAGCTTGATGCCCTGGCCCATGGACAGGGTGATGGCCGCGGTAAACATCAGCGCCAACAAGGCCCCGATCACGCGCCAGCGATAAGGCGCGACGAAACGCCAGGCCATGCGCAAGGCATTGCGCTGGCGGGAAGACAGGATCGAAAGCATAAGCACTCGCTACTGGGCGCTGGGGCGCTAAGGTTCTGGAGGGAGGACAAGGGTACGTCCATGCTAGGAGCCTGTCCGAGAATACGGATTTTTGTAGGTTGGGCTGAGCTCCGCGAAGCCCAACATGCTGACTTTGTTGGGCTTCGTTCCTCAGCGCCAACCTACAGTTTGCAGTCAATTGCTATTATCGGACAGGCTCCTAGGTGGGGGCTGTTCACCCTAAATCAAGCTAAATAGCCGTCAGTCATGCAGGAAACGCCGGGCATGGTCGGCGCTCGGCAACAGGCAGCTGTCGTAGCGGCCGAACAGGCGGTAGCGATTCAGCGCGATACGGTCATAACACCAGTCGCGCAGCGGCCGCGGAATCAGCCGCAGCAGCGCCAGCAGCCGCCAAGGCCCTGGCAGTTGCGCGACTATGTGCAGCACGGCCTCCGAGCGCACCAGCAGTTGCCTGTCCTCGATCAGCGCCATGCTGTCGAAACGCTCGGTGGGCAGGCCGAACCAGGCCAGCAGCGCCTGGCCCTGCGCCGACTGCACCGAGGCCAGGCGAAAGCGCTGCTGGCGGTCATGCCGGATCAAGAACTTCGCCCAGCCATTGCACAGTTTGCACACCCCATCGAACAGTACCACCCGCTCGCCGGGCTGAATAAAGGGGGGAAGCGCTTGATCCGTCATGCCCAACTCCTATACCTGAATAGGCCTGATGCTACTCCAGTCAGGCCGCTGGAATGCGGTAATGGCCGGTGATGGTAAAGCGCAGCAGGATGTCTTCTTCCTGGGTGCCGCGGCCGATATTGTGCAGCACCAGGGGCACCCCGCTGCCAGCTTGGCGGTCGCTGATAATGCCGATATGGCTCAGGCCGCCGCCCAGATCCCAGGTGACTATATCGCCGGCGCGAAAGCGCGCGACCTCCTGGTTGAGTGGCAGCGCCCAGCCCTGGCGCTTAAACCAGGTCATCAGATTGGGCACGCGGCGGTGGTCGATATTGCTGTCGGGGCGGCTTAGTCCCCAGTCTCGCGGATACAGCTGGAAATGCGCGCGCATATCCTGGTGCACCGCCTGCTGCAGATCCAGGCCCTGCTGGCGCAGCGCGCGGATCAGCACATCGGTGCAGACGCCGCTGGCCAGCGGTACATCGCCGTTCGGATAGCTTAGGCGGCGGTAGGTGGGGTCATAGCCCAGGGTCACGCCGACCTGCTCGCGGGCCGCAGTCACCAATTGTTCGGGTTGCAACGCGCTGGCTTCGACAGCCAGCAACCAACCCAGCAACACGCACAGAAATACCCGCATTTGGCCCTCCTTCACCAATCACTATCAACCGCACAAGCGTTTTCACCGTCCCACGGGATAGAGCAGTTCTTCCTTATACCCCGCCCAGACCCGCACCACATCGGGGAAGCCATCGTCCAGCTGCACGTCGCCGCTGTCCACCAGCAAGGGCCGGCCTTGCAGGGTGCCCAGCTTGCGTTTGGTCGCCACCACCCGCAAGTGCTCAAGACCTATGGCGCGCAGCACCCGTGGGCTGATCTGCTGGTTGCCACGACCGATAATATGGCCCTGGCCGCCGATGGCGGTGACCAGCAGGCGCGCCGGATGGCCGTTGACCAGCTCGAACAGCTGCGCCTCGGTCACGTCAGTGGCGAGCAGCTGGCCGTTCTCAATCACATCGACGCCCAGCAGCGTGGTCTGCAGCCCCAGGTTCTGCGCCAGGCCGTGCAGGGTCGAACCGGGGCCGAAGACGTAGCGCACATCCGCCTCCCAGCTATCCTGCAGCCAGTCGGCCAGATCGCCGAGCACCAGTTCTTCGGACTCCACGCCGCCCTGCTTGACCTGCTGCATATAGCCGCCCTCTTGCGGCACGCACAGCTCGCCGTACCAGCGTGCCGTGACCTTGCCTTCACGCAGGGCGTTTTCGTCTATATCACGCACCTCGCCGCTGCTCAGGCGCACCAGGCCGCCTTCGATCAGCCGTGCCGTCAGCTCGCCGGCGGCGCGCGGGCTGATGGCATAGACCCCGGACTGAATCTTCACCCCGGCCGGAATACCCAGCACCAGCTGGCCTTCACGCACCGCCGCGCAGATATCCCGCGCGGTGCCGTCGCCACCGGCAAACAGGATCACGGCCACGCCGGCCTCTTGCAACGACTCCACCGCCTGCCGGGTATCGGCGGCGCTGCTCGGGCCCTCCTGCGGCGCACCGACCAGCCGATGGGCGAAGCCCATCTCGGCCAGCAAGTCGGCGCCCATGGGCCCGGCAAAGGTGACAAATTCCAGGCGCTCGCGCAGCGGCAGCAGGCACTCCAGGGCCGTGCGGGTACGCTGCGCCGCGCGTGGCACGCTGCCCAGGGCCAGGGCCTGTTCGGCCACGCCATCGCTGCCCTTGAGACCAGCCGGCCCGCCCAGACCGGCCAGGGGATTGATAATCAAGCCCAGATGAAATAACGCCATCGCTACCTCGTAAATTTTTCCAACACGGCCTCAGCCGCCCCAGGCGTTTTGCCACAGTGACTGCACGGCCGCCAAGGAGCTGTAGTGTTCGACGCTTTGCCGTCGTTGCAGCTGTCACAGCGCGTTCATCTGGCTCTTCTAGACTGCGCGCACCACCTGATCAGGAGACCGGCCATGAGCATGCACAAGCAGACCAACCAACCCCGCGTTATCCCGATGCCGCCGCAGCAACCGGTGGGCGGCTTTCTTATCGACGCCCAGGGCCGCGAGGTTCCCATCACCGAATCTATGATCCAGCGCGCCTGCAGCGAGCTGGAGAAAAGCTGGGTAACCCCGGCCACGCACCGCTAAATATCAGCCCGTTTTGCCAAGCCCGGACAGTGCAAAACGTCCGGGCTAATCCTTATGTCTCCGTTGCGTGTTGAACCTTGTAGAACGGCCACGTAGGTTGGGTTGAGGCGCGCAGCGACGAAGCCCAACGGCGATGATTCAGGCGCAACCCTTGCCGCCCATTTGGCCTTGTTGGGCTTTGCGCAGCTCAGCCCAACCTACGATCCGTGCCAGAGTTTTGCTTGCAACCCATAACGGGTACATCGCCTTTTTAATCGTGCAATTATGCCTGGCGCAGTGTCGCGCCCAGCGCCGTTACCAGCTGCTGCAAGCCTGGCGCCTGGCCATTAAGGCGAATACTTAAGCCATCTATCTCGCGGCGCATGGGGTAATGCTTGCGCAAGCCATCGAAGGCCGCGCGGCGCGCCGGCGCATCGCCCTGCAGGCTGCGGCGAAAATCCGCATCGTCGCGGCGCGGGTCATACACCGCGCGGCAGAGGGTGGCCAAGGCCCAACTCGGATCTGCGCTGGCAGCTATAGCCAACTCGCTTAACCAGGGCGCCGGCATCAGCTGCTCCAGGCTGACGCTGGACGTCACGGCCAAGTGCCGACACAACGCCTGATAGATCTGCGCCGTGCCGCGCAACTTGCCGTCCAGGCTGTAACCGGCGATATGCGGGGTGGCGATGCGGCACAGGGCGGCCAGTTCGACATCCGCCTGCGGCTCGCCTTCCCAGACATCCAGCACCACCTGCAGGTCGGTGCGCTGGGGCAACAGCTGGCGCAGGGCCTGGTTATCCACCACGGCGCCGCGACTGGCATTGATCAGCCAAGCGCCGGTTTTGAGCTGAGCCAAACGCGCCGCGTCGAACAGATGCCGGGTGGCGTGCTCGCCCTCGGGCTCGAGCGGGGTGTGCAGGCTCAGCACATCGCACTCGGCCACTACCTGCTGCAGGCTGACAAAGTCGCCGCCCTCCGCCGCCTGGCGTGGCGGATCGCAGACCAGCACGCGCCAGCCCAGGGCGCGCAGCACCTTGATCAGACGGCTGCCGACCTGGCCGGCACCGACCACGCCATAGGTGCGCGTCGCCAGGTCGACGCCTTGCTGCTCGGCCAATAGCAACAGGCTGCCCAGCACATAATCCACCACGCCGCGGGCATTGCAGCCCGGCGCGCTGGCCCAGGCGATGCCGGCCTGCTGGAAATAGTCGAGGTCCAGGTGGTCGGTGCCTATGGTGCAGGTGCCGACAAAGCTCACTTTCGAGCCTTGCAGCAGCGCGCGGTCGACCCGGGTCACCGAGCGCACCAGCAGCAACTCGGCATCGGCCACGGCGGCCGCGTCTATGGCCCGACCGGGCAAACGGCGGATCTCGCCGAAACCGGCAAAAAACTCATCGAGCAGGGGAATGTTTTCGTCGGCGACTATTCGCATGTAGGGTCTGTTCCCGTTTCGTTCGTGGCCGCGCCGGAGCCTGCT